>NZ_LATL02000361.1 GCF_000972705.2 Limnoraphis robusta CS-951 | reverse complement strand
TGTTTATTCAACTCATCTAACTTTTTCTGTTTCGTGGCTGCATCGATATTTTCATCATCTTGAACTTCAAGAATTTGCTTGCCAATTTCCAATTCTCGAATGGGGTTCCAATTTTTATCGTCTGCGGGAACAAAGCTAGACCATTCAAGAGGGCCTAATACCGTTTCATCGGTATAATTGTAAAAGAAATTTTTAATTTTCTCTTTTAAATCTTCGGGTAAATCTTTCCGATAGCTAATAGGATCACTGGGAATTTCAGGAGAAGTCCAGATGATTTTGATTTTTTCATGGGCGGCTGGATTTGTTTTTTCTAGGCGACTAATAGACTCGTTGTTATTCGTTGCCACATCAACTTGATTATTCGCAACGGCTAACGCTGTGGCTTCGTGACTTCCTGAAAAAATCAGCTTTTCAAAAGCTTTTTTCGGGTTAACGTTGTTTTTGGCAAAAATATAATAACTCGGGACTAAAAAGCCCGAAGTTGAGTTCGGTTCATTAAATGCAAAGGTAAGATTTGCCGCATTTTTCAAGACATATTGATCGCCATTTTCTCCTTGAATTTCGGAAACAATGGGGTTATCTTTATTCGTGATTAAATAAGCATAGTAACCCTTGGAACCATCAAGCGCTATCGTTTGAGCAAATGCTTCAGCGTTGGCTATTTTAGCCGCTTCAATATAGGATTTTCCACCCAACCAAGCCAGATGAACTTGCCCGAACCGCATGGCTTCAATCACCCCATTATAGGAGGTCGCATAGAAGGCATTAACAGGCATTCCGAGTTCTTTAGACATCGCTTGAATAAACGGCTCCCAAATCGGTTTTTGGTTCGCCTGAGACTCTGTAGAGATGATGCCAAAATTGAGTTCTTTGATCTCAGATAAAGGCTTAACCTGTGTCGTTGTCGCAGTCACCGTTTCAGCTTGGGGTGTTTCTGAAGTCGGTTGAGTTTCAGAAGTCGTCGAACTGGGTGAACAACTGGCGAGGAGTTTGGCTGCACTCAGTGATAAAATAAACCAAGAAGTGGATTTAAAAAAATGGCGTCTGTCCATAGTTTCCTCTAAGTGACTTGTTGACTATTTCAAGGGTTAGAATCGGGAATTTTGATTTAGACTAATAATTCTCCATGTCCGCTTAAAACTAATTCTTTTGCGGCACTACCGTAGAGTTCGTTGAGTCGGTTTTTATCAAGTGCTTCTGTCGGCCCATCAAAGAGAACTTCTCCGTTTTTCAGAGCGACTGCACGGAGAAAATATTGCTGCACCATCTGCACTTGATGCAAAGAAGTAATCACGGTAATTCCATTTTGTTGGTTGAGTTCACTCAACAATTCCATAACTTTACGAGCCGATTCGGGATCGAGAGAAGCTATCGGTTCATCTGCTAAAATAATCCGAGAGCCCTGAACTAAACAGCGAGCAATTGCCACTCGTTGCTGCTGACCTCCTGATAGCATCGAAGCACGTTTGTAGGCTTGCTCTAAAATTCCCACTCGTTCTAAAGCAGACAAAGCTTGTATTTTTTCGGCTTTGGTAAAATAACGAATGGCAGAGCGGGCGAAGGACATTTGTGCTAAATTTCCAACGAGGACATTTTCAATCACACTGAGTCGCTTCACCAGATTAAATTGCTGAAAAATGCAACCCATGTTGCTTCGCAGTTGGCGAATTTTTGAATGAAATTTGCCATCGGATTGTAACGGAAAGTCAAAGACTTTAACGACACCACTATCGCCCCGTTCTAAACCGTTGAGATGGCGGAGGAGCGTTGATTTCCCCGAACCAGATGCCCCCACCAAGGCCACCATTTCCCCGGATTCTACGCTAAAGCTGACCTTTTGTAGAGCGGTTTTACCTCTGAAGCTTTTGGTCAGATGCGTCACTTCTACCGCAGTTTCTTTTAGCACAGTTGTGAACTCCCCCTTGACTTGAACTATCCATAGTTTGGAAGCTTGACATTAAAAGAAAAATATCTCTAGATGATCATTGGGTTAAATTTTATAAAAGATTTATTTTACCCACAGATAATACATCATAAAATATAAGCACATACTTGGGATTTTCTCAGTTCTTGGACTAAACGATAAGCTTGATGCTGATAGAGCGGAATGGGTAAAGTCGCGGGTAGGTTATTCATCAAATTTCGAGCTAGACTGAGTTGACAGCCTGAAATCCTGACGATGAGGTTTGCCCCTTCAAAAGCTGCATCTGGTGTGCGGGCGTCTTCGATGTGAACTTTCGTTGTTTTCGCAGCAATACAAATCCCTTGTTCAATGGCTTGTAATCCCTCCGTTGTCGCTAAAACCACCATGCGATCGCCAACTGAAAGTAGGATATCATCAGAGGGAATAAATCGAGCTATATTTTCTCCAGATTGATGTAAAATTGGCACAACTCCGTAACCATAAGCCACTTCTGACAACAGCAACCCGTTCAAGGTATCTCCCGCTTCAATCTGATATTCTGTGACTAAAATGGTTTCATTTCCCAGGCGAAATAAATTCAGAATATTTTCGCCAAATGCCGCTCCTGCAAACGCTTCGGCTGCGACTTTATAGGCACACAATACATCGGTTTTCGGCAATAACTGAGTTAAACTTTGACTAAGGCTTTGTTCCATCGTGCGAATTACGATATGACAATGGGGATTAACATTGCGTACCATCAAGCCAATTTCTAAGTTTAAAATCTCGTCATCCGTCACAATGACAACGCTACGGGCGGTGGCGAGATTGACTTTACTCAGGGCATCTGCATAATTACTAATAATCAGAGGAATAGACGGTAAAAGAGTCGAGTCAAATTGGGAATTTTCTGTGATTCCGACAATCGCCTGTTTAAACTCTTGCAAAAAAACCGCTACCCGTTGACCCACTCGCCCCAAACCAATCACAATCAGATGGTTATTTTGAGGAATGGGCGGACGTTTTCGAGTCAGTTGAAATCTTGCACTCAGGAGGGCTTGAGTGAGTAAAGCATACAACACCCCAACCAGGGCGGTTCCGGCTAGGGTTAGCCCCAAAGCAAAAAACTGTAACCACCCGGGAATTACGGTAACAGGTTCAAACTCACCGAAAATATCTGCATACCCCCCCAATAGCAAAATAATCACGCCGTAGAATGCACTCAGATACGTCGCTTCGGGGTAATATGAACGAAACAACAGCGTACCAATAACCGATAGAATAAACACAAACAAGCCACAAAATAGGGCGACTCGCCGCAGGGGTTGTTGTTCGCTTTGTTGCCAATATTGAATGATTTGTTGTTGGAGAAACTGCCAACTCAGATAATGCAATGAGTCTTGCAGAATTTGTTTTAAAGATAGCGTTGTTGTCGTCGTAGGTAATCGAGAAAATGACCGTTCGATGACTTCGACATAAACAATCATATCACCCGGGCTAGGTTGAAGATTAGGCTGCCAAGCGTGGACTTTTAGCGGTTGGGAAGAACCTCTCGGAAGATGACAAAGAAGACGCCGACTGCGACTATTGAGGTCTTGTAAACTTGAACGATTACACCAAGGATCACCCGGACTCAGTTGGCGTTGAATGATTTGGAAGCGGTAGCTATCTAGGTTGAAAAATCCGAGAATTTCAGTTCCTAAAGCCGCTAAGGCAAAGGCAAAAGCAGGCAGTTGTGTGGGTTCATAGGCGACTAAGTTTCCCAAAAGTTGACCCAGAAGTTGGTTGAGATTTTCCTTGGATGAACGCAAAACCAAACGAGAATATCGACTCAGTTTGCGAATAACGAGGGCGGTTTCGGCGTTGATTCGTTCGTTTGAGGTGACGATTAAGACACATCGAAAGTGTTGAATTTTTGCCTGATTCAGTAGGGCTGGATCTCGACAATCTCCAATGATTAAATTCTCTAATAAGTTGGGTAAATTGGGGATTTCCCAGTGTTGAGGATGGACTAATTCAATGGCACTCACTTTGACTCCGTAGGCTTTGAGCGCCACAACACAATGCTGTCCTAAACCCCCTAAACCACAGACTAAAAATTGATCGGACAGAGGTTGAGAATCATTTTCTTGCTGATTTTGAGGTCTATTTTCAGGAGTTGACATAGATGCAACCGATTTAACTTTCTTTTAAAGAATCTCGTTGACTTTGAGGCTGATGCAGGGAATCTGTTTCATCTCGATTGAGTCGCAGCAAAGACGATAGTATACTTCTAGATGAGCTTGGTCTTCCGCTTCAAAAAGTAAGTGTTGATCGGGGAATACTACACGCTCGAAGTAGCCTGTTTTTGTACTGATAATTCGCAATACTTGCAATTGAGAAGTTTGGTTTTTGTAGCTACAAAGAATCAGACTGTCAGAGGGAGGGTTCGAGAGGTTTGCAAAATTCATAGCAGATGTTCACACGCTTTTGTCTATACAAGTTGCCGCACCCAAACTTTCTAAACTCACTCAAGTTCGTGATGGATAGTCTATTGAGGATTTTCTGTTGAAGGCACAAGAGAAAAGGCTGGCAACCCTGGCTAGGAGTCTACGTTCCTTTACCCCTACCTTGATCAAAACACATCTGCTTGACAATTAAGTTAAGGTATGTTTAAGTAGTAACTCTGATATTCCCAATTAAGTTGGTAAAAAAAACACACAGGCGAATCCCGAATAAGCATTCAAAGTCACTCAGTTAGATAACTTTGGGGGTCATCTATTTTTTGTGACTTTGTTAAAAGAGCGGGTTTTGTTTGTTCAATACATTCATAAATCTATCTTGAGGAATAAACTTGATTTATGTTTTTTAGGGTAAGCACAAGCTGTTTTATATCTTTTGAATTAATTCTATTAACTTTTGTTAACTTACTAGAGACAGAGCTGTTATAATCACTAGAAGATAACTGAATCATTCCCTGAAAATGATTCGATTTCGGGAGGTGAAAATGACCACAACTACATTAGATAAAGTTAGAACATTGGGAGACTGGGCTGCACTCGGAATTCAGCAACACTTAGATAAAGTTCTCCAGCATGAAGCGGAAGTTTTGGCAGACAAAGATCCCGAAGAACTCCACCAAATGCGAGTCGGAATGCGACGTTTACGTTCAGCGATTACAGGATTTGCCCCGGTACTCGATTTACCCAAGGGAACACAAAACAAAAACATCGGGAAAGTCTCTCGGTGCTTAGGAGAATTGCGGGATTTAGATGTTCTACTCGAAGCCATTGATCAACGATACTATCCGAATTTACCCTCAAAAGAACAGAAAGCAATCAAGCAAGTTTTGTCCGAATTGAATCTACAGCGTCAACAAACGTTTAAGCAGGTGAAAAAGACGCTAGAAAGCAAGAAGTACAGACAATTAAAGCAAGAGTTGCAACAATGGTTAGACTCCCCGTGTTACACGAAAATCGAACAATTACCCATTGAAGAAGTTCTGCCCGATTTATTATTACCGCAAATTAGCCAACTGTTTTTACATCCCGGTTGGCAAGTGGGAATTGAACAGCTTCAAACAGAACCCACTCAAAATGGTTCAGAACAACTATCTTCTGAAACTGTAGAACAGATTTTGCAAGTCGAAGGAGAAACAATTCATGATCTGCGTAAACAAGTGAAGCGAGTTCGGTATTTGATGAACTTGTTTACTGATTTTTATGGCGCGACATACTCGGCTTATTTGCAAGACATGAAAGACATTCAAGAATATTTGGGCGATATTCAAGATAGTCATGTGTTAGAAGTCGTAATGACAAATGTTTTGGAGTCAGATATTAAGTCAGTCTTGCCGACTTTTGCCCAGGTGTTAGCGCAAAGTCGTTATAAAGCGTGGCAAAAATGGCAACTGTTTCAACGCCGATATCTAAATACAGAACTTCGCTTAAATTTCCGTTCAACCCTTCTGCATCCCATCGTAGACTTGACTTTACATTCAGAAGAATAAACCCTCACAATTAGTCACCACAATCGGCTAACGTGTTATTTCCCTCATCTGATTCAGGTGGGGGAGAGTTTGCACAAGATCGCGAAAGGTTTCTTTATTTTTGATGACGATTTCTTCGACCCCGGCAGCCAAAGCTGTCCAAAATCGGAGGCATATACACCGGTTGGGGGGTGGGAATACAGGCGTTTGCATCGCCCATTTGCGCCCAGGCGATCGCCCAGTACCGCCTTGACGATTTCTCGCAGGCTCTGATCAGCTTGCCAAATAGAATTACAAAATTCCGGTTGTTAAGTGAATCCATATTAAGAGAACTTTTCTAACATACAAAAATGTCCGGCTGACTTAATCGGTAGTGACAATCGATAGTTATCTGGATGGGCAGCGATGAACTCCTCGACTGCTGTTTTTACGCCCGTCGAGAAAAAGTCGTAATCATCAACAATAATATGTCCACCTTTAGATAATACCTGATCTAGAAAATTGAGAGCCACTAAAATAGGTTCATAAAAATCAAAATCGACGTAGGCAAAACAAACCTGTTGAGGCCGGTTAGATGACTGAATTGTCTCTTCAATGAATCCAGGTATAATTTGAGTCCGTTCTGAGGGAAAGTTAATATCATTTAATCGCTTTTGTACCAGATCAACAGAGGTGAGCATTGTCCCCGTGTAGGCATCCATTGATCGGAGATTAAAGATATCATCTTTTAGTGTATCTTTAGCGGAGGGTTTGGGTAATCCAGCAAAGGAATCAAAAAGCCAAATTGTTTTATCCGTCTTTTGAATTTCATGCGCCATTAATGCTGATGTCGCACCTTGGGCGACCCCAAATTCGCAGATATCCCCTGGTAAGGGTAAAGATTTGTGTAAATAATTGACAATATAGAGCGCTTCACTGACCGATGTACCTAAAAGTTTAAACAGTAAATCAGTTCTTACCTCGTCATAGTCTGATAAATCGGTCAGCAGTATCTTTTTATAAACCCCTTCCACTTCTTTGAGCAGTGTTTTATATCGAGTATCGGGTTTATTCAGTTGTGCTAGTTGATAGCCTAACTGTTTTTTAGAATAAAACTTATATAATTTATCTAGACTGTTAAAAATTAACCTATCCATCACGTTAAACATCAGATGGGTTTAGCTCCTAATGGTCTTCTGACTCTCTATTAAACCATAAAACGTGAACCATTACTTTTATTTTCAGATGCCTCAGTCTCAATTAATCCTACGGGCATATAGCAGTTCTATCTGATTTGTGAAATTTGCAGCGCCAATAAGCTTACAGTGCGGGCATTCCCGCCCGCCGGAAGTTCACGATGGTTTGTCGCTGCTCAAACGTCGGTTTGAGTTGGCTGAGTGTCGCCCCAATTGCGGGAATTGTTTGCGCCATCTTCACCCGTTCTCCCGGCTACAACCTTCTATTTGATCGCCGCTTTTCACCCCTAATTTCTCAACTGAACAGGCATCACTAAATAGGTCATTTTGAATCCGCCTAAAGGAGATAAAATCACGGGACTTGTAGCCGCATTAAGCTGAATTTGAATCTCTGAAGTATTGAAAACTTTTAAACCTTCCATCAAATATTTGACATTAAAAGCCAGTTCTTTCGGTTCTTCTCCTGAGATTTGAGCCGATAAAGATTCGAGTGCATTTCCCACATCCGCCGCTTCTACTGAGAGTGATATTTTCTGATTATCGTTATCAATGCTACACTTAACAATATCATTTTTCTGACTCGCTAAGACGGCAATTCGTTCTAAGGCGCTTAAAAAATTACGACGATCTACATTAATTTGATTCAGAAATTGATTGGGAATCAGTTGTCGATAAGCGGGATAAGACCCTTCTAATTTTCGACTATTTAATCGTTGATTTCCCAGTTCAAAGATAACTTGACTTTCATCAAATCTCAGCTTAACCATTGGTTTGGACTCTTCTTTGCCGCTAGAATAGGCAGCCATCATTCGTTCAACTTCTCGTAAGGCTCGAGCGGGAATCGTCACTTCAAAATCTTTGATTTCTGAGTCGCTATCAGCTTTCGATTCATCATCAGAATTGAAGTTTTCAGCTTTAACAACCGCCAAGCGATGACCATCCGTTGAGGCAAATTCAAGTAAATCTTTACTCACTTTTAGATGAACACCTGTTAAAACTTGTTTAGTTTCATCAGGACTGGTAGAAAATAACGTACCTTTTAATCCTTCCATTAAAGCATCAGCCGGAAGTTGAATGAATTCTCCTTCTTCGATACTCGGAAGTTCCGGGTATTCTTCAGCACTCATACCCCTCACTTGATAGCGTCCTGAACTTGAGGTTAATGTAATAATAGATTCTCCGGCTTCGTCATCGAGAGCAATCGGACTATTGGGTAAACGAGAGACAATATCATTGAGTAATTTAGCCGGGAGTGTAAAGCTTCCCCCTTGTTCAACTTCTGCACTCATACAAGTATAGATTCCTAAGCTTAAATCGAATGCAGTCAGGCTCAGTTGTTGAGTTTCTGAAGATGCTTTTAATAAAATATTCGATAAAATGGGATGGGTCGGACGAGAGGGAATTGCTCGGGAGATTAAGGATAAATTAGAACTGAGTTTTTCCTGTTCAACAATTAATCGCATAGATTGACCTGGGTAAAGATTGAGTTTTTATAAAAAGATTGGCAATCAGAGTATGAGGTTCTGACAACAGAATACCATTCCTAGAGTGAAGACACAGAGTTTTATATTCTATCGTTTTCTCTGCGATTTGCTAGAGCCTATTGCTCATCTTGTGGAAAACCTGTGGAAAACTGCTTAAACCTCTACGGCTCTAGTCAAGAGACTGAAGCAGTTTGGAGGTTTTCCACAGTGTTTGAGGAAATTATCCACAATTTTTTCCACAACAGAGGGAAAAAGAGCTACCGTTGAACTGTGGCGATCGCTAAGTGTTGAGTCCTGGAAAAGCCCATCCGTCATAATAGAATTAAGCCGAAAAATCGCTATAAAACTCTTGACCCATGTCAGAAACTCAGGTAAACAACCCAGCCTCAAATAATGCAGAACCGACTTCTCGCTGTGTCTGGGTCTGTCAAAATCAAACCTGTCTGAGACACGGTGCCGAAAAGGTGCTGCAAGCCTTTCTAGACGCTGAGATTTCTGAAATCGTTATGGAGACGGGCTGTATGGGCCAGTGTAGTGTTGGCCCAACGGTTCGCGTCACTCCGGATGAAACTTGGTACTATCGAGTTCAACCCCAGGATGTTCCCAACATTGTTGAACAGCACCTCAAAGGGGGTCAACCTGTGGAAGAAAAGCTCAATCCCCGAATTCATCCTCGTTTTTACTAGTGAACTACCCACGGCATAGCTTCGCTTTCTGACGTAGGCTTCCAGTTTCTTGAACAGTCTTGGTCGAAGCATCAACAGATTGTTCACTGATCGGAAGTTGCCGCACAGAAGATTTACGTCCTCTGGCTAGTCTTACACCTCCTCCACTGGCAGTCGCCCCCGTCCCAGAGGCAAGGGGCTGTCTGCGTGGGTCTCCCGCGCAGTTTATACGCCCCGCGATGACTCGTAATCCTTCGTCTCGAATGTTAATAGCTGCGTTGATATCACGATCATGTTGGGTATGACAATGATTGCATTCCCATTGACGAATATCAAGCGGCAAACTTTCGACAATATTCAGACAAACATTACAAGTCTTTGAGGATGGAAAAAACCGATAGATCTCCAGAAAGGTCTTTCCATCCCGTTTCGCTTTGTAATTAACAAAGTTTAAGAACATTCCCCAACCACAATCGCTTATTGCTTTGGCTAAATTATGGTTGCGTACCATGCCCTTTACGTTGAGATTTTCAGCAATTATCACTTGGTTCTCGTTGACAATTTGGCGAGACAATTTATGCAAAAAATCTTGCCTTGCGTTGCTGACTTTCTCGTGCGCTCTTGCTACTAACCTACGTGCTTTATTCCTAGAGTTAGACGCTTTTTGCTTGCGGGATAACTTCTGTTGTTTCCGTTTTAAGTTGTGTGAGTGCTTCTTGAAGTGTCGAGGATTATCATATTTAGACCCCTCACTTGTAATTAAAAAGTGAGTCAGTCCCAAGTCCAACCCTATAGCTTTACCCTGAGCAGAAATCTGGGGTTCAATATCCTCATTCTCAAACACAATAGAAGCATAATACTTTTCGGTTTGAGTCTTAGTTATTGTAACTGTTTTAATGTTCCCGTCAAAGGTTCTGTGAATATTTGCTTTAATCTTGCCAATCACAGGGAAACTCAAACAGTTTTCAATAATCTTGACGTTTTGGGGATATTGAATTGACTGCTTACTATGCTTACTCTTGAAGTTAGGGTACTTAGCCCGACCCTCAAAGAAGTTGACAAAAGCTCTGGAAAGATTCAAAACAGACTGCTGTAAACACTGTGAATAAGTTTCTTTCAACCAGGCTGTTTCTTCTTTCTTCTTAAGAATTGGTAGTTGCTTTTTTAGCTGCATTCCTGAGATACCCTTACCTGTTTCTTTGTAGGCTTGGTTGTTTAGCTCTAGACAGTAATTCCACACCCAACGTACAGAGCCAAACGCTTTTGCAAGGGCTTGTTTCTGGTCATCCGTTGGATATAGTCTGACTTTTGCTACGTTTCTCATTGAACAACTTAGAGCGAATGTACTTGATTATAACGGAATTGCCGAGAAATTAGAGATTTTGTCGGCGATTCATCTCACACTGACACTTCGTTTTCAGGTGTGTGGCTTCTCGCCGCAGAAGCTAATTTCGCATTCAGAAAGAACCCAGGTTTTGATCAGGTCATTGACAATTTCCGGGACTTCATCATGGGGACAGTGACCTGCTTTGAGAAAATGTTCGCTCAGTTTAGGATAATATTGGCGAAACTTGGCACTGCGATCGCGACAGTTAATCCAAGGATCAGCTTCTCCCCAAAGCAAGAGTAGCGGACAACTCAGTTGACTCAGCAGAACATCAACCTTTTCTCCTGATCGCGTTTTAAACACCGAAGCAAACACCTGCGCCGCACCGGGAGAACAAGAGGGACGATAAATGTCTTCAACCAGTTGTTCGGTAACAGTCTCGGGGTTTAAATAGACTTTTTTCAGGGTTTTGCGAATGGTTGAGCGCCGTCTTGTCCATTGAAAGACGGCATAACTGGCCCAATTCTGTTGGAATAGCCATCGCAAGCTTCCTGAAGCCGTCTTTTTCCAGGCGGGAGGGGGGGGGGCGGGTTCAGTTTCGGTAAATGGCCCTGCACTATTGAGCAAGATTAACCCCCGAGCCGATTGGGGACGTTGGGCGGCGACACATAAAGCCGCATATCCACCGAGAGAGTTTCCCGCTAATATTGCAGGTTGACCAATGGTTTCGGTGATAAAATCATCCAGTTGATCGCGCCAGAGATCGCTGCTATAGTCCCAGTTGGGTTTGGCTGAACGTCCGAATCCGAGGAGATCAATCGCCCAAACCTCGAAATGTTCACTCAAGCCGATAATATTTTTGCGCCAATGGTCAGTTGAGGCGCCAAATCCATGAACCAAGAGCAGAGGGGGACGCGAGGCTTGAGGTTCACCCGCCCGCACATAATAAATTAACTGTTCTCGCCACTTCCAGTAAGTACCCGAGATTTCATAAGGGTTAGCGGTTACAGTTGTTTGCATAGCATCAATTTTTGTGAACTCAGGTTGATGATTATCTTTTAATTTTAAGATGGGACTGCCCAACCCGGGATAATACCGAATCAGAAAGTTGTTTTTTACCTCAAGTTTTGGGAGCGGGAATTTTTAGATCTCCAGGGATTGAAACGCTGTTTGGGGTTCTCGGTCAGCCTCAACAATTTTCCGGATCGGTGTTTTTTGGCGAGTGTTTTGATAATCTTAAAGTAAGGATCTAATTCTGGCAAATTTGCGGATTATGACTCAACTCTGTCTGGAAGTGCTTTCTCAGAGCCAATCTCATCAAGCGTTAGGGGGTTTTTAGCGTCGTCGGAAGTGACTCACGGCTGTCTGAGCCGCTGAGAAATGATAGAATGGCAGGTAGAGGCGAAGTTCACCTTTGAGCTTGATGAAATAAAAAGTCCATCACTAAACACTAGAATCAGCTTCTAGTTTGTTTAGTTAATCAAGCCCTCAAAATAGCTGTTCTGCTGCTGTAACTCTGTAGAAAGTTTTAGGAAAAGGTGCATTGTCAACCTACCCATCAAAAAGCAGTCTAACCCTTCTCACATCCTGCATGGGGAAAATGGGAATAAAGATGACCTTTAAACCTGCTCCGATTGTCGGAAAGGAAGTTAAAAACTGATGCAGGGTGTGAAATTTATCCACCATGACGCCAGGGAGTTTTCCGAGTGATTGCCATATCATCGCGTCCGGTTCAACGTAACTGGGTCACAGTTAGCTTTGCTTCTACGCTTTATCTGTGTCCAATTTTAGATTTGCTCCTAGCAGAGATCCCTGAGTCCTGGCAAGGAGAACTGCGCTTAGGGCTTCAGGAGGCACTGGTAAACGCGGCCAAGCATGGCAACAAACTAGACCCCAGTAAAACAATCGTTGTCCGTTTCTCCATCATCAAAAATCAGTTTTGGTGGATTATTTCTGATCAGGGATCAGGTTTTCGTCCTCCCTGTCCTTGTCCCGCTCATTTATTAGACGATCATCACCCGCCAATAGAGGAGTCAATATTGCCTGTTGATGAGCATGAGTGCGGACGAGGTTTGTATATCTTGCACCAAATCTTTGATCGAGTTGAGTGGAACCCGGAAGGGACAGAATTAACGCTTTGTAAGGAGATAGTCAATTCCTATTATGCCTAAACTCGGATCACGCTAGGGGAGAAAACACAGGCTGAAATATAGCTTTGCTGCTTGATCCCTGAACCCAAATTTAGAGTAAATTAGAGCCAAACCTGACTCGTATCTGCTCTGAATCTCTCCCCAACTATCATAACAGTAAATTTTCCAATCTAGTTCAAGATTGTTTTTTTGGTGAATTCACACCATGACCTGGACAAGGAGGTGCTGAGATCGAGCGATCCAGCCAACCAATTGCTTGATTCAGGCGAGGGATCGATTCTTCGGGTTGATTTTTGAGTAGAAAAACCAGAGCCGCAATGATTTGTTCGCTCGCGCGAGCTTTGCGGTTAGATTTGAGTTGATGCCAGTCTTGATCACCGATAGCTAGGCGTTCGGCTAGCGCTTGGGCCAGCTCTTCGGTGGTATACTCGTCAAGGCGAGACACCAGGGAAGTATTAACGAGGCTAGCATTTTGAGCAGATGTGGGGATCGAGTTAACCATGAACAACCTTCTATCAAATAGAGATTAAGGGAAGTTGCATCTTTGCATTTATATTATGCCAATAAACTTCACCCCTAAACCGATCCCGATTATACTTAATCTGTCTGGCTCAGAACCTTACCCCGTTAAAACAGAGATGACATCGCAAGATCAGGAGTTTGAGCAAGCGTTATCTCAAGTCGAGCGATCGCTCGTGGGGATCAAACAGCGTTATGCTCAAGTTAAACGAGATCAACGCCGTCAGGCTGAACTTAAAAATCGCATTGATCAAGTGATCCCCGAACTGCGTCAAACCCGATCCCGTCAATTACGAGAGGAATTGCGTCAAATTGAAGCTGAGTTAGAAACCATTGAACTCAACCTCGAAAGCAGCTTGTTTACTTGGGGAAGTCTCAAAGAACCTTTTTGGCAGGCGGTTCGTTTTGGGGGATTGGGGATCATTTTAGGATGGATACTGAAGTCTTTGGCGGGATAACGAGATCAGCACCAGATGAGAACCACCAAGACACAAAGACACGAAGATTTGCTCTGGGTGTTTTCTGTGTCTGGGTTGAAAGATTCCTCAAGTTGTTAAGACTTTAACGTTTTTAAGTCTCCCGGGGGAACGGCTCCTTTTTCGGTAATAATGGCAGAAATTAATTGGGCGGGTGTGACATCAAAAGCGGGGTTATAAAACTCAACTCCTGTCGGACATAAACGAGTATTACCCACTTCATAAAGTTCTGTTGGATCTCGTTCTTCAATGGGAATTTCTGCTCCTGTTTCCAGTTGAAAATCCACCGTCGATAAAGGAGCAGCAACGAAAAAAGGAATATTGTGGGCTTTGGCTACTAATGCTAAACTATAAGTGCCAATTTTGTTCGCTGTATCCCCATTTGCGGTAATTCTATCTGCGCCTACAATCACCGCATGAATTAAACCTTGTTTCATGCAATGAGCCGCCATATTATCGGCTATTAATGTAACTGGAATTTGGTCTTGAACACATTCCCAAGTCGTCAGTTTTGCCCCTTGTAAACGAGGACGGGTTTCATCAGCATAAACTCGTTCTAAACGTCCTTCTCGCCAAGCTGAACGAATTACACCAAGAGCGGTTCCATAGCCTCCAGTGGCTAACGATCCGGTATTACAATGAGTGAGAATATTGAGTTTTTCAGGAGATGTCGGTAAAACGGTTAATCCGGTATCTCCGATCAGTTTACAGGTTTGAATATCCTCAGCATGAATCGTTTTTGCTGTTTCTAATAAGGCTTGTTGTACCTGTTCAACTGATCCCTTGGTTTCTTGAGCGGTTTTCAGCATTTTATCAATCGCCCAAAACAAATTAACAGCCGTTGGACGAGTGCGGCGTAACACATCAGCTACGGTTTCTAATTGTACTAAAAATTCTTGAATATCAACAGTTTGGATATCTCGGGCGCCGAGATACATTCCATAAGCTGCGGCGATTCCAATGGCGGGCGCACCTCGAACAATCATCGTTTTAATCGCATGAGCCATATCTTCATAGCGACTAATTTCAATTCGAGTATATTCTTTAGGAAGGCGAGTTTGGTCAATCAGCAGAACGCGATTATCTTGCCAAATGATCGGATAAACTTGAGTTAGGCTAGAAGTCATAGGGCGTTGAGAATGGAAATATACAATTTATATTCTAGTTCTATTCTAGTCTACACCTTTTAGGGATTTTGTTTGAGTCAGCCTAGAGTGAATCTGTCGAATTAAACTGTGAATCTTAGCTGCAAGCTTGTAGCGTAGATAAGGAAATACTCCTCGATATATCACTCGGAAATTGTATTCAAAAAGAATCTCTAAAATTTCGTCAGCACTGAAATGGTTTAAGTACGCAACTCCGCGATCAATCAACTCATCACTATACTCTAAATATTTCCTAATACCCATCCGTTCAGACCAGTCCCAAGTCTTTTTATAGGTCTGATACATCTCCGGTTTATAGGCTTGGAAATTAACTTGTTTTCCGGAAAGATAAGCTTCAATATATCGACAAGCAATTTCAGCACTTTGCATTCCATGTCGAATCCCTTCTCCCCCCAACATATTCACGGTTGAAACTGCATCTCCAATGGCAATAATGTTATTTTGTGAATAGGTATCTTTCAGGCCGCTACAATATTTCAATACTCCACCATGAATATTAATAATATTGTATGAAATTCCTGATAAATAATCATTTAAAATCAGTTCAATATAGGTTTTCAGGGAGTCGGTCTGTTCAACAATTTTATGCTCACGTTTGAGTCTAGCAGAACCCACTTTTAAAAGATTTTGTTCCATCGGAAAAATCCAAGAATATCCTTTAGGCATCCATTTGTGACCCAGAAAAAATATTAATTCATGGGCATATTTTTGATAGTCTGAGCTTTCTACTTCTATTAAATATTCGGTTCCAATTCCGGTTAGGTAAGATGAAGATTTTTGTCGGGATGGAGAAATCACCGCTCGGGTCTGGCCAGTAGCATCTACCAAAACTTGAGTCGATACATGAACCGTTTCATGGCTTTTATAAGGTTTGAACTCAACGACTGTTTTTCCACTTTCTTGAAAATGTTGAATGTAGCGGTGTCCCATGCAAACTTCACCCCCTTGTCGTTGAACTTCTTGGGCTAAAAACTCTCGCAGTTTAGCAAAATTCAAGACAGCACCCCGAGGGCGATCGCATTCCCAACTATGATGAACATGAGTGGTCACAATTACAATTTTTTGCCACAAACTACCGACCACATCTGGAGGGAGATTATACTGTTCTAGGGTTTCTATCGGAGTTGCGGCGCTTGAAAAGTCATTTTGGCTAAAGGTTTGATGCTGTTCGGCGAGTAAGACGTTTTTACCAGACTTTGCAAGCTGTCTCGCACAGTGACCACCCGATGGCCCTGCTCCCACAACAACAACGTCAAAATGCTTCATTTTCCCAATCTAACACTAACTGCTTTTACAGTTTACCGGATGTGTTGTATTTTCTAAACCAACGGTGTGAGCGCTTAAAGTCAGCAGTTTAATTGTAGCCGAATCGGTGCTATTCTCGCGAGAGAAACTCAAAAGATTTTTAGGTAATCTTTATCCAAAAAAGTGAGAATTCAATCAACCACCGAGGAGTTACAACTAACGAGATTTACTTCTTGAAAATCGGGAATCGGTTGACGACTTGAAGTAATCGGAATAAATTCTCCTTCGAGTACAAAATCATCAGCGTTGAGAACGACGGCTAAAATGGCTTGGGTTGATTTCAATTTAATCACAGCATCATCTAAAAAGCCATCTTCATCAAAATCGATGAGTTCCATATAGTCAAGATCTTCTTCAGTAAGTCCACCCGTGAGTCCGATTTTATCTGCATCTGCAAACCAATCAAAGTCAGTAATTACTTGGGCTTGATAGATATTATTAGTGGCTGCATGAGCTTCTAAAATAAACACATCAGTATGACCATTATTATTGAAGATTTCAGCTTGAACAGATTTATGAGTGACTAAGGTTGTCATGCAGGGCAGCACAGTTGCCAGCAGTAAAGTGCTTAGTTGTGTTACAATCATTTATTGAGGATTCATCTCTACGATTTCACTCTACGGATCTGTGCATTTACTATCTGAAAGGTTGGTGCTACTATTTCCACCTAGACATGATCTCAATTCAGAAGTGAATAATAGGTCAGGTACCTACGATCATCAATTTATAGGGAATTTTTCCTCCGTTTAAGTTAACAGAGATGAGCGAGTTTTAGTAGACAATTTGCGAATTGGTTACGATTGACTGTAAGAAAGTTGTAAATCAAAGAAAGATTAATCAAATCCTCCGGGTTATATCAAAGACAATCGGTTAGTAAAAAAGCCTATTTTCTTCTGTCTCGGGAGGGTTAGCTAATTTTACAGATTTTTTTAAAAATCTACAGGACTTACGTCTCAACCCAGTTTCGGGCTGGGAACCTCAACAGGGCTGTTGAGCAGCCAAGGAGTGCGTAAGTCCTGAATATTCGGTGTTGAAATCGTCTAATCTTTACGATTCAACTCGAATCACTTGTTCATAATTATTTTGGGCTTTTTTCTCGTATACTTGACGAGCCTGAGCATCTTTATCGCCATAAAAAAATGAGAGAAGTGCAAAACGACGACCTGCGGTTATATCGGTTGCTTCGTGCATTAAAGAACAAGAGAAAATAATCGCACTCCCTGTATCTGGTTTGTACAGATGAAGACAATGTTCTGGGAATCTCAAAAATCCCCCAACATATTCCTCTACATTCAAGTTAATCGTCATTGCAAACCGACGGTGAGCTGTTCCCGGTGTGGTGTTATCTCGATGGGGTCGAAAATATCCACCTTCTTCGGCATTATAACAGGCTATTTTGTAGGATTCTCGACGGCTGACTTCAAATTGAAAAGCGTGTTGAATTTCCGGAAAAACTCGTCGCTGCATTAGAAAATCAATGTGATTAATTAATGCTAAATCTTCTATAAAATGATCGCGACGCCGTTTATGGCTGGGGTCAAGATATCCTACTGTTTTCTCTCCATCTCGTTTCATAAAACCGGATTCTGAGTTTCCCTGAGTTTCCCAAATTTCCATCAGGTAGCGACAAAATTTGAGATCGAGAACGTTAGGAATGAGCAAGACAGGAGCTTGCATTTGCATATGCCGAGGTTCTTCTCGACGAATGAGAACCTGAAGATCTCCTAAGAGTTTTTGAATCGCTTCTTCGAGGTTATTGAGAGGATATATCCCTAAAATTCGCTGGTTTGAATCCAGTAAAAAGCCAGTCCGAAGATAGGATAAAGTAGAATGATCTCCGTCTGCTGAAGAACAAACTCTGTACTTTAAACTCACTTCAAACTTGCAATCACACAGCAAGCTAAAGGGAATATTATGAGTTTGAGCAAATATCAGGCGAGATTCAGGCTGATCTGAACTAATAGAAAAAACGCGCAGATTCGATTGATTTAAAATCGGCATTAAATCTCGAAATCGACAGGCAATTTCACGACAAGCCGGAATTTCATCTAGAGCGTAAAAAAGCAGAAGAATTGGTTTTCCGGCATTGTTACGCAGGAAGAAATCGCCTTTATTTTGAGTGGGTAAGCGAAACCAAGGTGCAGGGTCACCAACCCGAAGTAATGGTGTTTGAGGCTTCATTGTCGCAATTTTGGGATTTACCGATTTGACGACTCAATCATCGGACTAAAGGTTCCCTAAAAGATGAAATTTAGAGAGAGAGTTGAAGCTTGAGTCAGCTTTTTTTCGTTTTCCAACTAACCCTTGATTGAAATCAAAGTTCAATCTAAATTAACAGTTTTAAACAACTTAGAGCAAGCGTTAGCAGCTTTAGAGACCCGAAAAAGATGAAGTCAACCATAAAAACCCAGTTTCTTCAAGAAACCGGGTTTTTCGAGCGGACTGTACCTTACTCAACTAAAAAATGCTATAAGCCAAGCAGATTGCTGTCGTTATCCGATCGCCGACATGGGTAACAGAGCATCCTTCAACAACTGAATTTTATCCGTTCTTTCCCAAGGTAAACCCAGGTCAGTCCGTCCAAAATGACCGTAAGCTGCAACCTCTTGGAAGAAGTGTCCACCTCGTTTAGCAGGTAAATTCTGCAAGTCAAACGCTTGAATCATTCCCGCAGGACGCAGTTCAAAGTTCTGCTGAATCACCTCAATCAGCTTATCTTCATCTACTTTGCCGGTGCCGAAGGTTTCAATAAACAAACTCACCGGACGAGCAACCCCAATCGCGTAGCTAACCTGAACTTCGCATTTATCCGCTAATCCAGCAGCAACGATATTTTTAGCAATGTAGCGGCAGGCATAAGCGGCACTACGGTCTACTTTTGTGGGGTCTTTCCCCGAAAAAGCCCCGCCTCCATGACGAGCATAACCCCCGTAGGTATCAACAATAATTTTACGGCCAGTCAAACCCGAATCCCCTTGGGGGCCACCAATCACAAATTTACCTGTGGGGTTGACTAAAAACCGCGTCTTGGCATCCGGCTTAACGCTAATATCCTCAAATACAGGTTCTACCACTTCAGACCAGAGATCTTGTTTGATTCGGGTTTGAATGGCAACGGGGTCTGTAATTTCTCCAATTGTAGCGGTGTGTTGAGTCGAGATTAAAATGGTGTCAATTCCGACCGGGCGGCCATCTTCATAGATGATAGTCACTTGGGTTTTACCGTCTGGACGCAGGTAGGGAAGGGTGCCATTTTTGCGTACTGCTGCCAGTTGACGGGAAATGCGGTGGGCTAAACTAATCGGTAGAGGCATTAGTTCAGGCGTTTCGTTACAAGCATAGCCGAACATTAAGCCCTGATCTCCGGCACCGATAGCATCTAACTGTTCCTCACTCAGATGTTCCCGCGTCTCCTGCGCTCTGTCAACCCCTTGAGCGATATCTGCGGATTGTTCATCTAAGGCAACCAAAACAGAACAGCTATTGGCAGAAAAACCGTTATCTGCATGAATATAGCCAATATCAGCAATTTTTTTGCGAGCGATGTCAATATAGTTGACCTGTGCTTTAGAAGTGATTTCGCCCGTAATTAAAACTAAACCTGTGTTGACGACGACTTCGGCAGCAACCCGGCTTTTGGGATCTTGGGTGAGTAAAGCATCCAAGATGGCATCGGAAATTTGATCACAAATTTTATCGGGATGGCCTTCTGTAACTGATTCAGATGAAAAAAGGTAACGACTAGACAAAGGTAGTTCCTCCTAAATATTAAAGCTGGGTTGATTGTAAAGTTTTGATTAAACTCGCAATTCAAGCTACTCTGACCCCAAAAGTCATTGGTCAACCCGATGAATGTTTGTTGCAATCCAAGAAGCTACAAAGTGGCAAGGAATTTAGTCAATCCTCAGGAATGCTCGAAGCTACTCGAAGTCATCTGCAACTTGAAGAACTTGAATTTCATCAAGTTGAGTGATAATAACATCAGCTTGACACAAATTTTTAGCAGTTTCGGGTTTCCAACTCATCCCAATACAACCTGCTGCCCCCGCTTTTTTAGCCATCTCCATATCCACTGCTGCATCTCCAACCATTAGAGTCGTCGAAACTTCTACCTCTAAGTATTTGCACGCTTGGCAATATAAATCTGGATCAGGTTTACTCAAGCCCTGATCTACACCCATTTGCAGTTGAATATAGTCTCCGAGCTGATAGCGTTCGACAAATGCTTGTACTTCTCGAAGGGGGGCGGCGGAGAGAATGGCCAGTTTCAATCCCACTTCTGAGAGAAACTTCAACACCTCTAAGCTGCCTGGAAATAATGGGGACGGAGCTGCATCTTTCAAATATTGGTCAGCTTCATTAAAAGCTTGGCGAGCTATTCCTAACGATTCTAACCACCCCCGTCCCGTTTCGGCAATATAGGCCGCCGCCGCAATTTCATTTTCTCGCCGACTGCCCACTGCCATTAATCCGGCAGGATCGAGCTGATCACCTTCTACACCAAACGCCATTAACAGTGGCTCTCCGACACCGGGGATTTGAGCATCAATTAAACGCGATCGCTTCTGAGCAAGATTTCTCAAAAAATTTTCAGAATTTTCTAGCGTGCCATCCTTATCAAAAATGACAGCGCTAATCTTCTCAAAGATAACGCCTTGAACCTGAATAGTAACCAACTAAGACTTCTCCAACAAACTTCTAGTCTTCTTGCTGAACAAGCTGAAAAAAGAGGGACATTCCCTCTTCCTTAAAACCTTAACTTCTAAGATTCGGCAACAGCCGAGGCTTCTTCTGGTTCAGCCGTCTCAGGTTCGGCTTCTTCCACCTCTGTTTCGGTTGCAGGAACTACGGCTTCAGGAACTACGGCTTCAGGAACTACGGCTTCATCAGCAACTTCTAGAACTTCTTCATCCTCGGTTGCAGGCGGAATGTCTATCTCACTCAGTTCCGCTTCATCAACCGCAGGAGCATCTGTTCCTTGCTGTTCGGCTAACATTTTCTCTCGGAACTTAGCAGCCATTTCCTCAGCTTTCTCGTAGACAAGCTCAGGATTTTTCACCATTGCTCCCGGTTCAGGTTCAAGCTGCTTTGTTGACAATGAAATCCGACCCCGATCCGCATCGAGATCAATGATCATCACTTTAACCTCATCATTAACATTGAAGACACTGTGAGGTGTATCAATGTGATCATGGGAGATCTCGGAGATGTGTAACAAACCGCTCACGCCACCAATATCAATAAAGGCACCATAAGGTTTGATTCCGCGTACTGTTCCGATCACCACTTCTCCAACTTCGAGTCGGTTCATCTTCCGCTCAACTAAAGCACGACGATGACTCAACACCAGTCGGTTTCGGTCTTCGTCTACTTCTAGGAACTTCAGAGGGAGTTCTTCTGAAACCAATTCCTCTTTGGGCTTTCGGGTACTAATATGGGAGCCGGGAATAAAACCGCGTAATCCTTCAATTCTAACCAGAGCGCCACCTCGGTTAGTCGCAAACACTTGGGATCTTACCGTTGCATCTTCTGCTTGCAGTTGACGAACTCGTTCCCAAGCTCGCATATACTCAATCCGACGAATCGATAGGGTAAGCTGCCCATCTTCATTCTCATCGGTTAGAATAAAAAACTCACGGGTTTCGTTGGACTGTAATACTTCGTCCGGACTCTCCACCCGGTTAATTGACATTTCCTGGAGGGGAATGTAAGCTGCGGTCTTAGCACCAATATCAATCAGAGCGCCTCTAGGTTCTAAACTAAACACCGTTCCTGGAACAACGTCTCCCGGACTAAAATGATAGTCATACTGATCGAGTAAGGCGGCAAAGTCTTCGTGGGTAAAACCCACATCTCTCTGATTGGTTTTCTGATTGATCATGCGTGTTGTTTCCTAGATTTTCTCTCCTTAGTAGTTTTTGACACAACTTAGAGCCTTTCTTCCACTTGCTTTCCCTTAAATTTGGTTTGAGCATTGGAAGATCCCAAGTTTTGAGGTGACATTCAACCTCACTCTAATTGCTTTGACCTGCACCTCACTTTAACAGAGGGCAGGACAATGAGTTGGGTCTAACTAACTTAGATCCGTTATAGAACTATAGCTAATCAACTCTAACAACTTTCCCCAAACTGAGCCAAAACTTGGCTATATTTAGGGAATGAGCAGTCTTTATAACTGTAACTCTGGGGTTATGTCGATTAGTCTAGGTCAGAGCATTACTATTATGCCACACTTATCTGAGTTTTGTGTCAAGGGGATAGAAAGAATTGAAATCAACAGTTGAGAACAGCTGATCATTCCTCAAACCCAAAATTAAGGAAAGATTGCTTCTTGGGGTTGGGTTTGATTTTCTTCAGCTTCCCCCGACTGTAAACGTTTTAACGAACTGAACTCAGATGCAGATTCCTCTGAACAGGAGTTGGCGGAAACATCGGCTTCTTCTTCAGCTTGATCACTATTTCTCTGATAGCTTTTGAGGTGATCTAAGGTTTCCACAAAATCTCGGATTCCTTGAAACTTTCGATAAACCGAAGCAAAACGCACATAAGCCACTTCACTAACTGATTGGAGCTGTTCTAGAACTAATTCACCAATTTCCTGACTGGAAACTTCCCGAATCACACGTTGTTGTAATTCGGCTTCCATCTCATCAATAACTGCTTCTAAAGCCGTTGTTTCCAAGCCGGTCTTTTCACAAGCTCGTATCAGACCTCGTAACAACTTAGAACGGTCAAAAGATTCTCTCTTCCCATCTCGCTTAATCACCGTAATCGGCACGAATTCAATCCGTTCATAAGTCGTGAAGCGATGCTTACAATTCAAACATTCTCGACGACGACGAATACTTCTGCCTGACTCTGCGGAACGAGACTCCAAAACTCTACTATTGGTGTGTTGGCAAACAGGACACTGCATAACTATAATTTTTCAAGTTATAACTCCCTCAAAGCGGTCATGCCCTTTGACTAGAGTGAAAAAACAGAATCCTTATTATAATAACCTGAATATAGACTTCAGGGACTAAAGGAATTTCCCATAGCCCCGGATGAAGTCTGCTTCTATTGGGTTTGCTTGATGCTATGCTCTTAAAAATTTTGCGGATCTCCAGCAAAAAAGCATTCTAGCTTATTTTCCAATCCGAGGGGGTTCTCGGAAGGCGATCGCAAAAAATAGCACTCCCAAAGCTAAAGCCAAAACTAAGATATAGGCAACGCTTTCCATTGTGTCAAAGTTTCCTTATATTCCAATTGATCACCAGTTTACCAGTTTAGAGATCAAAACCGTCGAAAGAATCCTCTTTGATCTCACTCCAAATTAGAGAAGAGCTAAGACTAGGAGACGAGTTTAATCCCCTAGCTTAACTCTCAAAAACTTACATCAACCTGTATTTGAGGTAGATCAAATCCATTTCACAAAAGTGACTCTAAACTGTTTTATTAGTACGAGTTGTTTTGTCACCCAATTTCTGGAAGAGTCCCCATTCCACTTGCTCTTCGAGGTCAGCTTCAATTCCCGCAAATACATCCCGGAAGATGGTACGAGAACCATGCCAGATATGACCAAAGAAGAACAGCAGAGCGAAGCAGGCGTGAGCAAAGGTGAACCAGCCTCTTGTACTGGTGCGGAATACACCGTCAGAATTCAGAGTTTCTCGGTCAAACTCAAAGGGCTGACCCTGTTGAGCTAGACGAGCATACTTTTTAACCGTGGGTGCATCGCTAAAAGTTTGACCATCCAACTGACCGCCATAGAAAGAAACCGTTACTCCAGCTTGCTCAAAGCTATAACGAGATTCTGCCCGACGGAAGGGAATATCAGCTCGGATTACACCGTCTTTGTCTTGTAAGACAACGGGGAAGGTTTCAAAGAAGTTGGGAAGACGACGCACAGTCAGTTCACGACCTTCACGATCAGTGAAGACCGGATGACCCGCCCAACCTTGGGCAATCCCATCACCGTCGTTCATTGGGCCAACACGGAATAAACCGCCTTTAGCCGGACTATTACCAACATAGTCATAGAACGCCAGTTTTTCAGGAATCTTAGACCAAGCTGTCGATAAGCTATCACCCGAGGCGACACTGGCTTGAACTCGCCGCTCAATTTCTTGCTGGAAGTAGCTTTGATCCCACTGATAACGAGTCGGGCCAAACAGTTCAATTGGAGTAGCTGCCGAACCATACCACATGGTTCCTGCGACCACAAAGGCCGCGAAAAACACCGCCGCAATACTGCTAGACAGTACAGTTTCGATGTTCCCCATCCGCAGAGCTTTATACAGGCGTTGGGGAGGTCTTACCGACAAGTGGAATAAACCCGCGATAATTCCCACAATACCTGCCGCAATGTGGTGAGCGACAATACCCCCGGCATTAAACGGGTTAAAGCCCTCTGGCCCCCATGAGGGCGAAACCGGTTGAATACTACCCGTCAAGCCATAGGGATCAGAAACCCACATTCCGGGGCCGAACAATCCAGTCAAGTGGAAGGCTCCAAAGCCGAAGCACAGAAGACCAGATAAGAACAAGTGAATCCCAAACATTTTGGGTAAATCCAAAGCGGGTTCACCGGTGCGGGGATCGGTAAACAGTTCGAGATCCCAATAAACCCAGTGCCAAACGGCCGCTAGGAATAGAAGACCGGACAGAATGATGTGAGCGGCTGCAACGCCTTCAAAAGACCAAATTCCGGGGTTGCCAGAGGCTTCTCCGGTGACGCTCCAACCGGCCCAAGATTCGGTGACTCCCAAACGAGCCATGAAGGGCATGACAAACATTCCCTGACGCCACATCGGATTCAAAACGGGGTCAGATGGATCAAAGATTGCTAGTTCGTAGAGGGCCATTGAACCCGCCCAGCCTGCTACGAGAGCAGTGTGCATTAGGTGTACAGAAATCAGCCGTCCCGGATCGTTCAGAACTACTGTATGTACGCGGTACCAGGGTAGTCCCATTGACTACGCTCCTCCTCTATTTGTAAGGTATACTTTTTAAACTTTGCCATGAATACCCGTTTCCTTACCCTAAAGTTAACGATTTGTCAACCTTTATTTAAGCTAAGACCGTTTTACGGGTGATTTGCATCCATGAAACTTATGTGAAGTACCTGACCCCAACACAGGAGATGCGCGGATCAGGTTTCGTGTCTCGTCTGCCATTGCCAAAAGAAACGTAGCTTCTTTTGGTCTTAAACAGCATCTCTGGTTGATTGCTCAACCTTTATCTCCCAGACAGGAGAACCCACGCAGCAGTCCACCTCCCGCAGACCGAAAAAAATTCTCTGATTTTACGCCTCAGACAAGTTTGGACTCTTGGAACAGTGACTCGTCTGATTCCCTATTTTAAAGAAGTGTATCGATAGTTAGAACCAATTGCAAGAGTATTTGCAAAACTCAGAAACCATCCGAGTCAAAAAAGCCGAGAAAAATCCCCCCAGTGTACTAACCTTTGTTATCTAACCTAGCTGCTTTCGGCTCGACTTTTACCCGGGTTCAGTCGAGATCAAGGGAGTCTCTATCCTTTGGCATTGAGCCGAAGCCGTACATAAGCGATCCAACACTTGGTCAGCCGTAATTAAGCGAGTCAGAATCACTTGACCAATGCTACTGGCTGAGTGATTATTCTCAGAGGAGAGAGTCAAGGGTTTAACTTCCAGCATCAAGACGGCATCTTCTACCCGATGCAGCCACATTTTTTCTTTCTTGTCACACAAACAGAGATTCAGTCTCTGGATTTCCGGGGGGCGGCGGTGAGCGGCTTCATCCCACAGGCCACCAACACCCCAGACACGACCCACAGTCCATCCATCCGTTAAAAAGAAGTATTTCATGGACTTTCTGTCGCCTACTCAAGCTAGAACTAAACTTAAAGATAGCGCGAAATCATTCAGGCGCTAGCTTTAATCACAAAAGTTTTGGATTTTTAATTGATACCCCCGAAACTTTCAACTGTTCGCCCTTGAATTTAACCGCCACCACGTTAAACCGCCAAAAATGATCCCAATTAGACAACTGGCAATAAAGACAAAACTTGCGGTTAGTCCCGGATGAAGGGTTGGCGGTGCCGCATTATTTTCGGTGGGAAGAAATCCTGTTAATATCCCCTCGGAATAATTGGCAATTGACGAAGCCGCTGCCGACGCTGTACCGACTCCAATACTAGCAGCAGCGATCGCTCTTTCTAGCCGATCTTCTCTTTTGGCTTGATTAATTTCCACAATTCCTTCAATAGTGGTAATCAAATTTTCTAATAAAATCATCCCCGGACTCAAACTCTCATAGTCCGTTTTTACCTGTCTTTGATACTTTTTCGCCGCCAATTGACTAAACTCAGCCAAAGAAATTAACTGACAATTCGGGTCAACTTTTGTTAATTCTTTTAACCTTTGTTGATAGTTGGCTAAATTAATTGTAATTGTCCTTAACTGGGAATGCAGTTGACTTAAATCAATAGCATAATTCCCTAAAATTTCTAAGGTTTCTTCTAAGGCGGCTTGTAAATCTTCCGGTTGTTTCCGCTTTTGGCGAATGGTTAATACGGATTTTTGAATGGTTTGATAATTGTCTTTTAATCTGCGTTTGAGAATCCGACTTTGGCTATAAGCCCAAATAATTTTATGGCGATAGGATAACAGACGATGAAAATGGGTCTGTATTTGCCGAATTTCGTCTTGAATTGCGGTTAAGTCGGACTCTGCTGGTAATAGCCAAATTAAATAATGGGATTCTCCTAAACTGTCTTGAATACTTTTTTCAAGACGGAATTTATTTTCATCATTTAAGGGGGGATATTTTCGCAGATTTTCGGGTTTTTCATTATCAATTAATCCGAGTAAATCTTCCCAACTTTGGAGAGAAACTAACTTGGAGATTTCAAATAAATAGCCCCCTAAGAGTTGATTTGCTGGGAAACTCAATTGATGATCTTTTTTCCAGGGTAAGGGTTGATAGGCGATTTCTGTATAACTATCTTTAGCAATGGTTTGATGAACTTGCTCGGGGGAATATTCGCCATTGAGTTTACCCCACAATAGCCAAGTTTGACCGAGGGTTGAGGGAGTGTTACTAATTCTTTCCTGAATATATTGTTTCAGTTGAGTTAAGGATGTTTTCTGATATTCGCTATCATAGGCATCAATGATTAAACTATAGTTATCCCCCAATTGAGAGGCG
The DNA here is from genome assembly GCF_000972705.2 of Limnoraphis robusta CS-951. The sequence goes on along the minus strand of NZ_LATL02000361.1, from coordinate 2,020 downwards.
GCTAAAACATATTCAATCCCAATAAGAGGCTGTTCTCCCGTCTGATAATCTAAGGAAACAATATCGATTTCTGGGTTTTCGCGGTTAGCATATTTTTGCAGTTTTTGGTGATTTTCTGCGGTTAATTGAGTATATGGTTTTTGCAGGTCAGGATGAAACCGTCGCCAAAAATAATAGCGGTTAAAATCGATGCTTTCTGATGTTTGTCCTAACCCTTCCTGTAAGTCATACAGAAACAGTTGCAGCGTGATTTCTTTCAGGGGGTACATTCAATTAAATTAGAGAGATGGAGACTATTTAAAGAGTTTGCTGAAAAACTGTTGAAGTTTGCCACCGAAAGAAGGTTTGAGGGCATCTTGTGAGGCTTTTGCTGGGTCGGGAGAATGACAAATTTGTTCAGCCAGATTGCTTAATTCTGTGTTATAATCATCACTATCAAAGTTGGGAAGATAGCCTTTTTTGCGATCGCTTGCATCAGTCATCAGCCGATCGCACTCTTGATTATATAATAGGGCTAAATCTGTATCACTTAGCACGACCGCCTCTAATTGTTGAGTATGATTAGCCACATCTGAAATCATGGCCAGTTGATTAGACACAGTGATGGGTAACTTTTTGTCAAGACGGGCTAAAGCGCGAATAAAGGCGGTGATAATTACTTTATCGTTAGGAGTCATAGCTCATTCAGTGTTGGTAGTCGGACAGTCGGAAAAAACTTCGAGAGGCTTTTACCGTAATTTTACCACTCTTTTTAGATTTGATCACCCGTTCTCCTAACTCCCTATTTCCAGTCACTTGTAACCGATTCTCTTAATAACCTGAAATTACCAAACTCGACCAATAATAAACATCAGAAAACGGCATAACTTCCGGGTCTTCCTGTCTTTCGATGCGTCCTAAAGCCTTGGATAAAATCCCCTGATTCTTATCAGTCAAAGAAGGATGTGATAAACAGGATTCATAAACCTTCGCAATTTCCGCCCAGGTTGCCTCAAACCGTAACCAATTTTTCGCCTTATGCAAAGCCACCGCCGCCGTTTCACCCCCTAGATATTCCTGATAAAACTTAATCGCCAACACCCCCGCCGACTCATCATTAACCAGCCATAAACTCGAAACCACCTGAGACACTCCCCCCCGCAGAAACGCACTGGCTAACCCCACATATTCCTTCTCAATGGTTTCGATATTCGTTAAACCCGTTTCGCAAGCATTTAGATACACCAGACCATAGGAAGTGAGGGATAAACTGGCAATTTTTTCTCCCCTTAAATGCTCTGAACCCGATAGCAAAAGACTTGACAAATTTGGCTTTTCGTGGTCATAATCCCCATGACCGCTAAAGTGGAAAATCTGGTGATTTTCAGTTAAAGCTGATATCACAGTTTCCTCAGTCGCTTGCTTATCCGTAATCGTTTGGTAGCGAGTATTATAACCCGTGAAAATTTGCCCAATAGCAGTGACTTCCGTTTCCGTAAAAGGCAGATTTTTCGCGCCGATACTGTCCGGGTAAGCCACAGTCAGGACAGAAACTTCTGAGTTAGGATTGATTAGCGGGGAGGAAGAATGACCATAACCAAAGGCGGCGCTGGGTAAACGACTCGTGATGAAATCATGGGGAAATAAGGCTTCTAAAGGGAGGCGGTGCAAGTCTCGATGGGGAATTAAAATTAATTGGCTAATCTCCGGGGGTAATTTAGCGGTAATTTCCGGGATATTTAACAGGGTTTGCAGGGTGTCTATATGGTTTTTTAACCGTTGCTGCCAACTCTGACTATCTGAGGTTTTCTTGAGACTATAATTCTGATAATCCCGGTGCCAATGGGTGATTAAAGTTTCCAGTTTTTTCTGTGCCGAAGCAGAGAAAGGTATAGCGGTCAGGTCGTCGCGGGTGAGGATAAACGTAGTCAAAGAATGACTGCTATAATACCAATAAATTAGGGCCGTTTCAGCCTTAACTAAGGTTTGAATTTGTGCCACAGTGGGGCTAATATCGGCGGGTTGAGAAGCGGTGGATAAC
>NZ_LATL02000360.1 GCF_000972705.2 Limnoraphis robusta CS-951 | reverse complement strand
GTTAACTTTAATGTTGGGTTTCCTTTGTTAACCCAACCTACTTTTGCGCTCGTTGTGTTAACTTTAATGTTGGGTTTCCTTTGTCAACCCAACCTACTTTTGCGGTCGTTGTGTTAACTTTAATGTTGGGTTTCACTGTCGTTCTACCCAACCTACTTTTGCTACTTTTGCGGTCGTTGTGTTAACTTTAATGTTGGGTTTCACTTTCGTTCTACCCAACCTACTTTTTTGAGTGAAATATGCGATACCGTCGTGCAAAAATTAACGGGGGAACTTACTTTTTTACTGTTGTCACCTATCAACGGCGTAAAATCCTTTGCGAACCTGATAATATAGCACTTCTGCGGGAAGCTTTTCGCTATGTTATGGGAAATCATCCCTTTACAATTGATGCTATAGTAATTCTCCCCGATCATTTGCATTGTATCTGGACATTACCTGAAAATGATTGCGACTTTTCAACCCGTTGGCGACTGATTAAAAGTGAATTTAGCCGTCGATGTGACTCCAAATATAAACAAAAATATTCCTTATCCCGACAACGAAAAAATGAACAAGCAATTTGGCAAAGGCGATTTTGGGAACATTGTATTCGAGATGATAAAGACTTGATTCAACACGTCGATTATATTCATTATAATCCGGTTAAACATGGCTTGGTTAAGTCTCCTAAAGACTGGCAATATTCTAGCTTTCATCGGTTTGTAAAAAATGGTTTGCTAACATTGAATTGGGGTGAAAATGAAGAAATTTACTTTATAGAAGGGATTGGGTTTGAATAGAATTATATTAAGTTTTGGGTTTCCTTTGTCAACCCAACCTACTTTGATGTTGGGTTTCCTTTGTCAACCCAACCTACTTTGATGTTGGGTTTCCTTTGTCAACTCAACCTACTTTGATGTTGGGTTTCCTTTGTCAACCCAACCTACTTTGATTTTGGGTTTCCTTCGTCAACCCAACCTACTACTCAACCTACTTTGATTTTGGGTTTCCTTCGTCAACCCAACCTACTACTCAACCTACATGATGTTGGGTTTCCTTTGTCAACCCAACCTACTTTGATGTTGGGTTTCCTTTGTCAACCCAACCTACATGATGTTAAGTTCGTAGGTGCAAAAAGCGGGTTTATATTGTTCAATAATTTCTCGCACTAACGGTTCATCAATCTGATTTGGAAAGTCAACTCGCAAGCGAACAATAAAGTGATAAGCGCGTCCGCCTCCCAACATCGAATCTTGATTAATATGAGTTGCTCCGAGAACAAACCCCCGATTAAAATCTTCCCAAATATTAATATGTTTCTCGGCTTCTGGTAAGTCTTCATCGAGGGGTAAACCCGTAAAAAGATGCAGATAAAACCGCAAACCTTTACGAGTTCCATGCCAACGATAAAGAACAATTGCATTGCGAATGAGGCGGCGTTGAATATCAAGAGGCCAGCGAGAATCCATTTTCCAACCTACCCACTGGGCTAAAAAAGGAAGAAGCGCTTTTGGTGCCGTTAGCGGGTCAAGATAGGCCCATAAATTATCGGTGGTTTGAATGGCTGGGTCATAGGTTTCTTCAAGTATTTTCAAGAAACGACTGAGAAAATCTGTTTCACTGTAAATAACAGGTAAAAAGTCCAGATATTCTATTCTAGGAGCAATTTTTAAGTCAAAAACTTGATAACCAATTAACCTATTATTGAAATGATTGCTATAAACAAAAAGTTGGGCAAAATAATTAATTTCTAGTTTACTCTGTTCCGAAGTTAACGCGGTTTGTTCTTCAAAAAAACTTTGCGGAAATTCAAACTCAATTTCGATTTCTTGCTGTTGTTGAGGCGCAATTGTTAGTTGATAGCTGAACCCTCGAACGTCTTGGGGTTGAGTAACACCATTATTAACGCTTTGCTGATACCATTGACACCAATTTGGATTAATTTTGGGTTCAATTTCTAGCTGTAAGTTTAGTGTGAGAGATTCTTCTGACTGATTCTCTAATTTCAGGATAATTTCACTCGGTTCTCCCGGATAAACCCTTAAGGTTGTTTTTCTTGTATCTTCGGTTTGACGAGGAGATAACGCCAACTTTTCTAAACTCCCACCATCGGGAAGCTGCATGGCGGTAAGTCGAAGATAAAGGGTTGGACGAGAGTTAGTTTGAGTCATCCAATTTGAGAATTTTAGTCTTAATTATCCAGTATAAACTTAATCTCGTGAGCGGTTTTTCGTTCTTCGTTCTCCTCTCCATTATCCCAAGAACAAACAACCCCAAATTCCCCCGGATAAATAACAGGTTCGGGTATGGGCGCAACAATCCAATTCGGGCGATCTTGTGGACGAATTCCCCTCAGTTCTAACGCTTTTAAATAACGAACGTGAGGAATTTGCTGATAAAATTTCTGACAATAGGCGACCACATCCGATGGATAAACCGGATGTCCTAACGGCCAGCCCAGACCGTTTGTTCCGCCCGTAATGGGATTGAGAAACCGATACAAAAGTTGCAGAAATTGAGAACGAATATATTCGCGATCGCCATCCCGCCCAACCAAAACAACAGCCTCAACTTTCACCCCAATATATTTAGGTTCTCGCAGCAAAATTTGCACCCCCAACGGTTTGCGATCGTCCAAATAATCTTTAATCTTTTTAGTCAGTTCATCATCGAGCCTTAATTCTTCAGGAGATAAACCCCGGCTCAAATCTTGAATCTCCGCCTTTGGTATCGTTAAAATACACACCTGACCCGGCTTAATAGCATCCGGTTCGATCCAACGTCTACCCATTTCCATGTTCGCATCCAAACAATGGGCGCGAGCCACATCCGCACCCGGAACTCGCATCGCATGGTATTCAAAATCATCCCGAATAATCGCCCGTTGACTTGATCGCAACAGTCCCGGTACCCGCAAAACCGCCTTTTCCAAAGACTCCGGTTCCGTTCCTCCCGTCGCCGCTTCGTAGTTAATCACCCGCTTGACGTAGGGGATCGCCGTTCGCAATACCGTTAACGTTTCCGCCTCAACATTTCCCCTCATCCCTCCCCCCGTGCGGTAAGCCTTCATATAAATTTCCGATCCCGGTGGCGGCACCCGACCATACTGACGCTCTTGGGCCTTTCCTTCCGTCTCAACGTTAGCCGGAGAAAGCGCATCCGCAGAGGCTTCTGTTCCGGTAAACTGGGTTTGCAGACTGTCTTGAGTTTGAAAACGGGTTCGCGCCTGGGTTTGTAACCTCAATTGACTTGGTTCTCGAATTAGCGGGCCAAACTGAACCACACCCGTTTGGGAGTCAATTAAATAATGGGGATCGTTCGCTCTAGAATCGGCAAAATCCGGGACTTCCAGCCATCGTTCGCGGGGTTTGCGATCGCCAGGGGGCTGAATTTCAACATATTCGTTGCTCTGTCGTTGGAGAACGGGTTTTCCCTGCAATTCAAACACCTGACCCGCTTTACCGTTACTCACCCCCAACAATTCATCGCGCACCCAAACGCATTGCGTCGCCTCAACGGTTCCGCCAATGGCACGCACCGACAAACCAAAAATCAACGGAGAACTGCTGTAACCGTATTCTTGCTCATCATTATCTCGCAAATATCGATAAATACAACGAATCCAATGACCCCGATATTGAGTTCCCAAATCATCCTCCGGCCAACGATTTGGGAGGTGCAAAATCACATCCGCTCCCTGTTCGGGATTCGGGCCTTGTTGGGTAATTTCTGCAAAACTAAATCCATCGGTGCGATCGTCGTTTTCCTGTCGCAAAATCGAAACCCATTCTCGACCATTCCAGGCTTCCCACTCTCGGGGCGGATTTTTCGGATCAATTCCCGTTGCGGTGGCGGCTTGTCCTTTAAACGTGATGGCGAGAATATTACCTTCAATGCTATTTTCTTCGCCCGTTGCTTTGGGTTCAATCACCAGATAAAAACAATTTCCCCGTTGGGGTGATTGTTCAAAAATAGGAGTGCGAATGGTTGTCAGCCATTCTCCGTTTTCTTGGCGACTCCAAAACGATCGCGATCGCGGAAAAATAGCCTCCAAACTCTCATTGCTCAGATTTTCATTATAATCATATTCTGTGGCTTTCAAAAAACATTGTATCCGAGGAATTCCGATTAAGAACTTTCTATCCGTGCTGAAAATAATCGCTTCTTCGGTTTCCGTGCGTTCGGTTGCCACCTCCGTTCCCGCCGGAATTGGAAAGGGTATATTTTGCTCTTTTGTCAGTTCAAAGGTGATCAATGTTCGCGCCGCAGCAGGTGGCTTTAGACGAATCCCCAACATCTCCAAAAATACAATATAATTGCGGATCGGAACTTGATTGAACCGATACAACATCTGATCGGTTAGCCAGGAAAACAGTTCAATCATCGTAATTCCCGGATCGCTCGGATTGTGGTTCGTCCATTCGGGACAATAGCGGGGAATCCGAAGCAAACATTCCTGCACTAAATCTTCAAATTTGCGATCGTCTAGATTCGGTTTGGGTAAATTCGGCAGAAAATCAAAATTCACCATGCTGCTAATTTTAAAAGTTAATACGGATCGCTATTATTGAACAGTTGGTTCGAGGTAAAATGGATAGACCAAACTGCGAGTTTCAAAACTATTTTTGGGTTGATAGATAATATCCAGTTCTACCATACCTCTAATTGGGTCTGGGTTGGTTCGCACTTCTCGCAAAATAATCCGGGGTTCCCACATTTTCAGCGCTTCTTCGACGTAGAGACGCAGCAGTAAAAGCGTTTCGCGGTTGAGGGGCGCAAACACCAACTCCGACAAACGGGAGCCAAAATCGGGCCGATAGACCCGTTCTCCGAGGTCGGTACTCAGGATAATCCAAATTGACTCCTCGATGTTACGAGTTGATGAACTCAGCAGCACCCCTCCGGTGACGTTCGTTTGACCGGGAAATGCGATCCCCGATCCGATATAATCTGGGGGTTGATTGTTGTCTGCAAGTGGCATTTGGGTTTTTGATAGGCTTGAAGTACCTGCCGATGCTGATTATATTAAGCTAGAGTTACGATAAGCGAACGTATTTTTGTGTTAATTTAACCTTAAGTTTCTGGGGGCTGCTATGAATCCGATTGACAAATCGCAGCATTTTCACGCCATCTACAAGCGAACCGAGGAATTAATCGAACTGGGTGGTAGTCGTTTGTCCCAAGAAACGGTTGAGTCAATTTTATCAATTGCCAGGGTCATTACAGAAATTGGGAAAGATTGCGATCGCTTTCGGGCCGAAATTCAACAACAGTTAGAACCCAGAGCCAAAGCCGTCAGTCAAACTGAAACTTTAGAGAAAGTTCAAGAACAATTGAGCCGAATTATCGAAGTTTCTCAAGGCGGAGATCGGCCTGCAAAAACCGTTCAAGATTTAATTTCATCCGTTGGGAAATGGCGGGAAAATTTTGTTAGCGTCCTGCATAAAATTGAAGTTTCAGAACAGGAAGCGCGGGTAAAAGAAAAGCGGTTACATCTCGATCTGGAATTAAAAGAACTGCAAAATACCGTTCTCAACAGTTCCCACAGCAATACTCAGAAGTTGGAAATCTTAAAAGAGTTGCTGACGTTAGAAAATCAGCTTCAATCTTTACAACATTCCTTTCAGGGTGCGGCAAATTGGAAAGATTTGGAGCGGGAAATCAATCAACTGGCAGAGCAATTAAAAGCCGTACAAACCGAACTGGAAACTGATTCAGACCCTCAAAAAATTCCAAGTGAGTAGGTTGGGTTGAGGTACGAAACCCAACATTTGCTGGCTGACCGTAAGAGCGATAATCGCGCTATAATAGTCTCATAATCGTTGCTAAAACTCAATCAAGGTACGAATAAAAAGATGAGCCAAACAGATATTCAGTATGTATTCAATGAACGGGGAGAAACCGTTGCTGTCATTGTTCCGATTGATTTATGGCGCGATATTGAATCGGAAAGGGAAACTGCTTATTTGTTAAAAAGTGAAACGATGAAACGCCGTCTTTTAGAAGCAAAAAATCGTCAAGGTGGAATGGGATTAGAGGAAGCCTGTGAAAAGCTGGGAATTTGATCCGACGGACTCCCTTTCAAGGAACTGGCAAACCTGAAAAATTAAAGCATGAACTATCGGGTTGTTGGTCTAGAAGGATTGACCAAGAACACCGCTTAGTCTATCAAGTGTTAGATGATAAGATTAGAATTCTTGCTTGCAGATATCATTATTAACCGATGAACAGTCAGAAAGTAGGTTGGGTTGAGGTAGGAAACCCAACATTATTAGCGAGGGATCTACTCTCTATTCCAACAGATGATAAATTGTGCTAAAATCAGCCAAGATAAAGTTTACTCTTCTATTGGTAATGGAAGTTCTACAACTAACGACTAAGACTGATGAATCTGGCTGCTTAAATCTTAATATTTTGACTCAGTTAAAGGCAGTAGAGGTAAATGTTGTCCTTGTTTTAAACCCAGTTTCATCACTTGATAAGCAAGAATTAAAGTATGATTTTTCTGATTTGGCAGGACAATTAGCCTGGTCAGAAGATGCAGTTGCAATGCAGAGGACTCTGCGGGATGAGTGGTAATCGCTATTTGCTGGATACGAATGCAATTGTGGCGCTACTGCAAGGAACGACTCAACTCGTCCAATTCTTACAAAATGCTGATTGGATAGGGATTTCAGCTAAACTGCCAGGAGCCGTCCGGCATAATTTCTAATTTGCCGTGACGAGGAATGGCAGACAGGATCTCTATCAATGCACAGGAACTTCCTGTCCTTCGATGTATTTTCTCAACACATCAACAGTAACTCCACCACATGAAGCAATGAAGTAAGATCCATTCCATAATACTGCTTTTCCTCGGTAAGTCTGATTTAATTCTTGTTCAAACTCTTTACGAATTAATCGACTCGTAACCGTTTTTAAGTTGTTAATAAACTTGCACAAATCTAACTGCGGGTAGTAAGAAAAAAGCAAGTGGATGTGGTTGTCCTCGCCAACGAATTCAATAACGAGGACGTTCCATTTTGAACAGAGATTATGTATATGGTCTTTAAGTCGTTCAAGCATAGGTCTAGTTAACACCTTTCTTCTATATTTGGTTGTAAGCACCAAGTGAGCTTGCAAGCTTGAAACAGCACGTCCGGTTGACTTATAAGATTTTGTAGTCACAACACTAAATGATATATGCTACAATCCTAGCATGAGATTAGCATATCAGTATCGATTAAGACTTACGACTGAGCAGAAAGCCAGAATCAACCACTGGCTTGAGTTGTTACGCCGCCATTACAACTATCTTCTAGGGGATAGATTTGATTGGTGGGAGCGCAACAGATGCCCTATTAATTCTTGTTCGATACTGGTTTCTCATTTACCAGGACTAAGAGAACAGCCGGAATACTATGGTCAAAAGCGAGACTTAGTTAGGCTTAAGCAACTCTTTCCTGAATACAAAGACATTCATGCTGATGTATTACAGGATATGGTGAAACGAGTCAAACTAGCTTTTGACAGGTATTTAAAAGGCGATTGTAACGGGAAGAAAAGTGGTAAACCTCGCTTTAAAAGTAAAGGTCGATATAGAACTTTTTCTTACTCTAGAGTCAAGGTTGATTGTATTCAAGACGGGTACATTCAACTTCCTAAACTGGGCAAGATTAAGCTCATATATCACAGACCTATACCAGAAGGTGTCACAATAAAAACGGCTCTGGTCACAAAAAAAGCTGATGGTTTTTATGTAACACTTTCCTTAGTTGATAACACTGTTCCTGACTTCAACCCTGATGATATTGAACCAACAGAGAATAATAGTATCGGGATTGATTTAGGGCTAGAGAAATTTGGAACTTTATCGACTGGTGAAGCAATTCCCATTCCTAAATATTTCCGTAAAGCTGAAGACAAGCTGGAAAAGCTACAACGAAAAGCGGCTAGTAGAAAGAAGGGAAGTAGAGCCAGAAAACTCCTGTACGGAAAGGTTGCCAAGATCCACCAAAGAATTCAAAGGCAGAGAAAGCAGTTTCATTATGAGCAGGCTAATCAATTAATCGCTAAGTCCGATGTAATCTTTATCGAAGATTTAAAGATTCGCAATATGATAAAGCGATGTAAGCCTAAACAGGATGAAACCGGAAAATACTTACCTAATGGTCAAGCGGCTAAGTCGGGGTTAAATAAAAGTTTGGCAGATGCAGGTCTAGGTCAATTTGTCGAAATACTATCATTCAAAGCCGAAAACGCTGGAGTGAAAGTCGTCAAAGTTAATCCTAGAAATACGTCTCAATTCTGTTCAAATTGTCTCAATATTGTACCTAAAGAATTATCGGAAAGATGGCATAGTTGCCCTCATTGTTCAACTGAACTTGATAGAGATTTGAACAGTGCCATCTTAATTAAAAAAGTGGGTCTGGGCGTGAAACTCACTATAAAACGCTCTAGAAGAAATTCAAGAGAAGCGACCCCTATAGCGTCAGCTTAGGGTGTTGAGTACGTCAC
>NZ_LATL02000359.1 GCF_000972705.2 Limnoraphis robusta CS-951 | reverse complement strand
GGAGGATTGTTGGATTCTGTGTTTTTCTCATATAGGGGAGGATTCACCCCCAAGGGAATCACTAAATCTCGTGTAGATACCCCAAAACGTTCAGAAACTTGTGCTTCGAGTTGACTGGTAAAATGCAGAGCCGCAGATCCGGCAATATTAGCTCGTTCTAGTAGGGTTACATAAATTTGTTTGAATTGCTTTTTTTTCTGCAAATCAGCCGGATCAAGGGTTCCTAAAGGTCGCAAAATATAAGGCAAATTTCGCATTCTCGCCACCGTCGCCGCCCCACTACTGACCGGAGAAAATAAAGCGTGAATATGGGCTACATCAAACTCGCTAGCGTGTTGCCATAACCAGTTTAATAGATTCAGGGAAAATTTATAGCGTCGAAACGGCGAACAGCGAAAATAACGCACGGTGTAACCATTTTCACGAACAGGTTGATTGAGGGGAACATCTAAAGGCGGTTGACCAATATCCCCATTAGAATCTGTCGTTAAAATGGTTACATCAACCCCTTGCGTCGCCAACGCTGCCGACAGTCCCCGCACCATCTGACTAGGGCCTCCATAAACCAACGCAATAGAAGGAACAATTTGAAGAATCCGCATTTTACAGTTATCCGTTATCAGCGCGAAGTGCGATCTTGGGGTTACGCCTGCGTAGAGCAACTTCGTAAGAGAGTGACCAGTACCAGTATTTACACTGAACAGTTATCAGTTATCAGTTTTTCAGATAATTCTTGAATTCTTGAACTCCTGAACTCCTGAACTTCCTGACTCGGTGACTCGGTGACTCGGTGACTCGGTGACTCCATTAAAACTTAATCCGTTGTCGATGATTTGCCACAGACTGCACCAGTCCGATCGCGATAAAATTACTTAACAAAGCTGATCGACCATAACTCAGGAAAGGCAAAGGAATACCTGTAACTGGAGCTAACCCGATATTCATGCCAATATTAACAAAAACCTGAAACACGATCATACACAAAACCCCAATGGCGAGCAGGGAACCAAAGGTATCTTTTGCAGTTAAGGCGATCATCACCAAACGCCAACACAATATCCAAAAGACAACCAATACACAAACACAACCAATAAAGCCAAGTTCTTCGCCAATGGCAGAAAAAACAAAGTCGGTGTGCTGTTCTGGGATAAAGTTTAACTGGGTTTGAGTGCCTTGATAGAGTCCTCGTCCGTGCAGTTGTCCTGAACCAATGGCGATCCGCGATTGAATTAAATGATATCCTGAACCGAGGGGATCTTGTTCGGGGTTGAGAAACCCAGTCAGCCGTTGTTTTTGATAATCTTGCAGTAAACCCCAAAAGAAAGTTCCGAGTTCTCCCGCGCCTAAATTTGCCAGCAATGCCAAGGGGCCAGTCAGCCAACGGATGGGTAAACTCCACCAACCGACAAACCCCATCAATACCGCCCAAACGATCCCGGCTTGTTGATTAACTGTGAATAAAATCACTGAACCGATGGGAGCAACCAATAAAATGAGCCAACCCGGATGAACATTTCCCCAATACAACATTCCCAGGGTAATGGCACCGAAAATCAGCGAGGTTCCTAAGTTGGGTTCGATAAAGACTAATCCCCAAGGCACCGCCGCGATCGCTAACATTTTGATCACATCGGGGATAGTTGGGGTCGTGCGTTCGTGTAATAAGGCCGCTAGGGTGATAATAATCCCAACTTTGGCAAATTCTGAGGGCTGGACGTGAAAGCCGCCAATATTAATCCAACGTTGCGCCCCTAAAGCGGTGGTCCCGATAATCTGTACCGCAATTAAGGCGATAATGGTGGCGACATAAATCACCCATTTCCATTCTAATAAGCGTTCGTAACGGCATCCGGCAATCACGATAGCGGCAGCTAAACCGATACTGCCCATCAGCCAATGTTGCCACCAGTCTGTCAGACCTTGGTTGAGTTCGACACTACGGATCATCACTCCGCCTAAGATAGTTAGGCCGATCGACAGAAGAAATAGAACGTAATCAACTTGATCCCAAGCTGAAAAGGGAGTNCCGATACTGCCCATCAGCCAATGTTGCCACCAGTCTGTCAGACCTTGGTTGAGTTCGACACTACGGATCATCACTCCGCCTAAGATAGTTAGGCCGATCGACAGAAGAAATAGAACGTAATCAACTTGATCCCAAGCTGAAAAGGGAGTTCGCCGACGTCTTCCCAGGCGCATTTTTTCAAACATAGTTTCGGGTCGTGTTTTGCAGATGGTCGTTTTTCTATCGTTTTCAAACGCTTTCAGGCACAGTCGGGAGTCCCTGGTTGGGAATTTCTAGTTTGAGGTTGCAGTCGGTTCGTATAGGTACTCAAAGGAGTTTCCATCGAGATCTCGACCATAGAAGGAGGCGGTGCCGTCTCGGTGTTCGTGAATAGAACTTACCTCAACCCCTTGGGTTTTGAGGTGTTCATAGGCGGTTTCCATTTCGCTGCGATCGCTAAATACAAAGCCGAAATGGGCGCCTGCTTGGTCATAACCGGGACTTAGTAGGGCTAACCCATCTTCTCCGGCTTTGAGGTAGGCCCAGTCTGCATCTTTCCAAACCAACCTCATGCCCAAATTTTTATAGAATTGTGCCGCTTTGTCTATATCGTTGACACAAATGGCTACGTGGCCTAGTCGTTTTAGCTTCATGGCAATAATTGTTAACGTGCTTTTCTGGTCAACCGAACACCGCCTTTTAAAGCCGGGGCTTGCGGTTGACTCGCGAACCGAGTGAGATTATTCTACCGCCTCTATTGTGCCGCTTTGAAGTCCGACTTGCAGGTAAGTTTGGCGATCGCTTTGCTCTAAAGTGCATAAGGGGTGATCACTCAGACGTATGTTAGGGAGAATGGCTCTAAGTGTTATACGTTCATAGGTATAACCTAAACACACTCTCCCTAACGGGTTGGGTGTATTTTTTTTTGAGCGGGTTCAAACTTTTGGTCGGTTGAGCTTGTTCTTCTGTTGTGGGGCATAATGAAAGAAGACCCTCTGCATCTCAATCAATTCTGAAGAAGTGACAAGATTAGGGTTGAAAATTTAGGGTTTTGGGTAGAATTCAACTTAATTTTTACCTGGAAAATCGGCGGGTTCTATGAAGTTTTCTCTACAAAAAAAAGTTTTTTTGGGTTTTGGGCTTTCTTCTACTTTATTAATATTGGTTACTTCGAGTGGCTATGAAACCGCTAAACGATTAGCTGAAACAAAACAGTGGGAAGTTCATACCAAGCAAGTTTTAAGAGTTTTAGAAGATATTTCCGCCGATTTGTCGGATGCTGAAACGGGTCAGCGAGGCTATTTGCTCACGCAGCAAAAACGATATTTACAACCTTATAAAAATGCGATTATACAGATTGATCAAGATTTGGATATCCTCAGATCCTTGACTTTAGATAATCCGATTCAACAGCAAAATATTCAATCTTTATCGAATTTGATTGACAAAAAATTATTAGAACTGGAAACAACTATTACTCTCTCTAGAACGGTGAGTAATCAAGCCGCAATTGAATTGGTCAAAACCAATGAGGGAAAAAAATTGATGGACGGAATTCGTCAAGTTTTGCAGGAAATGAAACAAGAAGAAGAACGATTGTTTGAACAGCGTTTAAAAGTCACCGATCAAGTTATTGAAAACAGTTATATTGTTTTAGCTTTAGGAATTTTTTTTGATTTAGGATTGCTTTCTGTTCTTTATTTACTGATTTATCGGGAGATTCGTCAAAAAATTGTAGCTCAAATGGAGTTGATCGAACTTAATAAAGCCGCATTACGTTTTGTTCCTGAAAAGTTTATTGAACTTTTAAATAAACAGAGTATTCTTGAGGTTGATTTAGGCGATCAAGTTGAACGAGAAATGTCTGTATTATTTTCGGATATTCGTTCATTCACTGCCCTCAGTGAAAGTCTTTCTCCTGAAGATAATTTTAAACTCATTAATGCTTATCTCTCTCGAATGACACCTGTTATCACTGAACATCATGGCTTTATTGATAAATATATTGGCGATGCAATTATGGCTTTATTTAGCCGAAGTTCTGATGATGCAGTCAAAGCAGCAATTGCTATGTTAAAAACTTTAAATGAATATAATCAAAATCGAATAAAATCAGGCTATATTCCTCTAGAAATTGGCATTGGAATTAATACAGGAAAATTGATGTTGGGAACGGTTGGAGATTCTCATCATATGGAAGGAACAGTGATTAGTGATGCCGTTAATTTAGCCTCTAGAATTGAAGAATTAACGAAAATCTATCAAATTCCTTTATTAATTTCTGAGTCTACATTTTGTCGTCTACAATCTAAAACAGACTATGCTATTCGTTTAATTGATCGAGTTCAGGTTAAAGGACGCTCAGAATCAGTAGCAGTTTATGAAGTTTTTAATGCAGATTCGCCCGAAGATTTATCGGCTAAATTATCAAATTTATCAACATTTTCTGAAGCCGTTTCTTTGTATCAACAGCAAAATTTNATTAATTTCTGAGTCTACATTTTGTCGTCTACAATCTAAAACAGACTATGCTATTCGTTTAATTGATCGAGTTCAGGTTAAAGGACGCTCAGAATCAGTAGCAGTTTATGAAGTTTTTAATGCAGATTCGCCCGAAGATTTATCGGCTAAATTATCAAATTTATCAACATTTTCTGAAGCCGTTTCTTTGTATCAACAGCAAAATTTTATTGAGGCGAGTGAAGCTTTCAAAGACTGTTATCAAACCAATCCTAATGATTTAGTGGTCAAAATCTATTTAGAACGTTTTCAGCAAAATCTATTCAATCCGACAATTTCCTCTATTCCTAACTCTTATTTAATTTAATTTCAAAAGTGGATAATCTTCGGGGGGAGAGGCTGACCATTCCCACATGGAACCTGGATAATTTTTGGCTGAAAACCCTAAATCAACTAACACAGAAGTTAACCAAGCCGATCGTACACCTCCGGTACAATAGCTAACAATTTCTTTTTCGGGTGTAATGCCTTTTTCTGCTAATTGATCTAAAATGACTTGACGGGGAAGTAACATTCCGTTTTCATCCAGCCAGTCTTTATAATAAAGGTGAATCGCTTCGGGAATATGACCGCCTCGTTGTTCTCCGTAGGGCGTTTCTCCTGCATATTCTCGGGGTTCACGACTATCTATGATGACTAAATTCTGATGATTCAAATGATTTTTGATTTCCGAGCGATTAATTTCCCAGTCAGGGCGACGTTTAACTTGAAAATCTCCCTTGGGGGGTTGAGTGGGTTTGAGACTATTTTCAAGCGTTAAACCTGCTTTAACTAACGCCGCATAACCGCCATCTACCCAAACCGCTTGAGAATGACCTAAACTGCGTAACATCCAAACAATGCGACCTTCTTCACCCCATCCGGTTTTTGGGTCAATGTAGACAATAACGGGTTTATGACTAAAAATACCAATTGCTTGCAATTTTTGAGTTAAAACCTGATCATCGCTCAGTAGTTTACCGCGATCAGGTGGGTTTGGACGTGAAAAGTCCTGCCAACTGATAAAAGTTGCATCTTTTAAGCGTTCCCAGTGTAGAATCTTTAATGAACGANTACCAATTGCTTGCAATTTTTGAGTTAAAACCTGATCATCGCTCAGTAGTTTACCGCGATCAGGTGGGTTTGGACGTGAAAAGTCCTGCCAACTGATAAAAGTTGCATCTTTTAAGCGTTCCCAGTGTAGAATCTTTAATGAACGAGCATCTAAGAGGGTTGCACCTTGTTTTAACAAGATTTTGGCTTGTTCACCACTGACAATCCATTGATGTTCAGGGATTTCAGAGGGTTGGGAATCTTGAGTAAATTTAGACAGACTCGAATGATCAAGGACGGGAGTTCCTGGCTTTAGAGAAACAATGATGATCACAATTGCAATCAATCCTAATCCCGTCAACCCCAGAAAACCTATGGAACTGCTGAGAATGTTGGGTTTAATACCACTGAGAAGCAATTTGTCCTCCTAAAGTGAGCTGCAAAACTAAAGAAAAAGCAAAGGAAGTCAAATGTTGATTGAGATCCCGTTAAGTTAAACTCTGGAAGAAGCCCCTCTGTAAATGTACTGTTTACTACCTCAAGAAACTCTGCTCAATGAGATAATAGCAGGACTTTGAGTTCGTTTAAGCGTTCCCAAGACTCAAACAGGTTTGGAGGAGGGTTCTAGTCGGATGTCAGCATGACCGAAAAAAAGCGGGATGCAAGCCTTATTGTCAACGACGGTTAACTTACTTTCTGCACATAAATGTCTATGTGGTATAGTAATATTATACGCCAAATAAGCTAGCGTCAATGATAGTCTACGAATTCAAAGCAAAAGGGAAATCNATTATCTCATTGAGCAGAGTTTCTTGAGGTAGTAAACAGTACATTTACTGTTTACTACCTCAAGAAACTCTGCTCAATGAGATAATAGCAGGACTTTGAGTTCGTTTAAGCGTTCCCAAGACTCAAACAGGTTTGGAGGAGGGTTCTAGTCGGATGTCAGCTGACCGAAAAAAAGCGGGATGCAAGCCTTATTGTCAACGACGGTTAACTTACTTTCTGCACATAAATGTCTATGTGGTATAGTAATATTATACGCCAAATAAGCTAGCGTCAATGATAGTCTACGAATTCAAAGCAAAAGGGAAATCACACCAATATAAAGCAATCGATGAAGTAATCCAAACATCTCAGTTTGTTCGGAACTCATGTCTGCGGTATTGGATGGATAATCGTGGACTTGGAAGAAAGGAGTTGTATCGATACAACACCGAACTCCGAGCTATGTACCCTTTTGTCAGGGACTTGAATTCACACGCTTGTCAGGCATCTGTAGAACGGTGTTGGTCAGCTATTGCTAGATTCTTCGATAACTGCAAAAAGAATATTCCGGGTAGGAAAGGCTATCCAAAGTTCAAGAAGAATAGTCGCTCAGTTGAATACAAACAGAGCGGATGGAAACTCTTAGACCCCAAACATATCGAATTTATCGACAAAAAGGGGATTGGAAAACTCAAGCTTGTCGGAACTTGGGATCTGGCATTTTATCCAGTTGAAAAAATTAAACGAGTGAGGTTAGTTAGAAGGGCTGACGGCTATTACGTTCAATTTTGTATCCAAGTCGATGTGAAAATAAAAATACAACCGACAGGGAAAACAATAGGGTTAGATGTAGGGTTAAAAGAGTTCTACACCGATAGTAATGGCAACACTGAGTTAAACCCTCGTTTCTACAGAAAAAACGAAAAGCGATTAAAGCTTTATCAACGGCGCGTTTCTCGAAAAAATATTGGCAGTGCCAACCGATTAAAAGCCATTAAGCGACTGGGCAAAGCACACCTCAAAATAAGTAGGCAACGTGAAGAACACGCTCTTAAGCTGGCGCGTTGCGTAATCCAATCAAACGATTTGGTCGCCTACGAAGACTTGAGGATTAAAAACTTAGTAAAGAATCATTGTCTAGCCAAGTCAATTAATGATGCGGGTTGGTATCAATTCAGAAAATGGTTAGAGTATTTTGGAGTTAAGTTTGGCAGAATAACAGTTGCCGTCAACCCCGCTTATACCTCCCAAACCTGCTCAAACTGTGGAACAATCGTTAAAAAATCTCTATCAACTCGAACTCATATTTGTCAGTGTGGGTTTGTCTTAGACAGGGATCATAATGCCGCAATTAATATTCTGAATTCAGCTTTGAGTACGCTAGGGCATAGCGGAACTTGGATCTTAGATCAAAANACAGGGATCATAATGCCGCAATTAATATTCTGAATTCAGCTTTGAGTACGCTAGGGCATAGCGGAACTTGGATCTTAGATCAAAACGCTTCAGGAGATTTTACCTCTACTGTGATAGGAGAAATCCTGTCTCAGCAAGTCGAGTCGTAGAATGAAGAATCCCCGCCTTTTAAGGCGTGGGAGTGTCAATCTATCTAGACAAACAGGATACAATAGACCCGAAAGTTAACATTCTGGGTCTTCAAATCCAAAAAATTTATCGATAGTCTTCATCGGAAGCAGGGGCGCTGTCAAGACAGGCTGGAAGCGATTGCTACAGAGATAGCTAAACTCAGCCTGATATGATTTCTGCAACCGAAACATTGTCCGAACCCAACAGGCCGATTGAAAGGAGAATCTATGACTCAATCCCTCCCAACCGTAAATGAATGTCCGATTCAAATTGAGGACGACCGCACTGGAATGAGTGTGGACACGCTCAAGCGGGCCTTTGCGGATAATCTTTTCTATTTGCAAGGGAAGTATGAGTCCTTTGCCACCCCCGATGACTTTTACATGGCGCTCGCCTACACATTGCGCGATCGCTTACTCAACCGTTGGCTGAAAACCTTTAAAACCTATGTAGAAAACAACGTTAAGGTTGTCTACTATCTCTCGGCTGAGTTTTTGATGGGGCGTCATCTTGGCAACAGTCTGATCAACCTACACGTCTATGAAAAAATCCGTCAGGCGGTTGAAGAGTCTGGCTTAAACTTAGACGAACTGTTAGAACGAGAACCTGACCCCGGTTTAGGGAATGGAGGCTTAGGACGTTTAGCTGCTTGTTTCCTCGACTCTTTGGCTACCTTAGAAATTCCGGCTGTTGGTTGTGGCTTACGCTATGAGTTTGGGATTTTCCACCAAATGATTCAGGATGGTTGGCAAGCTGAAATTCCTGATAAATGGCTGCGTTTTGGCAACCCTTGGGAAATTGCCCGTCCGGATCAGGCCGTCGAGGTGAAATTTGGCGGTCATACGGAAATGTACCATGATGATAAGGGTCAGTATCGGGTGCGTTGGATTCCCTCAACGACTGCCATTGGTATTCCCTACGATACGCCTGTTCCCGGATATGACACCAATACCGTTAACCCCTTGCGGTTGTGGCGGGCAGAAGCGAGTGATGATTTCAACTTTGATGCGTTTAACGCCGGGAACTATGATGGGGCGGTTGCGGAAAAAATGCGATCGGAAACCATTTCTAAGGTTCTCTACCCCAACGACAACACGCCTCAAGGCAAGCAACTGAGACTCGAGCAGCAATTTTTCTTTGTGTCTTGTACCTTACAAGATATTATTCGCATTCACCTGATGCGTCATAAGAGTCTGCACAATCTCTATGAAACAACGGCGATTCAGCTTAATGATACTCATCCGGCGGTGGCGATCGCTGAAATGATGCGACTGTTGTTGGATGAACATGGCTTTGACTGGGATGATGCTTGGCGGATTACCCAAACCACTTTTGCCTACACGAACCATACTCTAATGCCAGAGGCGCTAGAAAAATGGTCTGTGACGTTGTTTGGCTATCTCCTGCCTCGCCATCTGGAAATCATCTATGAAATTAATCGTCGTTTTCTCGAAGATGTTAAGCTCTGGTATCCTGGTGATGAAGGGATGTTAGCCCGTTTATCACTCATTCAAGAAGGCCCAGAACAATATGTCCGCATGGCAAATTTAGCCTGTGTGGGATCTCACGCAATTAATGGTGTGGCAGCACTGCACACAGAACTGTTAAAACAAGATACGCTGCGAGATTTCTACAAGATTTGGCCTGAGAAGTTCTTCAATAAAACAAACGGTGTTACTCCTCGTCGCTGGGTGTTATTGAGCAATCCTAAACTGTCTGAGCTTTATACCTCTAAAATTGGTAAGGGTTGGCTCAAGGATCTCGATCAACTTCGCAAGATTGAAGCTTACATTGAAGATGCCGGATTCCGTGAACAATGGCATCAGATTAAGTTAGAAAACAAACAGAAACTCGCTGATTACATCTGGAAACACAATGGCATTGCGGTTGATCCCAATTCCATGTTTGATGTGCAGGTGAAGCGGATTCACGAATACAAACGCCAGCATTTGTGTGTACTGCACATTATCACGCTGTACAACCGGATTAAGCAAAATCCTAACATTGAGGTGACTCCCCGGACTTTCATTTTTGGAGGGAAGGCGGCACCGGGATATTTCATGGCGAAACTGATGATTAAACTCATCAATGCCGTCGCTGAAGTTGTTAACAATGATCCGGATGTACGCGGACGGCTGAAGGTGGTTTTCTTAGCGAATTTTAATGCTTCTCTGGGTCAGAAAATCTATCCGGCTGCGGATTTGTCCGAACAAATTTCAACGGCGGGTAAAGAAGCTTCTGGTACGGGTAACATGAAGTTTGCTATGAATGGCGCGATGACGATTGGTACCCTTGATGGTGCAAATATTGAAATCCGTGAAGAAGCTGGAGAAGAGAATTTCTTCTTGTTTGGTTTAACGGCTGATCAAGTCTACAAAGTTAAAGCTGCGGGTTATAATCCCTCGGAATACTACAGCAAGAATGCTGAGTTAAAAGCCGTGATGGATCGCCTAACATCGGGATTTTTCTCTCATGGGGATAAGGAATTGTTTAAACCCATGACTGATTCTTTCATGCACCATGATCCTTATATGCTGTTTGCTGATTATCAGTCTTACATTGATTGTCAAGAACGAGCCAGCAAAGTATTCCAGGATCGTGATGCTTGGACTCGAATGGCAATTTTGAATGCCGTTCGTATGGGTAAGTTTTCTAGCGATCGCACGATCAAAGAGTATTGTGAACAGATCTGGAATGTTAAACCTGTTCCCATTCAACTGGAAGAATACAATCAAGATTCTGCGGTTTTAAAGGTCGCTAAGTAATCTCTCCGCATCTTTTGTTTATTGATCGAGCGTAAAACCCCGTCCCAAGAGTGGGCGGGGATGTAAGCGAGCGAGAGTCTCTGGTACAATACGAATACCTATCACCAGACTAGACATTTCTTGACTGCAACTTGGTATGTTGGAGAATAGGAAAAAGTGGTTTGTCCGTGACGATAGAAGTGGTCAAAGACCAGCCCCGATGAGTGTGAGGGATGCCCCAGGAGTGGGAAGAACAGAAACTTCTTCTCTCTACTGCTAGTCAGACGGAGAGACNAGCCCCGATGAGTGTGAGGGATGCCCCAGGAGTGGGAAGAACAGAAACTTCTTCTCTCTACTGCTAGTCAGACGGAGAGACTTTCTTACGGTCAATTACCCGTATGCGACAGATCCGAAGTGGTCTAGTTGTAAGCCACATCCCCTTGTGGGTGGGGCATTTGACTCTGTAGAATTGACTTTCCCCTGTTAACAAAAGCAGGGGATTTTTTTGGGAAGGGAGTTGACAGACAGGGGCGACTCCTGGTATACTTTAAAGAGTACCTTAAACAATTGGATGTTTAAAAAAATATTTTTTTCGCAAATATCCGATTATACTAAAAATAATACCACAGGCTCCGAAAAAGTCAAGAGGGTAGACTAAAAATAGGCTGACCGAGTTACTGGGGATTAAAATTTCTAAATTCTCGAAATTGCAATCCTTCTGATAGGATTTGTACCTGACAACTTAAGGGAATTTGATCAAAATTACAAATATAGAAAGCCAGTAAATCCCCCTGACGATTACAAACCCGCAAATTATAACCATAGCGTCTTGTTACGGAGGCAAATCGACTGACAAATACATATTGTCCCATGTATTTTTCTCGATTCCAGTTAATCCGATTGACAACAAGAGTGACTAAATTATTAACATACAAATCCGGCTGAAGCTGTGTAATTTTGGGTTCAACAAACCAAGTTTCTAGAATGGGATATTGTTCTGTTTCATCGGAAAGTTGTTCAGCGTTAAGTTGAAGATCTATGTCTGATTCCACCGGCTGAGTTGGAGTCGGTAAAGTAGAATATCCATAGAGTTCTTGTGCTAACCATAAACTGGGGATACTGGGTTCAGTTTGAGATAAGGGCGGCGAGGGTAAGACTTCCATCTCCCAGAAACAGGGTTTAGGAGTTTTACTGATCACAAGGTTTTCTGTTTGCGATCGCACAGGTTGAACGATAGAGGTTAAACTCCAAAACACAGTGAATATTAATTTTAGGAATGGATATCGCGGTTGAGAGTGCATAGAGATTTTAGGGCTATTCAATCAAAAAAAACTTCCCTACAATTCCGTTCAATAACGTAAAATCAGGGAAAGTTTAAAGTTGTCAAATAAAGGGTTTAAAATTGTAGACTCCCTCACTTATTCGGCTTGACAATATAATCGGATGAAATCGGTTCAGCTTTGCCGGATTCAACTAAAGCTTGATAAATCATAGCTGAGACTTCCGCCCGAGTTGCAGGTTGATTGGGATTGAGAGTATTTTGTTCGGGATGATTAACGACTAATCCCGCTTCTGTGGCGGCGGCGATTTTCTCAACCGCCCATTTGGGAATTTGATCGGCATCCTGGTAAACTTTTAAAGTTTCTTCAGGATTTCTCGGGGGTTTGAGATCCAACCCACTGACTAAAGCGACTAAAACCTGAACGCGAGGTACGACTTCATTGGGAAGAAAGATCTCACCGGGATAACCTTTCATAAAGCCCGTTTGAGTGACATCAACAATCGCCTGTTGCGCCCAGTTGTCTGGCTTTACATCTTTATAATTGAGTTGAGCGGATTGATCTTTTTGAGGAATAAAGGCATTTTCGAGTTGAGCGGCGAGTTCTGCCCGAGTGATCGGTTTATCAGGTTGAAACGTACCATCTTTGTAGGGAACGATAATCTGATTTTCAGTCGTATACTCAATAAACTCTTTAGCCCAGAACTCGGACGGTACATCAGAAAGCACGAAGAATGGTACTGGTGTAGGAATTTCAGCTTTGCTTTGAGGGCTAGCTTTTGTATCAGGTTGAGCGGCTTGTTGTTGGCTTTGAGGACTAGCTGCTGTTTGCGGTTGAGCGGCTTGTTGTTGGCTTTGAGGACTAGCTGCTGTTTGCGGTTGAGCGGCTTGTTGTTGGCTTTGAGGGCTAGCTGCTGTTTGCGGTTGAGCGGCTTGTTGTTGGCTTTGAGGNGGCTTGTTGTTGGCTTTGAGGGCTAGCTGCTGTTTGCGGTTGAGCGGCTTGTTGTTGGCTTTGAGGGCTAGCTGCTGTTTGCGGTTGAGGGGCTTGTTGTTGGCTTTGAGGGCTAGCTTCTGTTTGCGGTTGAGGGGCTTGTTGTTGGCTTTGAGGACTAGCTGCTGTTTGCGGTTGAGTCGTCGTTGACTCTTGAGTGGGAATAGGTACAATAGTCGTCTGTGAACCCGGATTTTCCTGAGACTCAGACGCATCAGGCGGTGTGAAGAAAAAGGGAGTAATCATCCACCAAGCCGGACTGACATCTGTTGAGCGAGAAGGGCTTTCTGGAGTCGGAGCAGGCGAGAAGGATTGAAATACATTTCCCGAAGAGGTAGCAGGTACAGAGACTGGCTGTGGACTTGCTTGTTGTTGCCGATGCTGCAAGAGAGAGTTTTCTAAAACTTGGGATAAATTAAATTGGTCTGAGACACTCGATTGAGGAGTGGGCAGAATAGCAGGTGAAGTGAACTTTTGCCTGTAGGCTTTAGCGTCTTTACCCAACACCCAAAATAAAATACCGCCCATCGCTAAAAGTGCGATTAAAACGGCAATCCACTCATCGTTATTGCGAGATGAAGCTTGGGGTGAGGATGAATTTGGAGGCAATGAATTTGACATAAAACACATTGATTCACACAACATCACCCTCAAGATTAGCCGCTATTTTCCTCTGTGGCAATTCATCTCCAGAGAGACCAGAGAGCTAGGGCAAATGGCGATGCCTAAATTTGCCCACAAAAGCTTTTATTTAGGATTCTCGCGTTCACTAATCGCCAGAGGTCGTGAAGCGGCTTCAGTCGCTAGAATGTTGATGGCGCGAGCATAGTAAGGATCTCCTTGAGTCCCAATTAATTGAGGATCGCTAGCGAGTTGCTTTTTCTGATCGTCGGTCAGCTCTAGTTTAACGTCGGGGGTGACTCCTTTTTTGCTAATGTCGGTGCCATTGGGCGTGTAGTAATGGGCAATTGTTACCGCTAAACCGGAACCATCAGATAAGGAAAACACCGATTGTACTAAAGCTTTGCCAAAGGTTTGATCGCCCATAATCACGGCTCGCTGATTGTCTTTCATGGCTCCGGCGAGGATTTCGCTGGCACTGGCGGAGTTTCCATCAACGAGAACAACGGTGGGTAAAGTGGTGATTGCGGTGCGGTTGGCTCGGATTTCTTGGGTTTCGCCATCGCGATCAACAGTGCTGACAATCATGCCATCATCCATCCACATTCGGGCAATTTCAATACTACTGCGGAGCAAACCTCCGGGATTCCCGCGTAAATCGAGGACGAAGGCTTCTGCTTGTTTTTCGACCAACTCTTCCATCGCTTCTTTCATCTGTTCGGCGGCGTGGGAGTTGAACTCGCGCAACTGAATATATCCAACTTTTCGCTCTCCTTCGGTATTGAGGCGATAGTAGACGGCTTCGAGTTCAATCCTCGCGCGAGTGAGGGTGACATTGAACTCTTCTTGGCCTGCGCGTTTAATTCGCACTTCAACTTGAGTTCCGACATTACCCCGAATTTTTTCGGCGGCATTATCAACGCTCATCCCTTGGGTTGAGATGCCATCAATCTCTAGAATTTGATCTCCTGCTTGAATTCCGGCGGCTTGGGCGGGAGAATTTTTAATGGGAGAAACAACAACGATGCTTTTCGTTTTCTCATCGAGTGAAAGCTGCATTCCCACACCAGACAGTTCTCCGGCGGTTTGACTGGTCAACCGCTCATACTGTTTCGGGTCCATGAAACGGGTGTAGGGATCATTAAGCTGTTCAAGAGCTTGACGTAAGGCGCGATAAGCTTCTTCACGGGATGAATATTCTTTGCTTAATAGCTCTTGTCGAATGGCTTTCCAGTTTTTGCGGTTGAAGCTGGGATCGACATACTCTCGATAGACAATTTGCCATGCTTCATCTAGAACTGCTTTGGGGCTGTTTTTCAGGCTCGCGTGGACTGCATTGCTCAATCCCGGAACCGCTATTGTCGAGATGGCTGCAATTACCATCAGGCGTTGAGCTTTACTACGGATTGCCCCACTTAGGAGGCGATTGCAAAATGAAGAAAAGCTTCCTGCGTTGTCGTTCATCTAGTCTTCCTCTGGCTTGATTCCCTACACTGGGATGAAAATAGGAGATTGGGGATTTTCTCCCCGTTTATATCGTAATTTTAGAGATGATCTCCGCCTGTTTGACCATTTAACAGTGGGAGTCAGCAGGTTATTAGCAGTGAACCATCAATGGATGTATCACAGAGGGGATCTGCAACTGTTGCTTGCTCAATCTTAGATGATCACTCAAGAATGAGTAAGAATTCGATGAGTTCCCAGGCTTTTGNCTGTTTGACCATTTAACAGTGGGAGTCAGCAGGTTATTAGCAGTGAACCATCAATGGATGTATCACAGAGGGGATCTGCAACTGTTGCTTGCTCAATCTTAGATGATCACTCAAGAATGAGTAAGAATTCGATGAGTTCCCAGGCTTTTGGATACTCCTGACTCGTCCACCATTCAAATTTTCTCCTGCTTTATCGGGAATGTAGACAATCTTTATACTCGTTCTAGCGGAATAATCCGAGTTGGATCTGACTCGTTATCGATGTCATGCTCCTGTACTACTATTAGTGTAGCTAGACTTTTGCTCAATTGGAAATGTCTTAATGTTAACATTTTTACAAAATGAGTCTAAAACTTTCCTTAAAGCTTTCCGGATCTTCAGAAATTGACTCGGTTGAGTCCAATTGTCGGGTTGAGGGATAGAGCGATCGCTGTCGGGGTTTCCTCACCGATATCAAGAGTGAAATATTTTCCGATGCCCTGGTTACACTTTATCGAAAGTAGCCCGTTTTAGCAAATTCAGGTCGAGCAACGACTCTAACCTTTTGCTTTCGGGAGAAAATTAAACGATGTTCCGATGAGGGTTTGGGGCTGATGGGGTTGCTTAAGTCGGATGTTTCCCTCAATCTTGTAGGAGCAAATTTTCGATTTTCATTGCAATCCTATAGGAGATTAATCAGAATTTTAATCTTCACCGTTTTGTCGTTTGTTTGGCAATCTAATTGAATTAGATCGATCAGTAATTTTTTCAAGAAGCTGAAGATTTTGAGGGTGGAATAATCCACCCCTAGATGGTTAAATTTAATTGGAGTGATAATTTCCAGACAAAATTGGCAGGTGAGTTTTCCAAGCCTGAGAAAATTCTGAGATATAATCTTCTTGCTCTTGGGTTTCAATGGTGTACTGTCGAGTTTCTCTGACGATCGCGATCGCTTTTTCGGGGGAATAGGNATTTTTTCAAGAAGCTGAAGATTTTGAGGGTGGAATAATCCACCCCTAGATGGTTAAATTTAATTGGAGTGATAATTTCCAGACAAAATTGGCAGGTGAGTTTTCCAAGCCTGAGAAAATTCTGAGATATAATCTTCTTGCTCTTGGGTTTCAATGGTGTACTGTCGAGTTTCTCTGACGATCGCGATCGCTTTTTCGGGGGAATAGGCCACCGCAACTAAACAGCAAGCGGCGACAAGTCCGCTACGTCCTAACCCTCCCATACAATGAATAACAACGGTTTTATCCTGTTTAGCATTCAGCAATATTTGTTGAACTAAAAGAATCAGTTCATCCATAGAAGTGGGAACACTCATATCTTTAATCGGAAACCACCTGGTTTGTATCCCTCTAGCTTGGGCTTCGGAGATCAGATTGGGAATTTGTACCGCTTCAAACTCGTGGGATTCGATTAGAGAGACTAACACATCAGTTTGATAGTCATGTCGCAAGCGATCGAGATCTTGATACAAATTCCGATTCCACATAAAGTGCATTCCTTGATGCTGTTTTCCGGGTGCAAATGTCAAGCCGACTTTTCCTGGAAATGGAACTTGGTCGGCGGGTAAGAAATCCACCGTAATGGGATCGTTTTGAGAGGTTCTAACGCAGTTCATCTTCAGGCCACCAAAGTTGACAATGGACTGTTTCTCCCTGATNGATCTTGATACAAATTCCGATTCCACATAAAGTGCATTCCTTGATGCTGTTTTCCGGGTGCAAATGTCAAGCCGACTTTTCCTGGAAATGGAACTTGGTCGGCGGGTAAGAAATCCACCGTAATGGGATCGTTTTGAGAGGTTCTAACGCAGTTCATCTTCAGGCCACCAAAGTTGACAATGGACTGTTTCTCCCTGATTGTAACGAAGTTTTAAATTCTGGGCTAGTTAGAATTAGATAGAATTAGAGTTCACAGATTTCTACCCGTGAAAACAGAAAGTTTCGGGCTTGGATTTCCTGAGAGGTCAGGGGTAAGGAATTGGGGGAGATGAGTTGATAACTGGGTTGTTTTTCCATTCCTGCTTCGAGTCTTTCTAAGCGAGGAAGATGACCTTTGGGAGCATCCAGAGAAAAGGTGAGTTGATCATAAGGTTTCCAGCTTTCTTTTCCATTGTTTCCGGTTTCGATCCATCGCACTAAATCATTAAAATGAATATAGGCATCGGGATCGTATTTTCTAAGATGATCTTCTGTTAACTTGTTTCCGGTTTCTTTATAAATTTCTTTCTGAACAGTCAAACCAAATTGTCCCCCAGAGTATCGAGTCCAGAGTTGATCAAGGGTTTCTAAATAGGAACAGGGGAAGTTTTGGATGGATTCACTGTCTAAGTATCCTTCTGCTTTGCGATTGGTGACTTTTAGCATGACATCATAGGTCTTGAGATCGGCTTCTTTCCATTTTCTTTCTTGCAGCATTTTTTCTAAATCTTTAATCTCTTTTGGCTTACGAATACAGGTTCTTTCTGGTGTTAAAAGATTTATTTCAATTGAGGCGGGTTCATTGTTAATATTCACAAGTTCTAGGTTTCCCACCCCATCATTAATAATTTTATCAATTTGTTTTTTAACGATTTCAAAGCGGTCATCTTTATCTCCTGCTTTTTCTTCCGGTGGTGCGGGAATCAGGAGTTGGTCGCCTTCTAGTATTGCGTTCTCACAGAGCGAATTTTGCAAAGCATAGAGCTTAAAGTTGTCAGGGTTTACTGTAATATTAAGTTCTTCTACATAACCTTTAAATTGATGTTTGTTATTAAAATAATCATCCGAAAATCCCAATAATTCCTGATAAAATTCAACAATATCTTTGTTGTTTGAACCTAAATAGTTGAATAGATTAACGTGGGTAAGCGTTCCATAAACTGTTGCAATTGATCCCAAAAAAATACCTGAAACCAAAACGGGAACAGGTCGAAATATCTGCCCAAATATTGTTTCTGTTTTTTCAGTGGAGTTCGTATTTTTCATATTAAAGTTAGGGTAGATGCAATCACATCAAGACTGAGAACACAACTCCTCAAATGAGAACCGCCAACTCAGATTGATACAGGTTGAACAGAGATTGATTCCTACCCAGAAAATATACGGGCTTGTCTGGAGCATTAACATCATCCCTTGATGATCGCTTGGAGTCTGTCAAAGTGCTTTTTGCTCTCAACTTGATTGTCAGCTAATGCGAGAAATCACGGGTTGTGATCAATCAAGATTTAAGTTTACCTCAATTTTACTGAGATCAATCAACTTTGACTGTGCTACCAATTGATATTTTTACTGAGCTACGGTTAAATTTTAACATTTTTATTATACAAAGCTAACATGATGATGATGATGCTTTCCCTAACAGGGAATCACTGGGCTAGTATTTATGTTTGCTTGGCTTTCTCTCCCCCCTGATTCCCGAGTCCCTATTTCTCTGGCTAGTTGTAAATATCACAAGTTGAGTCTCAGCTTGATCCTGTTTTTCCGGGAGGGTTAAGATTAACAAAATCTGAGGGAATGCCGATTATTTTGGTGTTGTTTTAATGACTCGACTAGGACTGGTAAATGCAATCCCTTGGGTTCCTGATGTTCCAATTGATACCGCTTCAATCATCGGTTCTGAGACGTTTTTTTCGGCTATCCATTCAACGATAAAGTTAGCTCCAGCTCCTCCGGTGGAGTTGCTTTGCTCGACAAAAAAATCGGTGCTAGCGAGAGGAGAGAGTCGAATGGCTTGATCTAAATAAGATTGAACTAATTTTCCTTCAGTATTATAATAATTTACGGTTTTAATGATAATAGAATGATCAAGGTCAGTATTTCTAACACTCAAGGTTGTTGCTAAGTTGTAAACTCGGCGAGTATTCATGTAATAAATGTGAGAGTAAACGGGAACATAAATCGTTTGTCCGGCGATAATTTTTAGGGTTTCGAGATTAACGGTTTCCGTCGTTGAAACTGGATTCACTTGCAGATAGGTTTCTTGCGGGTTTGCTGTTGAATTTGTGGAAGACTGACTGACAGTATGACGAGTACAACTGGTTAGAGAAATCACGGTAGCAGAGGTAATCAAAAGACTGATCAAAAAATGAGCATTTAACATTGACTTAAATCCTATTTTAAAGTGTCATCGATCATTAAATCGAAGGAGATTCAACTAAACCCAGTCTTCGAGCCACTGGAGCTAAAGATAAGCCTTGAATGAGGGCAGAAGTCAGAACAATAAAAAACACGATATTAAAAAGTTTATCGGCTTCTGAAAGACCTACCATGAGTGGAAAAGTTGCTAAAACAATTGGTACAGAACCTCGAAGTCCGACCCAAGAAATAAACAATTTCTCCGAAAAACTCACTTGACTAAAAGCCAAACAAATGAAGACACTAACCGGACGAGCAACAAACATCAAAAATAAACTGATGACGATAGCAACTCCAGCAATCGATAACAATTGAGAGGGAAAAACCAGTAATCCCAATGTCAAAAACATGGTAATTTGCATCAGCCATGACAAACTATCGTAAAAACTGAATAAACTGTTGCTATGGATGAGACGCGGGTGATTTCCTATGACGATACCCGCAATATAAACGGCTAAAAAGCCATTTGCTCCTAAAACTGTAGTGACGCCAAAGGTGAGTAGAGTCCAGGCTAAAATAGCAAGGGGATAGAGTCCGGGGGAAACCAAATTAATCCGATTCATCCCTAAAAGAACAAGTTTTCCCATTCCATATCCGAATGCAATTCCTGCCAAAATTTGCCAAAATAATGAGAGTCCTAAACTGATCAAGGAGCCTTCAGATGTACTGAGAAGTCTGACGAACTCAGTGGTTAATAAAACGGCTATTGGATCATTACTTCCAGATTCAAGTTCGAGTAGAGGTTGCAAATCACCTTTGAGACCTAAATTACTCGAACGCAACACAGAAAAAACAGCCGCCGCATCTGTAGAAGAAATAATCGCACCGAGTAACAACCCTTCTGTCCAAGTAATTCCCTGTGAGCCTATATTAAAGCTAGAAAAGGAACCCAAAATAAACCAAGCAAAGGAACCTAAAAGCAACATGGTGATAGCCACCCCAAGAGTAGAAAGGGTTAAGCCTTTGATGAGAACGGGTTGAATGCTTTTCCAGTTGGTATCGAGTCCCCCTGCAAATAAAATCAAAGTGAGTGCAAAGTCTCCGATTAATTTGGCGATCAGAGGATTTTCAAATTGAATCCCTCCGAGTCCTTCCGAACCTGCAATCATTCCCAACAACAAAAATAAAAGCAATGCTGGAACACCGAGTTTATTGGCGGCTTTGCTGGCTAAGATGCTTGCTAACAGCAATATAGCAATACTGATGAATAGGAACTCAACCTTAATCATTACTCCAAATTATCCTATAAAGTTAAAGCTACCCAAAATTCATCGCTGAAAATTTAGTCTCATCGTACCGGATAATGATAGGTTTAACAGTTGGACTCTAATTAACAGCAAACCAAATTTATGAGCGTTGCAGACGATAAGACGGTTGTTCGAGAATATTTTAACTCTACAGGCTTTGATCGCTGGAGACGAATCTACGGCGATGGGGAAGTGAACAAGGTTCAACTCGATATCCGTAATGGACATCAACAAACCATCGATCGCGTGCTAAACTGGCTGAAAGCAGATGACAATCTCTCGGGTCTGTCGATTTGCGATGCGGGGTGTGGTGTGGGGAGTTTGAGCATTCCTCTGGCTGAGGCGGGTGCGATTGTCACTGCTAGCGATATCTCTGAAAAAATGGTTTCGGAAGCTCGAGAACGAGCTACGGCAACTTTAGGTGATCGCGCTAGCAATGTCAAGTTTAGCACTCAGGATTTAGAAGCTTTAGAGGGTCGATATCATACTGTGATTTGTCTGGATGTGTTGATTCACTATCCTGATGATAAAATGGCGGATATGATTGCTCATTTGGCGTCGCTCGCGGAGTCTCGTTTGATTTTGAGTTTTGCACCGAAAACCTTCGCTTTGACTATCCTCAAAAAAATCGGTGAATTTTTCCCAGGGCCAAGTAAAACGACTCGTGCTTATCAACATCGAGAGGCAGATATTGTTAAAATTTTTGAAAATAATGGCTTCAGCGTAGCTCGTCAAGAAATGACTAGCACTCGCTTTTATTTCTCTCGTTTGTTAGAGGCGGTTCGGCGTTAAAATTCAAGGATTTTCAGTCAACCGCTATCGGCAATAAACACCTAAGCTATACTGTTGAGCGATGTTTAATTGCAAGCTGATTGCTAACATCATGTTAAGGGAAAGTCATGCAGTTGATTAAGTTGATCACTGCAAGTTTATTGATTCCTATTGGGCTGTTTTGTTTGCTGACTATTGCAACTGGACTGATTAACCCGGATGCTTCGGTTCATAGCAAAATCAGCATCGCAATCGGTGGGTTAATTTTGGGTTTACCCGCGTTAGGAATTGGCGGTTGGCTGTTGTGGGATAGTTCTTATCAATCTCGTCAGAAGATAGAAAATCGCTCCCGTCGGATTCATTCTATCTTCTTTCATTTACTGGTACAAAATCAGGGCAAAATAACGCCCAGTGATCTTGTAAGGTTTACTCATTTATCTCCCCAAGAAGCTGAGAAGTTTATTCTGAGTAAAGCGATAGAACTTCAGGGGACTTGGGAGAAAACGCCAGAGGGAGAAACGATCTACTATTTTGAGTTAAAATAACTGTTTTCCTCGTATTTATATCTTAAATTATGGTACAAACTCCAACACAATCTCTGACTCTTGAGGGGTTTCTCAAACTCCCAGAAACCAAGCCAGCTAGCGAATATATTAACGGTAAAATCATTCAAAAACCTATGGCTCAAGGAAAACATAGCGCAATTCAGGGAGAATTGGTTACAGTCATTAATACAGTTGTTAAGCCTCAACGCATTGGTTGGGCTTTTCCCGAATTACGATGTACGTTTGGTGGACGTTCAATTGTTCCTGATGTTGCTGTGTTTACTTGGAGTCGCATTCCTTTAGATGAAAATGGTGATATTGCGAATAGTTTTCCGACTCATCCTGACTGGACAATTGAAATTCTTTCTCCCGATCAAAACCAAACAAAAGTCATCAGTAATATTTTACATTGTCTGGATGCAGGTTGTCTGATGGGTTGGTTAATTGATCCGGCTGAAAAGTCTGTATTTGTTTATCCTATGGGTGAACAACCGATGGTTTTACAAACACCCGAACAAGTTCTTCCAACTCCTGAATTCATCTCAGATTTTAACTTAAAACTTTCAGAACTATTTAATTGGCTGAAACCGGGAACTCTTTTTCCGTAATTGCCGACTCCGTTTAAGCAAAACTATTGTATATTAAAAGGTAAGGATTTCAAATCATCATTGAGCGGGGCGGGTTTATCTCAATCTTTGAGTAGTAGTAAAGATATTGTCGAACCCGCCCCTACACTTGGGATTATATTAGGTTAAATTGTAGCTAAAATCGATAACAGGAAAGATCATGGATAGAATCTTTTTAACAATTGCAGCAATTTTAGGCGGTTTTTCGGTGATGGCGGGTGCTTTTGGCGCTCATGCTTTGAGTGGAAAAATCAGCGAACGAGGGATTGAAATCTTTGAAACGGCTGCTCGTTATCAAATGTATCATGCCCTGGCTTTATTATTACTCGGAGTGTTACTCAGAAATTCTCAATCTCCTCAACCGTTAATCACTATCGCCGGGACTGCTTTTATTGTCGGGGTCGCCATTTTTTCGGGGAGTCTGTATGCTTTAAGCTTAACGGGGATTAAATGGCTCGGGGCAATTACGCCGCTTGGGGGTGTGGCATTTATTGCGGGATGGGGATGTTTAGCGATCGCCACTTTCAAGCTCTGATTAAAATCTGAGATTGAGTAAAAATTTACCCATTCAGTTGGTTATGATACCGTAGAAGAGTTACGCTGGAAAGGTAATAAGACAAATTCTTCATCAATTTAGCGCAAATGGGAAGCGAAACAATTGTTCTGTTGTCGAGTCGTGAAATCGAAAAAATGCGTCAAGCGGGACGTTTAGCGGCTCAATTATTGAATCATCTTGAACCGATGGTTCAACCGGGAGTGAGTACACTGGAACTCAACGATGAAGCCGAACGTTGGACAAAGGCTAACGATGCTCGCAGCGCTCCTTTAGGATATCATGGCTTCCCCAAATCGATTTGTACGAGCGTTAATCATGTCATTTGTCATGGTATTCCCAACGCCAAACAAATTCTTCAAGAGGGAGATATTATTAATATTGATGTCACTCCGGTTGTGGATGGTTATCACGGTGATACTTCTAAAACATTTTTTGTCGGTACGCCTTCCCCGGTTGCGAAAAAATTAGTTGAAGTTACTTATGAGTCGATGATGCGGGGAATTGCGGCGGTTAAACCGGGTGCAAAAATTGGAGATATTGGCGCCGCGATTCAAGAATATGCAGAATCTCACGGATTTTCTGTTGTACGAGATTTTGTTGGTCATGGTATAAATACCACGTTTCATACCGCACCTCAAGTTCCCCATTATGGAACCGCCGGAAAAGGAAAAAAATTGCGTCCGGGGATGGTTTTTACTATTGAACCGATGATTAATGAAGGAACTTGGGAAGCAAAAGTTCTCGAAGATGGTTGGACTGCAATTACCATCGATGGTAAACTTTCCGCCCAGTTTGAACACACTGTTGCTGTGACTGAATCCGGTGTAGATATTTTAACATTACCGGATTAGGTTTAATTTCTAGCAGTTTAATTGCTCATTTGCCTTAAATTTGCTGAATACAATATTGTACTCCCGTCTCAAAAATGCGGGTTCCGCCGCCTTCTGCAACGGTTTGACGCAAGGCTTGGGGGTTAATTATACGCACTCCCGCCAAGTAATTAACACCCATTTCTGCTAATTCTGATAACCAAGGTAAAGTCGGCCCCATTAATACTAAGGTCGCATCTTTTGATAATTCTGCCAAGCGAGGAAAGGTTTTATTCACAATAGAAGTCGCTGTTAGAAACACCCATTCCGACNCCGCCGCCTTCTGCAACGGTTTGACGCAAGGCTTGGGGGTTAATTATACGCACTCCCGCCAAGTAATTAACACCCATTTCTGCTAATTCTGATAACCAAGGTAAAGTCGGCCCCATTAATACTAAGGTCGCATCTTTTGATAATTCTGCCAAGCGAGGAAAGGTTTTATTCACAATAGAAGTCGCTGTTAGAAACACCCATTCCGACTCGGGTAAAATAAATTCACAAGCGGGGTCTGGTAAATCTCCCGAAGCGGGTTGTCTCTCAATCACAACTAAATTCATCTCTTTTTCATAGCGAGAAAGTTCAGGATAACGCCCAACAATTGCCACTCGTTTGGAGCGAATTTGCGGTAAAAAATATTCAAAGACTGCTAAGTTTGACGGGCCAGTTGGAGACAGTAATTCAGCCGTTTTTGACAGGGGAGAATTGGAGTTAATAATTGCGTTAATTACAGCCATTCCGACTGTGGCTTGATAACTCTCCCATGACTTCACCCACGAGGTTAATTCCGAGGCAGGTTTGTTGACCAAAGTTCCCGACCAAGGTAAAGTACGAATGGGTATTCCTGGACTCATACATAACCCCATTCCTTCGGCTTCACAAAGCGTCCAGGTTAAACCAATGATAATTTCTTGAATGGGACTGTTGCTGAGGCTTTTATCCAGTAGCAGGTCATAAATTTCGCGGGGATGAGTCATAGAAATTTGTGATTAACCAACTTTGTTATTATTGACGCATTTAGCCTCAATTGCCAATGGCTTAAGAAGTTCTTTGGGTTTTTGGAGAAAATAGAAAATAGGATACAAACCGCAACACCCTTACAAAATCAAAAACCCTGTTGTGAAACCAAATCCATACAGAGTTGATTAACAACTGCTTCATCAACGGATTTGGGAAGGGTTGAAACGGCTTCGGCTTCATCGAGTTGTTGATAGAGTTTTTTGGCTATTTCCATCACTTCATCGTAGGAATATACACCTTTTTTGATGGCTAATAATTCCTCTGCATCTCCAGCTTCTCGACGATCAACAACTAAAATCTGAGTCTTTAAAACCTCTATTCCTGTTTTTAATAGCCGAATAGCTTGCATGGCAAATTTACAATCATACCCGACTTTTGCTTCCATTTTAGCGCGTTCTGGATTGCGATTTTGTTTCCAACTTTGATAGTTTTTGAATTCTCGAATGGCTCGTTGATACTGTTGGCTTTTTTGCAAGAGTTGAATAAAGTCTGATGAACAGTTGGTGAGTTTCTGAGTTGTTTCTAATGTCTCATCAGGGAGGGAATGTTGTTTGAAAATTCCCTTGTAATCGATTTCTGATGTTAACAGATTATACAACTCTTTGGCGGGTTCTAGATATTCGATGCGATCGCGTACCAATAGATACAAGTATTCTAAAAAACTATTCATCTGACTGATATTTAGAGGCGGTGTTTCTCCGAGTCCAAATTCAGCCGCAGTCGGTTGATGTTGCGGGGGGTTCAGCAACCAACGGCGATGAGATTCTAGCTTTTTGATTTGAGCGTAACCATAACCGGAATAGGTTTGTTTGATTCGTTTTGAGAGGAAAGTTTGTCGATGTTGCTGCAATATTTTTCCGACTTCTGTGAGATGAATATAATCTTTAAACCACAGCAATTCTAAGATATTGGGATTATTATCAATGGCTAAATTCAAGAACTTTCTCAATTCATAAATACAGGTATCCTTAGAGAGATAAGGAAACTTTTCAGAGGGGGTTTCATCCCACCCTTTATCTTGTTGTTCGATTTGACTCAACCCCAAATAATAGGGTTTTGTCGCAATGAAAATCCCTCGGTAGTCATAATCAGAGGTAGCCGTTTCTAAACCATAACCCCGTGAACCTGTTAAGGCGATTAAAATGGTTCTGTTTTCGATTNTAAATACAGGTATCCTTAGAGAGATAAGGAAACTTTTCAGAGGGGGTTTCATCCCACCCTTTATCTTGTTGTTCGATTTGACTCAACCCCAAATAATAGGGTTTTGTCGCAATGAAAATCCCTCGGTAGTCATAATCAGAGGTAGCCGTTTCTAAACCATAACCCCGTGAACCTGTTAAGGCGATTAAAATGGTTCTGTTTTCGATTTCTTGACGATTCATTGATTTTTAAAATGATTTTTTCTAATCCGTAGACTGATAGGTTGTACCATCAGGTAGGGTGACATTTTGCATGATATTGTTATGTAATTCAGCACGACTCCAATTTGCCCCTTTAAAGTTTGCTCCACTCATATCAAGATAAGTTAAACAAGCGAATTCTAACTTAGCATTGATCAGAGTTGCTTCTACCAAACAGGCTTTCTCTAAGTTGCTGACTCTCAAATTAGCCCCTCGAAGATTGGCTTGGTTTAAATTAGCAGAATTTAGATTAGCTTGGCTGAAGTTAGTATTCGTCAAGTTGGCTTTACGGAGAATAGCTTGCTGAAGTTGAGCGTATTGAAAATCAGCATTTTCACAGCTTGTATTCTCTAGAATAGCAGAATTAAGTTCGGCTTTTCGGAGATTTGCATTTTTTAAACTTGCATCGGTTAAATCACTAACAATTCTCGATTTTGATGGATTTTCTTTATCTAAATAGGGATTAAAATTAGCTTCCTTGAGGTTCGCTCCATCAAGATTAGCCGCTTTTAAAGAAACGCCTTGCAAATTGGCTTGAGCCAAGTTAGCATTTTTCAAATTAGCCTGATCAAGTTGAGTGCGTTGAGAAGAAAAACATCCCAGATTTGTAGATTTTAGATCCGCATTTTCTAAGTTCGCTTGAGTTAAGTTACTCCCGGTGAGTATTGCGAAACTTAAATCGGCTCCTCGCAAATCACTTCCACTTAAATTAGCATTTTTTAGGTTTGCTTTTTTGAGGTTAGCATTTCTCAAATTGGCATTAACGAGGTTGGCTCCTTGAAGATTTGCTTCTTCTAAATCTGCTCCCGCTAAATTGGCTCCAGCGAGATCAGCTTGCTGTAAGTTTGCTTTTGGAAGGTTACTATTTTCACCCCGTTTCGTCTTTAATATCTGACGAATGGGATCAAGAATTTCGAGGTTCTGATTTTCGGGTGTTTCAGGTTTTAAGTTGAATGAAGGTGGAAAGTTAGGTTCCGAAAGACAAGCGTTCATTATGTACACCTGGGGTAGAGTTGAGAAGCCACAGTCTCAAAATGGGACTATTAGCCTTCTACTTGTATATATCTCCCAAGTTGAACCTCTTATGCAGACNTCTGACGAATGGGATCAAGAATTTCGAGGTTCTGATTTTCGGGTGTTTCAGGTTTTAAGTTGAATGAAGGTGGAAAGTTAGGTTCCGAAAGACAAGCGTTCATTATGTACACCTGGGGTAGAGTTGAGAAGCCACAGTCTCAAAATGGGACTATTAGCCTTCTACTTGTATATATCTCCCAAGTTGAACCTCTTATGCAGACGGAACCCGTTTTTTGATGATTATTCAGGATTAAACCCAAATGGAGGTAGGGTTTCTTGAATTTCTGAACCGAGGCTAACGGTAACGATGAATTTTTCCTCTAAACTTCCAATAACCGCCGTGAAAATATAGGGATAATCATCGTCTGGATTTAAGTTTTGTTCCACTAAAATCTGCGTCTCATCACTGACTCGTAACTGAACTTGATTGGGTAAACTCATCCGAGAAGGTGTTCCTAAAATCAGCAATAATTTCCATTCTCGAACCGTATTAGAGTCTAATTCCCAAGTTAAAGCATACAACCGCAAAGCTGTTTCTGCTAGTTGTAAATCCCGATAAGCACCTTTCGCTTGAGTCGGAATTTCTATGTCTTGTTTTTGAAGTTCCTGCACAATCGCTTCAAATTCTTCGGAAGCCAATCTCAAACTCCGCATGGCGGTGGCTGGTGAGAATTCAGGAACAAGAACCCAGGATAATTCACTTGCGAAATTATCTAACTCATCTCGTAACCAACGCCCCAGATTCATGGCGGGTTCAGTTAATAATGTCAGGAGATCAGAGAGGTAATTCTTTTGCGTTTTCAGCCATTCTGATGAACTTGTTTCAGCTTCTAAATCCGTTGAATTTTGAACTTGATAAACCCATCGCAAAAGCTGAGGATTGGTGAGTATTGCTATTCCTTGTTCCCAGGTTAATAGATTCCAAAGTTGAGAGGTTGACTGTCCGTTTTCTGCTTGAAGTTGGGGTAAAATAGCTTGTAATTCTGCTTTTTGAGCGGAGAGTGAATTCTGACGATTAACCGCTTTAGGTAACGCAATGGCTGCGGGTTCTAAACAACGGAAATAGAGGAGTAACTGATCGGTTTCTTGTTCAAACCATTGGAGGGGAATTTGATATGTCCAGTCTAAATCAGGTTCTAAATTAACGTTAGCTTTGGCTGCGATTAAATCGGGATAGGAAATAAAGCCAGAAATACTAACCGTTTCCAGTTCTTCTTGAACTTCGACTAACACATAAAATTGAGCCGCATACTCAGGTAAGTCTAAAACAGCTTGAGGAACAGTAACGACTTCATCAAACAAGCTACCGACTGTAATCAGACACACCTTAAATTGATTAACTTTTAAATGACAAACCGCTTCAATGCTATTACTAATTTCAGGATTAAAAACCGAACATTTTTCTCGATTAACTGTAAAATCTTCGCCTCGTTCTTCTAACCAATTCTCAAACCCAAACAAAGCCAAAGCGTTTAAATAAGTATACCATTTTCGAGATTCATTCTGAATAGCATTACTGAGGTTGATCGCTTGATTGATTTGATCGTTTGATAATGTAACCGATTCGGGAGAGAAGGTTTCAAAGCCGAATTCTAGTTCTGATAGTAGAGATGAGTTATTCATTTTGGTTTCTCCTGATTACTTGAATTAACAGTTTGAGTTGATCTGATGTACCGCCCAGTGTTATTGTAATACAATTAAATAGCATAGAGGTAGAAGGTGAATTCGTTTAACAGTTAAACTGACAATCGAGCTGCTTACAAAGTCGCTGAGAAAACAGACTTTTTGTGTAATTATCTTGAGAATTATGAGATTCTGATTCGGCTTCTTGAATAATCTGATTAATCTGTTCATCGAGTGCTTCTTNTTCTTCATTTTGTGTGCTCCTGATTACTTGAATTATCAGTTTGTCTTGTTCTTATGTCCCTCCCAGTCTTCTTGTAATACAATTAAATAGCATAGAGGTAGAAGGTGAATTCGTTTAACAGTTAAACTGACAATCGAGCTGCTTACAAAGTCGCTGAGAAAACAGACTTTTTGTGTAATTATCTTGAGAATTATGAGATTCTGATTCGGCTTCTTGAATAATCTGATTAATCTGTTCATCGAGTGCTTCTTCAACTTTTTTATCTAGATTTTTCAAACGTTGAGTATCAGTATAGTTTTTTGCAAACTCAAGAATCCGATCCCGTAACTGAATTAATAATTGTTGTCTAACATCGGCTCTAAACTCCTTTAAGTTTAACAAACGAGTGACCTGATATTGGGCTTTCAGTCCGAGTTTTTTGGCAATTTCTCCCATCGAGTCTCCTCGACAATGAAATAGACTCAACGCTTTTAAAAATTGTTCTGACTTTTCCAGACTTTTCCGCTTAAATTGCTTGCATCTTTGCTCAGTCACCTGTAAAATTGTTGCATCTAAACAAGCCATAAACTGCTGACGGTACTGATCTAAAAACTCCTCTTGATAGTCATCTTTTTCGGTAAACTCGATGTCAATCAATTGATCTATCTTTTCATCAAGTTCTCTCGGCTTAATCGGGAATTTACCCCCTCGAACATAAATCCGATAATCTCTTAATTGAGTTGCAATTTCTTCGAGTTTTTGATCGACAATCTTCGCGGAAATCGAGAGATTCAATTGAGTTTTTAGGAAGTCAGCCATTTGTTCATATTGTTCAGAAGTTGGAGGTTGACATCGCCTTTTAAATCCAGTTTGGCGTTGTTGAAGCCGTTGACAGCGATAGACACTGTGATAACTTGATAAAATGTGACTACTGCGTTGAACTTCTAAAGNGAGTTTTTGATCGACAATCTTCGCGGAAATCGAGAGATTCAATTGAGTTTTTAGGAAGTCAGCCATTTGTTCATATTGTTCAGAAGTTGGAGGTTGACATCGCCTTTTAAATCCAGTTTGGCGTTGTTGAAGCCGTTGACAGCGATAGACACTGTGATAACTTGATAAAATGTGACTACTGCGTTGAACTTCTAAAGAAGTCAATTGATAAACCTCAGACAAAATTCGTTCAAGTTGTTTGGGTCGAGTATCGTTCAAAATCGCCCAATTACTGATCATATAAATTCCCCGTTCCAGCAAAAATGCGTTCAATTCTGGATGGAATTTAACTCGTCGATTGGTCCAGGTGGCTAAACTACTTTGTTGGGGGTCAAAACTTTCGAGAATTTGTCGGGCTAAGGACTGATAAGCTGTGTTTTTGCGGTTTATTTCTCCGGCTTCATCGAGAACCAAAGGTAGCAAATCACTACAACTAACGCCGTATTCATCCCTATATTTGGCTTCGAGGTTCAAGCAGACTTGCTCGATTTGCCAAGAAATATAACACAAAAGACAGAGTTGAGCATTGATTGAATTCAAATTGGGATGAGGAAGCGTTTCGGGTTCCCGATACCATTGAGTCAATTTTTGCTGAATTTCAACATCTGAGATGTCTGTGCGAGTCGCCCACTCTGGAAATACTGACTGAAAAAATGACTTAGCCGAGGCGATTTCAGAGATTTTCCTCTGTCCCGAACTTTCGAGTTTGACTAATTTCCAGTATTTTGACACAGTAGCCATTGAGATTCAAGTTTTAGTTGGCGATAGTGAACGATCAACAGACTCATTCCTTGATCAATTATTTCATCTGCTTTGCTTTGTGAGTGTTGTACTGGGGTATTCCCCTCTACTAATACCTATTTCTAGGCACACTCAGCCTATGCACTCTGCCTCAGAGTTTAACAAGCTGATCGGATTTAGGCAATCAAAACATCAGGATTCGCCGTCTGTGTCAATATTTGCTCGACTTCCCCAACCGTTAAATTGGGGTTCGCACTCAGCATCAACGCCGCTATACCCGCCACATGAGGCGCCGCCATCGAAGTTCCCTCAAAAAGTTGATAATCATCGTTGGGTGTGGTTGATTTAATGTCTACACCAGGAGCCACAACGTAATCGAGCGGTATCCACCCTGCCTGATTAGAGAAATCTGCAAACTGATTGTTAATATTAGAAGCGCCTACTGCAATTCCCCAGTCTGTTGCGTACCCAGCCGGGTATAAAGGAGAAAACCGATCTTGGTTTCCTTGGTTTCCAGCCGCAGATACCACAACAACTCCATTCTCTGTTGCAAACTGAACGGCTTGTTGGAGTGGTGTCCAGTTATTGTAATCATCATAAAAACCCAGACTCATATTAATCACATCTGCACCGTTATTCACCGCATAGTAAATTCCAGAGACAAGATCATCAACCCAAGCCCCTTGTTCATCAGCCATCACTCGTATCGGCATAATTTGAGCGTTGGGAGCAACTCCAGTCACCCCAAATTCATTGGCTTCAGCAGCAACAATTCCGGCGACATGAGTTCCGTGATTATAAAAGTCCATCGGAGTAGCATCGTAGTCAACAAAATCCCAACCGATGATATCATCTGTATAACCATTGCGATCATCATCAATACCATTGGCGGGAATTTCATCAATATTTTTCCAGATTCTACTATCAAGATCGGGGTGAGTGTAGTCAACGCCACTATCAAGCACTGCTACAACAACGCCTTCACCTGTAAAACCTTGAGTCCAAACTTCAGGAACGTTTGTGGCGTTGAGTTCCCAAGGATAATTCGTATCGAGAACATCTGCAAAGGGAACAGGAGAACCAATTCCCCGACTAACCGCAGCAGCAGCATTAACTAAACCATAGCCATCGACTGAATTAAAACCGGGGACTGGCTCAGTTGTAGAGAGAGTCAGAGTATAGGGCGTATCACCACTGTATTGTTCAACGTTAACATAGTAGGTTCCGGGCGGTAAATTTGCTGAAATATTCTCGGGGAGGCTACCAAATTGAATAAAAGAGTCAATCACCTCACCATAATCAACAATACCATTACTGTTGTAATCTGCAATCAGTTTTAAATCAGCATCAGCGATTAAACCATCCAAAGAAAGAGTCAGATCTTTGGGACTGTTGAGTTGAATGCGATAATAGTCATCTAGATCAAAGGTTCCGACTGAATCATTAATGACTTGAGTTCCTTCTAATACACCCAAATCTTGAGCCGTTATTAAACTATCATCAGAAATTAGTGACGTGTAGGGAATTAAAAGTTCATTGCTTAGGCTGGAACTGATCGATAATTCTTCACCTGTGAGTAAATCAACGCTGGGGTGAGTTTGTGGGTAGTCGGAGCGATCGCCCAAAAACTCAGGAATAATAACAGGTTCAAGGCTTTCTAGAGTGGGGAATTGAGACATTGAGGAAACAAAGCCATTAAGGTTCTCAGCGCCCGTGATGTCATAGAGATACAATCCTGAAAAATCTGTTTGAGAGTCAAACATCTTAGTAAGCGTTTCCAACCGCCATAAACTTCTATCCGTTCTTATCTCTGGCGGTGGGGAACTTATGCAAAGCTGTTGGTTAATATTAAAATCAACGCCAAGATCCTGCTGATAAAGATTTAAAATACTGTCGATAGAGTTCACAGCTAACGGTTGCTTGATCACCATTGAGATGAACTAGCCCCATACTCTTCAGTTTAAAGGCTTGTATTTGATCGAGTTGAATTGGAGTTTGGGCGGTGAGAACTTTTTGATAGGCGATCGCTAAATCAGGATGTTGTTGAAGACACCAGGCTTGACTATGCAGATGATGGTGATAAATTCCTGTATCATGGGTTGCCGTTTCTAGTAATGTTTGGACATCGATTTGACAACGGACACTTTGATAGAAAGCCAGTCTGACGAGATAAGGAAATCCCCCCAGCAGATCCATCAATTGCGACAAAACTGAAGCCGATAGATGGAGTCGATGACGCAGAGCCAGATCTAGCACTTGTTCGCTGTTAAAAGGCGGTAACTCAACGGAGTAGTAACCGATGTTAAAGGGAGATTTATTCAGTTCGAGAGGAATATAGACTTCCCTTGAGTTTATCAGAAGTAAACGCAGTTTTTGCCACTCATTAATATCTCGGGTTTCTTCATGCCATGAGCGCAATAGCGCAAATACATCTCGGGTGAGTGAGGGATCATCAAAAAGTTGATTGACTTCATCGATAGCCAGGATGATCGGACTGTTGATTTTTGGGAGCAAATATCCCTGAAAATACAGGGTACAACTGACTAATGCTCCCATGTCTTCATCCCAATATTCATCAAGTTGTGGATCTAATTCTAGTTGTCGGGCGGTGTTAGCGCACAACCAGCGCAAAAACTTTTCGGTTGAGGTGAAGACTTTGCTTTCTGCTTGGTTTAGACTGAGCTGTACAGTTTTACATCCTTCTCCCCTTGCTTTAGCAAGCATTCTCACCATTAGCGAGGTTTTACCCATTTTGCGAGGTGCTTTGATGACAGTTAGGGAGCGAGGCTTGTGAAT
Source organism: Limnoraphis robusta CS-951 (assembly GCF_000972705.2). The sequence continues at coordinate 1,142 of NZ_LATL02000359.1, read as the reverse complement.
TTCTTGATAACAGCTAGATNGTTAGCGCACAACCAGCGCAAAAACTTTTCGGTTGAGGTGAAGACTTTGCTTTCTGCTTGGTTTAGACTGAGCTGTACAGTTTTACATCCTTCTCCCCTTGCTTTAGCAAGCATTCTCACCATTAGCGAGGTTTTACCCATTTTGCGAGGTGCTTTGATGACAGTTAGGGAGCGAGGCTTGTGAATTTCTTGATAACAGCTAGATTCAATTGGCGATCGCTCGATGTAAAATTCAGAAGCGAGCGGAACTTGTCCTTCGGGAGATTCTACTTTTAGCGAATCAGAGATTTCTGCAAACTTGTTCCCATTAATACTTCCTGAATTGAGCAGTTGTTTTTCGAGTAAAAGGCGACAGTTGATTTTATTGACCTTTTCACCGAGAACTTCTGACAGCAGATGCCATAACTTGGGAGCGGCTCCATTTTTGAGGTAGCTTGGAGAATAACCATTTTCCACCGCTATTTGATCGTAGGTCTTTTTGATATCCTGCAACGATTCCGTTAGGATAGTTTTGTGGATATAGCTCAAAGAACTCCCTGTCCGAATACTTACCAAGNTTGATTTTATTGACCTTTTCACCGAGAACTTCTGACAGCAGATGCCATAACTTGGGAGCGGCTCCATTTTTGAGGTAGCTTGGAGAATAACCATTTTCCACCGCTATTTGATCGTAGGTCTTTTTGATATCCTGCAACGATTCCGTTAGGATAGTTTTGTGGATATAGCTCAAAGAACTCCCTGTCCGAATACTTACCAAGGTATCGGCTAGTTCTACAATTTCCTTAACACCCATTCCCCAGAATAAACTCTATGGTTTTCTTATTCACCCAGTATAGCCGCATCCTCTAGATATTTTAATTTTTGCCTACCATAATCTGAATATACTCAATCTAATACGGGACAACTCTGGTCATCGTTATAGATCGCAATTTTGTTGAGCAGGGTTTTGTTGTTACTGCACTTTTATTATCGGTGATTGTGATATCCTATAGCATTTAATAGAAAGAATTAGGTATTTTCATCCATGTTTTCCAGCTTGATCAAAGTCTTTGATCTATTACGATTCCTTGGACATAGAGCAGTTGACGCTTTTCTCAGTCCTTAACTTTTATTGCTCAAGAT
>NZ_LATL02000358.1 GCF_000972705.2 Limnoraphis robusta CS-951 | reverse complement strand
GCCAAAGCATTTCTTGCAAGAACCCCATACCTTAAGTTTTCAAGGTTAATTGCATCCATTAGATGCTGGGTTTTTAGACTGGTTGAATACCCTGCCAGTAGAGTTATTATAGCATTTCCTTGCCTTGTGCCTTGTATCCCCATACCTATTGGTAGGGGCGTGTGCGGCAATTTCCGGTAACTATCGGTAGAGAAGTGAATCATTCTTTGCACCAACTGCCTTGCTCAATACTGAAACTTGCATCAATTGATCCACAATTGATCAAAAAATTTACACCAATTTCAGTAACAATTCAGCACTTCAAGACCCAGATGGCAATTGTAAGTTCACTAAATTCCGTAAATTAACGGATATCTAGATGTAGTTAAACTAAAGCTACCATAAAACCAATCGACTGGTAAAGCAATTTTTTCGTTTTCCGGCCGTTGCTGTCAACTGACCCTCTTGAGAGGATACCACCAAGCCTAACAATTTCGGTCAATCCTCTAAAACTCGTTTAAAATCAAACTGTCTTCCCTGCAACAGCGTCAAAATGCTAGAACTTCACTGTCACACCACCTATTCCGATGGCACACTGACTCCCAGCGAATTAGTGGAAGCAGCGATACAAGCCGGAGTCAAAGCGATCGCTATCACCGACCATGATACACTTTCCGGTTGGCAAGAAGCCTTTGCTGCTGCTAAAGACGCCGATATCGAAATTGTTCCCGGAGTCGAATTGTCTACAGTTTATAATGAGCGATCTTTGCATATTCTCGGATTTTACCCGAATAAAAATAAACTCTACAATCCCCTCAAAGAACGCTTAGAAGGACGCAAAAGACGCGCTCAAAAAATTATTAATAAATTAGCCGAACTCGGTTATCCCATTGAATTACCCCCGATGGGAGAAGGAATAGCTGCCTCTCGTCCTCATATTGCTAAAGCTTTGGTACAAGCAGGTTACGTTGAATCTCAAAAAGAAGCCTTTGACAAATGGTTAGGTGATGATCAAAGTGCCTTTATTCAATATGAAAAATTTTCTTCAGAAGAAGGCATTAAACTTTTGCTAGATTGTGATGCAATTCCCGTTTGGGCGCATCCTTATTTGTTTCGGGGAGGAGAAGTTGAAACGGTGTTAAAAGAATTGGTTCAAGCCGGATTAATGGGAATTGAAGTTTATCATCCCAGTCATACCCCCGAACAAATTCAGCATTTAGAATTCCTATGTACTGAGTATCATTTACTGAAAACGGGTGGCAGTGACTATCATGGTTCAGGAGGAACAACTTTAAATCAATTTAATTTGTCCTTGGAACTGCTCGAACAGATCAAACAAAAAGCCACCCATTTTGTAGAATAATGGGAAGTGAATCTTCACTTCAATCAAAGACAGAAATCTGACAAGAATCCAATCAACATCTTAGGAATAATCAAGCCATGACTTATCATGTAGTTTACGATGGTAATTGCAATTTGTGTGTCACTTTAGTACAATTTTTAGAGAACTTAGATCAAGGTCAGCAATTTCAATATATCCCCATGCAAAACGAAGCAGAACTTAAGCGCTTTGGGATTACATCAACAGACTGTGAACAGGGGATGATTTTAATAGATGCTAACAACCCCGAGCGTCGTTGGCAAGGTAGTGATGCAGCAGAAGAAATTGGGAATTTATTACCCGCAGGAAATCTATTTGTCAGTGCCTATCGGGCTTTACCTGGGCTAAAATGGACAGGCGATCGCTTTTATGAACAAGTCCGCGATAATCGTTATCAGTGGTTTGGTCAGCGTGAGAGTACCTACAATTCAGCTTACCCCAGTTGTGATAGCTGTCAAAAAAATTAGGGGTTGCGCGATCGCCATCATTGAGAGTATAATGCTACCCATCACCTAAAACTAACTGTGGGCTGCTGTCTCACCGTCCGGAAAATTTCTGTATTGCTGGTATAGGTGTGTCGATTGGTTGTTACGTCAGGTCAGCCGAAAGCTTAGATTGCAAGTTAGCTAAAAGCTTTAATCTTCTGCAAAACCTAGTTCTTCAGGTCTGACTTAGCACTACTACCAATGTACATACACATACTTAGGCATACATTACATATTGCGGGTCGTGAGACATTAGCTGACATATTGATGTAAAGTGTTCTGGATTTGAATTTATTAGTTTCAAATGGAAATGCTATATCTAAGTTTTAGATAGCATTCCTTTGAAGCAACCTTGATAATGACTTCTATTTTTTGGAAAGAAGCCATTAATTTTCGAGAAGTTCATAACAGAATACTTCGTTAGTGCTAGGTGAGTTAACCGTCAATAACTTCACTGAGACTAAAGCTATGAATACCAACAAAAATCAGTCGAACAACTCACAAAAGTTAGAAGCAATTTTTTGGGATTATGAAAATGTATCTCAATGTAATATCGCCTCAGATTTGTTAAAATTTGCTCGTCAGCGAGGATATGTTGTGACTTTGAAAGCTTACAGTTGTCAGTGGAATGAAAATGCTAAAAATCATTTAGAAAAGCTAGGTTTCGAGTGTATTCCGGTACCAAATACTGATAAAAATAAAAATGCGGTAGATCATTTTTTAGGAGTTGATTGTGGGATTACAATTGGTCAGAATGGTTTATTGCAAACGATTATATTAGTAACAGGAGATTGCTATGCTCAGGTGTTACAGGAAAGACTGAAGCAAGACAACATAAAATTAGTTGTGTTTTCACGAAAAAAAAGTTACTGTAAATCTTTAGAGAAAGAGGTTGATGAATTTTACTACATAGAAGAACTTCCTGAATTAGTGAAAAATCTTTCTTCTGAAATTCCTTCAACAGAATCTTACATTAGTTATGAAGATGCGGTAAAATGTCTGATAGAAGCCATACAAACTGCTGTTAATAGCGGGAAATCTGCTACAGTCGGTTACATTGGGAAATTAATGCACGATAATCCCAATTTTCCCAATTATAAAAATGTTTCATCAATCCGTAAACCGGATGGAACCAAGTTTTATAAATTTAGTAAATTTTTAGAGACACTCATTGATCAAGGAATGATCAAAAAAGTCAATCAAGAGATCCTATTAGTTCAGGATCTAAAATAGAATGAATGCTCGTCACAGATGATCTGGGTTAAAAATCCTCACTTTGTTGCAGAGAATCATTATTAAATGATAAACTGCTCAGAGTGAGGAAACAAAAAAATCTATGATCTGAAGTGTGAAACGAGTAGAAAACATTGAAAATGGATAAACTTCCCATAATAAAAGATGAAAAACTCCGCTTACGGGCTTTAACCCATCGTTCCTATGTTAACGAACATCCAGGAGACGGAAAAGATAACGAGCGCTTAGAATTTTTAGGAGATGCAGTTTTAGGATTTATTGTCGGTGAATTACTTTATCATTATAATTCAGAAGAACTCAGCGAAGCCAAAATGACTCGTTTAAGAGCCGCATTAGTTGATGAACAACAACTGGGAAAATTTGCGGCTCAATTGGGGATGGGAGAAATCATGCGACTAGGAAAAGGAGCCATTCGAGATGGGGGCTACCAAAATCCTGCATTACTCAGTGATACGTTTGAAGCCTATATTGGTGCTTATTATCTAGATGCTGGAATAGAGAAAGTCCGAGAATTTATTACGCCTTTGTTTAAAAAAGTTGCGGATCAAATTATTGGCATAAACGCCGAAGAAAAAGATTCTGAAAGTTTAATTGATTCAAAAAATCGATTTCAGCAATGGGCGTTAGCAGAATTTGGTGAAAATCCAAAATATGTTATTGTTGATCAATTCGGCCCTGATCATGCCAAAGAATTTATCGCAGAAGTACGGGTTAGAGATCAAGTCTATGGTTCAGGAAAAGGGCGTCGAAAACAAGATGCTCAAAAAAAAGCCGCAGAAGCAGCCTTAAAAAAAGTGGGAATTGTTTAGAGAGGGAACAGGGAATAGGCAAAGCCTGTCACTGGTGACTGTAAACTGAACTAGGCTAGCATTGCTAACTCAGGAGTGTGTTGAGTTTCTTGGATGAGATATTCTAAGAACGTCTGAGCGACGACAGAGAGATGTTTTCCACCGAGATAAACCACATACCAACGACGTTGAATGGGGAAGTGCTGAACATCTAAAATGGTTAATTCTCCAGACACATTTTCCCAAACAAGCGTGTGCTTAGAAAGAACGGAAATTCCCAAGCCGCCAGCGATCGCGTGTTTAATGGCTTCATTGCTTCCGAGTTCCAAACGAACGTGTACTTTAACTTTGTGTTTGTCCAACAAGTTTTGTACAGCTTTTCGAGTTCCTGAACCCGGTTCTCGCATGATGAACGCTTCACCTGTGAGTTGTTTAATGGGGATATTTCTCTGTTTAGCAAGAGGATGATCGCGACGAGCCACCACAACTAAGGGGTTATCGAGAAAAGGCTCGGCACAGAGATCGAGATCTTCTGGAGGTTGACTGAGAATATAAAGATCATCGAGGTTATCTTGCATACGACAGATGATTTCCTGATGGTTGTTCACCTGAAGGGAAACATCAATTCCAGGATACTTTTGACAAAACGAACCGAGAACTCGAGGAACAAAATATTTAGCCGTCGTCACAACCGCCAAACGAAGTTTTCCTTGCTTCATGCCTTTCAAGTCTGCCACTTTCATCTCAAAGTTGTCGAGTTGCTCAAAGATGTCGTGACAGGTTGCGGATAACTCCCGGCCGGCTGCTGTGAGATAGAGTTGCTTACCAATTTGTTCAAACAAAGGTAAGCCAACCGCCTGAGTTAGTTGCTTGACTTGGCTAGAAACTGTGGGCTGAGTGATATACAACTCTTCGGCGGCTTTGGTAAAACTGCCGTGACGAGCCACAGTCTCAAATACTTTAAGCTGATGTAGGGTTGCCTGGATCAAGAACTCCTCCTTTGATTAGATACGGTTTGCGATCGCTATAAGCAATTGAAATATGAAGAAGGTTGCGTTCTATTTCGATTTTAATGGTATGCTAACCATAGACGTAAGTCAATCAATAATAAAATAACGATAGACTGGTGTCTATTTAAGCATTTACTCAGATTTCACAAACCCATGCAGATTACAAATCGAATCCATTTCAGGAATCTACAAGGTGACATTTTTGGAGGAGTCACCGCCGCAGTCATTGCCCTGCCAATGGCTCTAGCCTTCGGGGTCGCTTCTGGTGCAGGAGCAGCAGCAGGCCTTTGGGGTGCAGTTCTAATCGGTTTCTTTGCCGCTTTATTTGGAGGAACACCCACTCTCATCTCTGAACCCACTGGCCCGATGACCGTTGTGTTTACGGCTGTTGTTGCAAGTTTCATGGCATCAGACCCCGAAAACGGGATGGCAATGGCGTTTACCGTTGTGATGCTAGCGGGGATTTTTCAAATCGTGTTTGGGGTGTTGAAATTGGGTAAATACATTACCCTGATGCCCTACACCGTGATTTCCGGGTTCATGTCTGGAATCGGGATCATCCTGATTATTCTTCAAATTGGGCCGTTTCTCGGACAAGCGAACCCCAAAGGCGGGGTACTGGGAACGTTGCAAAACCTACCCAACCTAATTGCCAATATCAATCCCGTAGAAACCCTTTTGGGTGCGCTAACCATTGGGATTATCTTCTTCATGCCCCAAAAACTGAAGAAGTTGATCCCCCCTCAATTAATTGCTTTAATTGCAGGAACTCTGATTTCTCTGCTGTTATTTTCAAATGTGGAAATTCGTCGCATTGGCGAAATTCCGATGGGCTTACCTGCTATTAATCTGCCCACTTTCTCCCTAGAACAGATAAATCGGATGTTAATTGATGGTTTAGTTCTGGGGATGCTGGGTTGTATTGACTCTTTGTTAACTTCTGTAATCGCCGATAGTTTAACTCAAACTCAACACGACTCAGATAAAGAACTGATTGGTCAAGGTCTTGGTAACTTCGTCTCTGGACTGTGTGGCGGTTTACCAGGTGCTGGTGCAACAATGGGAACCGTTGTTAATATCCAAGCGGGGGGTCGCACGGCGGTTTCCGGTTTAACTCGCGCCTTAATTTTATTAGTCATTGTCTTAGTTGCGGCACCTTTAACTCAAAGTATTCCGATGGCGGTTCTAGCGGGAATTGCCCTGAAAGTCGGTATTGATATTATCGACTGGAAATTCCTCAAACGCGCTCACAAACTGTCAATTAAAGCGGCTGCCATCATGTATGGTGTGGTGTTGCTGACGGTCTTCTATGACTTAATTATCGCGGTTGGCGTTGGGGTTTTCGTGGCAAATATGCTGACCATCAAACGTCTAGCAGATATTCAAGCCGAACAGGTAAAAGCTGTTGATACACACAACGATGAAGTTCTCGTCAATGAAGAAGTCAAACAGTTAATGAAACAAGCCAATGGTCGTATTCTCTTACTTGATCTCGGTGGCCCGATGAGCTTTGGTGCAGCAAAAGCCATTACTCAACGTCAAACCATTTTAGATAATTATCAAGCGATCATCATTGACTTAAGTAAGGTGCCGCTTCTCGGTGTAACCGCAACATTGGCGTTAGAAAAAATGATCGACACCGCCTATAACAAGTCGATTGATGTTTATATTGTCGGTGGTGAAGATAAGGTGACAAACCGCCTCCAACGCTTTAATATCTTGGATCGTTTACCTCAACAAAATCGAGTTGCAACCCGGGTTGCTGCTGTACGGCGTGCTATGGCTATTATCAATGGTGAAAACTTTCAACCTGAAAGCGATGATGGTCAAGGAATGAATGACTATCCCATCACTCCACCTGATACCACAGCACTGCAAAAATCTTGATTGTCTAGCCCCGATTTTTAACTCCTAATATTCTCCCTATATCGGGGCTTTTTCCTAATCCTCTTGAGATCGATCTCAACAATCGGGGGCAGAAATCCCTTCACAACTCAAATGTTTCTGCCCCTTCTGTTTTTCCAATAATTCTGGGTGTGATATTTTCCCCAATTGGAAATCAATATTGTTAACCCAACTGATTTTGCTCACTAAGTAATTTCATTCAGAATCATGCTAGAAAATTTAGGATTTCCTCTCACTTTTCCTATCTTTGCAACCACCACAGAAGCTGAAAATTCTACCGTAGTGTTAACGGCTGTTCTCCTCAGTTTGGTTATCGTTTATATTGCCAGCAAACTCGGCGGAGAGTTATCAAAACGTTTAGATTTACCGCCCGTTTTAGGTGAACTGATTGGCGGCGTTATTGTTGGAACTTCTGCACTTCATCTGTTAGTTTTTCCTGAAAGTGGTGCAACGGCTTCAGATTCTTTATTAATGACATTTTTGCAGTCAATTAGTGATTTGAGTCCTGAGTCAGTCACCTCAATTTTTGCCAGTCAAAGTGAAGTTGTTTCTGTTTTAGCCGAATTAGGAGTGATTATTCTCCTGTTTGAAATCGGTTTAGAATCAGAGCTTAGAGAACTGCAAAAAGTCGGTTATCAAGCGGCAGTTGTGGCGGTTGTTGGTGTTGCCGTACCCTTTGCCGCAGGTACTATAGGACTGATGTATTTCTTTGGCGTTCCATCAATTCCTGCTATTTTTGCCGGGGCTGCATTAACAGCAACTAGCATCGGAATTACCTCAAAAGTTCTCTCAGAAATAGGACATCTCAAGTCAAAAGAAGGTCAAATTATTGTTGGGGCGGCTGTCATTGATGATGTTCTCGGTATTATTGTTTTAGCCGTTGTTGCTAGTTTAGCTAAAACAGGCGAGATAGACATTCTCAACGTTGTTTATCTGATTATTAGTGCCACCGCTTTTCTACTCGGTTCCATTTTACTCGGGAAATTCTTTAATACCTCTTTTGTGGCGATCGCAGATCGTCTACAAACGAGAGGACAGTTAGTGATTCCGGCGTTTACCTTTGCCTTTTTGATGGCATTTTTAGCCAATGCGATTCATCTTGAAGCCATTTTAGGGGCGTTTGCTGCGGGGTTAGTTCTCGATGAAACTGACAAACGCAAAGAACTTGATAAACAAGTGATTCCCATTGCTGACATTTTAGTTCCCATTTTCTTTGTAACCGTTGGCGCTAAAGCAGATTTAGGCGTATTAAATCCCGCAGTTCCCGCTAACCGTGAAGGCTTAATTATTGCCACTTTCTTAATTGTTGTTGCCATCATTGGTAAAATGGTTACAGGCTGGGCGGTTTTTGGTCAACCCCAAATTAACCGTTTAGCCATTGGCGTCGGAATGATTCCTCGGGGTGAAGTCGGTTTAGTATTTGCAGGAATCGGTTCGGCTAGTGGCGTACTCAGTAAACCCCTAGAAGCTGCTATCATTATCATGGTGATTCTGACGACGTTCCTTGCACCGCCCTTTTTGCGGTTTGCCTTTAAAAAGTCTGTACAATCAGACGAATCTGCTATAGAGTACAAGGGGAATCTCTAGACCGTTTTCATCCTAGAACCTCAGATCAGGTCGGTTGAAGCTTTAGACTCATCCCTCATTGTATCAATTGATTTGAATTCATAAACCAGAGAACGGTCTGTTGTATATTGACAACTGTTCTCTGGTTTTGGTGTTTCGCTTGATAGAATACTGAAAATCAAGTCTGTTAGAGGTAAGCTATTGAAAATTTAAGTTTCTGAATTTTCCCCTAATCTAATTGTTATTTTATGTCTTCTTAAAGGTCATTAACGATCTTGAAAGCAAATCCCATCAAGAATAAAAATGGATAATTTTTTACAAGCAATTCCAAATAGTCCAGTTGTTACCTTTACCATTTTGATTCTCGTCTGTTTAACGATTCCCCCAATCTTTGAAAGATTGAAACTTCCGGGATTAGTTGGGTTACTGGTTGCCGGAGTTGTTTTAGGAAAAAACGGATTTCAACTGCTGGACTCTGACTCTGAAACCATGAAACTTTTTGCAGACATTGGTAAAATTTATCTGATGTTTGTAGCCGGTTTAGAAATTGATTTAGAAGAATTTAGACGCACAAAAAATCGCTCATTATGCTTTGGAATAGCCACTTTTGCAATTCCTCTCACAACAGGAACATCCATCGGCTTAATGTTTGGTTTTGGGTTAAATGCTTCGATTTTAATTGGTTCTCTCCTCGCCTCCCATACCCTGCTGGCCTATCCCATTGTTAATCGTTTAGGAGTAGTCAGAAATGAAGCAGTAACGGTTAGTATTGGGGCAACAATTATTACGGATGTTTCTGCACTTCTCGTTTTAGCAATTTGTATCTCTATTCATGGTGGAGAATTTTCAGCCCTTTCTCTGATTATTCAACTTATAGCATTAGCTCTTTATTCTGCTATCGTTTTATTGGGTTTAGACTGGGCAGGAAAAGAATATTTTCGCCGCACGGGAGATGAACAAGGAAATCAGTTTTTGTTTGTTTTATTAGCAGTTTTTCTGGCTTCTGTCGGCGCACAAGTGATTAATATTGATAAAATTGTTGGGGCGTTTCTCACCGGACTTGCTGTTAATGATGTTTTAGGTCACAGTCCCGTTGAAGAAAAGGTGGAATTTTTGGGAAGTACCTTGTTTATTCCCTTTTTCTTCATTGACATGGGATTACTGATAGATATTCCAGCATTTGTAACCAGTCTAACTACGGGATTAGGCTTAACACTGGCTATCGTTTTAGGATTAATCGGCAGTAAATTTCTAGCGGCTTTTTCTACCAAACTGCTCTACAAATATAATTGGAATGAAACCCTAACCATGTGGTCACTTTCCCTTCCCCAAGTTGCAGCTACCTTAGCAGCCGCTTTAGTTGGGGTAAATGCAGGTCTTCTCAGTCAAGAACTCTTTAATAGTGTGATTGTATTAATGCTGGTTACTTCCATTTTAGGCCCTATTCTAACAGCCCGTACAGCCAGAAATTTAACCATACCCAAAGAGAATTTAGAACCAAAATCGGAAGATTGGGTATTAGGAATTGAACCTGTTGAACCTTATTCTCCTCCTAAAACAGGAAGTCAATTGACCGGATGCAAACTCAAAAATAGATTTACAGTTTTAGTTCCTGTCTACAACCCCCTCTCCCAACGATATTTAATAGAAATGTCGGCTTTATTCGCCCGTCACGAGTCGGGTATCGTTGTTCCTCTATCGATTACTCAAGCCCATGCTCACATGGACGCACCGCAGTTAAATCTAGCCCTAGAACAAAGCGATCGCCTGTTAGAACGATGTGTCGAAGTCGCCAGAGAATTTCTGGTTGAAGCTAAACCCAAAGTTCGCATTGATGATGATGTTGCAGAAGGAATTAGTCGCTCTGCTCGTGAACAAAATGCTAACTTAATTGTCATGGGTTGGAGTGCTTCGACAGCCAGTTTACGGGCGCGGTTATTTGGCAGTTTAGTTGATAATGTTTTTTGGTCTTCTCATTGTCCGGTAGCAATGGTCAAGCTATTAGATGAACCCGTTAATATTCGCAGCATTTTAGTTCCCGTTAAAAATATCACGCCCCAAGCCATTAGAACAGTCCGTTTCGCTCAACTGTTTGCTGATGCCAATCAGGGGAGAATTGTTTTATTACATATTTGCGATCGCGGCACCTCCTCCACACAAATTGCTCAATTTGAATCAGAAATGGCAGAGGTTTTAGCCCAAGGAGGGCCTCAAGTTCAGGCTAGAATTAAAACCGTCGCTTATGATGATGTCGCTAAAGTGATCATCAGAGCGGCGAAGTCTTTTGATCTCGTCGTTTTGCGTTCGATGCGTCGTCGTACTGCTGGCGGTTTAGCAGTGAGTGATGTAACCACTGAGGCGATTAAAAAACTAAATTGTTCTATTGTTTTATTTGGAGAACCCCATTCTTAAAGTGATATTCATAGAAAGAATATTAGCCAGGTTTCTTACCGCATCCACTCAATCTCTAAATAATTCTTCTAAGTTCTGCCGCCCATGCACAACCCGCAAAATTTCAACAGTTTCTCCGACTGCGCGATAAAGAATGATGTACCCGTCTAGGGGTAATCCGCGCAAATCTGTTAATAAATGCCGATAGCTTTTCCCCATGTAGGGAAACTGTGTTAAATATTGACATTTGCGGTTAAACTCTTGAAAAAACTGCTCTCCAGCTATGATATTCCGCTCTAAGAAATAGTCCGCAATCTCATTCAAATCATAACTAGCAGATGGCGATATCCGATACTGACTCACTCTGGTTGTACTCCTTTCGCCTGTTGAAACCGCTCCAGAATTTCTGAAACGAACATCTCGCCATCTAAACCTTCGCCCCGTTCGAGTTCTAAAGCGGCTGCTTCGACTTTGGTACGGGTTTCTGTGAGCCAGTCTTGATACTCGGTTTGTAATTTCTCCAGCAAACGAAAGGCGACATTGACGACTTCATCGGGATGGGTGAAGTTGCCACTGGCTAACTGTGCAGCAATAAACTTCTGTTGTTGCTCGTTTAAAGTGATTTGCATGGCTTTCTCCAGAAACGGGGTTTCTATGATAATGTCTGCATACTAGCAAAAATTTTAGTCAGAAAGCCTGTTTCTCGTCCCATCCATGCCCCAGAAACCCGGTTTCTCAGGTAGCTTGGGTAGAAAAACCAGTTCAAAGAAACAGGTTCAACCACCCCTAAAAAGAGTAGCCCTCCTCCTCAACCGTCAAAAATTAAAGCATAGCTAATCTGGTTTCTCATAAGATTTACTAAAATTTGCCGCAACTTGGCAGGGAGATGATCTGGAAGACTGCCTAAATATCGTTCATCCAATTTAGTCATAAACCGTTTAACAGTGTATAATACCTAAAGTCAATATTGTGAGTTGATGCACAGTTTATTAAATCAAGAGTAATGTTTGAACGATATAAAGATGATAGGCATACTCTATTTCACGGCGATGCCCTTCATATTTTGTCGAGTGAGATTTCTTCTAATTCTGTAGATCTTATTTTTATCGATCCTCCCTACAATATTGGAAAGCGTTTTTCAAATTTCTACGACAAATGGGAATCAGAAGAAGACTATGCAAATTGGGCTTATAAAATGCTCGATGAATGTCTGCGAGTCTTGAAGCCCAACGGAACGTTATATGTGATGACAAGCACTCAAGCAATGCCCTACTTTGATCTTTACTTAAGGCAAAAAACAGTAATTTTGAGTCGAATTGTTTGGCATTATGATAGTTCTGGAGTGCAAGCCAAAAAATATTTTGGTTCGATGTATGAACCAATACTTCACTGTGTTAAATTGAAAAAATTTCCATATTAGACTATAATTTACAGTTAAGACTGTCATAGGAGTCAAAGTTATGTCTCGATTTATCAAGCATTTAGAAGCGATTGGAATACATGGAAGGTTTGATATCAATCTTGATTTTGAAGATGGGATTAATATTATTCATGGAAGTAATGGCACAGGAAAAACAACTTTATTACATATTCTTGCTAATGCAGTTAATGAAGATTTTAGACGTTTTGGGTATTTAGAGTTTCAAAAATTAACCATTACATTAGATGACGAAACAGAAATAAGAATAGAACAGCAGCATTCTTCAAATTCTAATCTCGAAACCTTAACGACGATCTATATTGACAACCAAGAAGCAGATTCTTACCATTTTTCAGAATTATTAGAAGAAGAAAAAGAAGAAGAAAACAGTGAAAATTTTCTTGTTGGACGTGATCATCCATCATCCTCTAAAAAAAAGCCAGATATTCATTTAAAAGCAACTTATTTTCCTGCTTTTAGAACAATGATTGAGGCATGGGCTACATTAGATGAAAATGAAATTAGATATTTTGCCCGAAGATCACCTAATTTTAGAAAAGTTCTAAGAAGTTCAGCAAGATCAACCGAATTAGCTCGTATTCTATTTGGCAAATTCGTTCCTAGACTTAAGTATCCTTCACCGATAGAAATAGAAGAACATATTAATTCAGAATTAACAGATGCTCAATTAAAAATAGCAAGTCTTGATAGAAATTTGCTTTCACAAGCTTTTATTCAGTTTTCCAAAGCTATTTCTCAATCATCTAAGACAGACGATAATACAAAAGAGCCAGAAGAAGTTATTACAGAAATAACAGAACTTTCAGAAAAATTGCAAAATTCACCTTTTCAAGTTACCCGTGATAACTCAGATAATGTTTATGAAAAATTAATAGAACAGTTGAGATCTTTTGAATCAGATCCAAAATACAAAACTATTGCTAGTAGAGTTTTATCAGTTTATAAAGATTCTCTTCAAAAAAGACTGGATGCACAAACACAAGCTTATTCTAATATTGAAAGATATCTTAAATCTGTCAATAAATTTTTAGAGAGAAAGCAATTAAAAATAGGTTCTACAAGCTCACCTCGAAGCAGATCGACATTGGGTGTTAAAATAGGTAATGAAGAAGCCGTTCATAGCCTACAAATTTTATCATCTGGAGAAAGACAAGTAGTAGGTTTAATTTATGCCGCCAGTCACATGACCCGTGGTGGTAGGGTTGTTTTAATTGATGAACCAGAAATTTCACTTCATATCGATTGGCAACGTAAATTATTACCAGAAATGGTTGAACAACTCGGTGAAAAACAACTAATTATTTGTACTCATTCTTCTGTTATTGCATCTAAATATCGAGATAGAATGATAAAACTTGAACTACAACCAACAGCAAACGCTAATATAAATACTGATACCCTTGAAAATGAAGATAAAACGTATATAATACTAGATGATGATTTTGAAAGAATTCCCTTTTAAATTTTTGGATAAGGTATCGACTTTATGAACGGATTACAGCTAACTCCTGAAGAATACGTTACTGAAATAATTATGTCAGAGGACAGGTTTTTATTGCTAGAAGGATCTGATGATGAGGATTTTTTTATTCTTATTTATAATCTTTTAAGGAACAATGAAGCTCGGATTTCAGCAGAAAAATTAGATTTATTAAAAAATATTATTATTGATACTGCGGAACGAATACAAGGAGAATTAGGAAATAGAGCTAAGATAGAAAAAATATGTGACTTAGTTGCCCAAGAACCATCAAATGTTAACAATAGAGTTTTAGGCTTTGTTGATCGAGAATTTAGGGAATTTGAATATAGCAAT
>NZ_LATL02000357.1 GCF_000972705.2 Limnoraphis robusta CS-951 | reverse complement strand
AGAGGGGTTGGGGGAGAGGTTCTAAGCAAATGTTTATCGACTTTGAAACAGCCCTGCTACAAAAATGGGGTTAAGATTGGGGAGACAATGCACCCGCACGCACATTGAGATTGAGGGGTTTACCGTTGCGACTTAACTCTAAGTTTAACTGACTGCCAACTCTTTCTCGGTTAACAGCTTGCTGAACTTGCTCGGAGGCTTTGACGGTTTCGCCGTTAACTTTTTCAATCACATCTCCTGCCCTCAAACCTGCATTCTCTGCGGGAGAATTGGGGACAACTCCCATAATTAAAACGCCTTGATCTTGATTAATTATGATTCCACTATTCGGATCACTGTTTAATTCATTCTTTAATTCTGGCGTTAAAGTTAACATTTGAATCCCTAAAAATGGATGTTCAACTTTGCCATTTGCGACTAATTCTGCGGCAATTTGTTGTACCGTATTAATGGGAATGGCAAAACCGAGTCCTTGAGCGCCTTGTAAAATTGCAGTATTTACGCCAATCACTTCACCGTTTTGATTGAGAAGTGGACCGCCGGAATTTCCCGGATTAATCGCTGCATCGGTTTGAATGAATTCTACTCGTTTATCGGGAACTCCGATTTGAGCGCTGGAACGTCCAGTTGCACTAATAATTCCAGTGGTTACGGTACTATCTAATCCTAATGGGTTTCCAATTGCGATCGCCCATTCTCCGGGTTGCAATTGTTCAGAATTTCCCAGTTTAACGGTGGGTAAATTCTCCGCTTCAATGTGAATGACTGCAACATCTGTTACGGGATCTTTCCCCACAACTTTCCCTTCAAATTGACGACCATCTTTGAGAGTAACTGTTACTTTACTCGCTCCATCGACAACATGAGCGTTTGTTATAATTTCACCTTTTGAGTCAATAATAAAGCCTGAACCTGTACCGGATTGAATTTGTCTGTCGGGAATATTGGGGATTTGTTCACCGAAGAAACGACGGAAAAAGGGATCGTTTAAAGCTTCAGGAACTTGATTTTCGACTGTTCGTTGAGCATCAATTCTTACAACGGCAGGGCCGACTTGTTGGACAACAGCCGCNGTTATAATTTCACCTTTTGAGTCAATAATAAAGCCTGAACCTGTACCGGATTGAATTTGTCTGTCGGGAATATTGGGGATTTGTTCACCGAAGAAACGACGGAAAAAGGGATCGTTTAAAGCTTCAGGAACTTGATTTTCGACTGTTCGTTGAGCATCAATTCTTACAACGGCAGGGCCGACTTGTTGGACAACAGCCGCAACAAAATTAGAGGGAACTTGAATGGCATTTGCCGGACTAGAAATTGTTTCTGCCAATGGAAGAATAGAAGATTTTGTGATAGTTTCTGCACCCGATTTAGCAGTAAAAAATTGGGTTCCTCCAATCGCTAATCCGGCTCCTAATGCAATTAATGTCGTTGAACTGACTAATTTATGCACAATAGAATTTGATGATTTATTATCCTGAGATTTATTGTTAAAACCAGAAGAAAACTCAAAGTCTTTAATTTTGGTGGTCATAGTTATTTAGTCTATATAATGTCGTTGTTTTCTGCGATAACAGTATTAGGAAAAGTCAGCCCAAGGGTGTGAGGAGCTTGTCGAGGAACGTTTTGTGTTTTGGGCTGACATTTCTTAAGATAGGGGATGAATGTGACAGGGGTATGACAGGGAGTTGACAATTTTGTTACATCTGGCTCTAAACTCGTCGAACCCTTGTAGAATGGGCTTTTGCAGGAGTTAGGGTTCGTCAAATTGCTTCCATCTTTCCTCAGTTTAGCGAGTTTGATCCTTTGATGCACTCTACCCGTCGAACCCTTGTAGAATCAGCTTTTGCAGCGAGTAGCAGATTTTTAGTCAATTGTTTCCTGGGCTAACACGCTTAATTTTATCCTTGTAAATCCTTTAAACTTCTGATAAAATATCTCTATTTTAGATGAAAAAATATGAGATATTTTGATTCGCTCGTTGAAAAATTTAAACAAGAACCTGACTTAGAAACAGCTTTTGGTCAGCATATTCATTGGGGATTTTGGCAATATCCACAACAAGCTACAGGAGAACTAAAGNAATTGTTTCCTGGGCTAACACGCTTAATTTTATCCTTGTAAATCCTTTAAACTTCTGATAAAATATCTCTATTTTAGATGAAAAAATATGAGATATTTTGATTCGCTCGTTGAAAAATTTAAACAAGAACCTGACTTAGAAACAGCTTTTGGTCAGCATATTCATTGGGGATTTTGGCAATATCCACAACAAGCTACAGGAGAACTAAAGGACTTTGGCCAAGCTGCAAATAATCTCTCAAAACTGGTGTTAGAACTGGCTCAAATTCCTGAAAGTGCTAGCATTCTAGATGCTGGGTGTGGTTTTGGAGGAACGATTAATTTACTCAATCAAACTTACAGTCATTTAAAACTGTTTGGTCTTAATATTGATCAGGTTCAAGTTGAGAAGGCGAAAGAAATCATTCAGCCTAAAAATGGCAATTCTGTAGAGTTTATTCACGGAGATGCTTGTCAGTTTCCTGATTTTTCGCAGAAATTTGACATCATCATAGCTTTAGAATGTATTTTTGCTTTTCCCAGTCGAGAACGGTTTTTTGATCAAGCTCATCATTTTCTCAAACCCGGTGGACAATTAATTATCGTTGATTTTTTGATTAGTCCCAAAATATTGTTATTTTGGTCATTTTTTGAAACGCAAATCCTTAGCCGGATGATTACGAATACCTATGGCTCAAAGGATACGGAAGTTGTGCAGTTTATAGGACTCGAGAGTTACAAAAAAATTGCTCAAAAAACAGGATTTAATCTCGTTGAAAAACTGGATATCACCGGAAATGTTCAACCGACATACAAAGCAATCAATAAATTAATTATTGCCAATTCACAAGATTGGTTAACTGCCAAAGGATTAGAATTTTTTAGTTTAGCAAAACTCATCACCTATGAAGTTTTAATTTTTAATTCAACCGATACAATTAATAAAGTTTAATCAGAGCTGGCATTAACAGGTATTAAGCGGAAAAACTCAACCAACTGAACAAAGTATTGACTGAGAGTTGTAAATCTTCCAACACTTCAAGAACAGGTAAAACTTGNCCAAAGGATTAGAATTTTTTAGTTTAGCAAAACTCATCACCTATGAAGTTTTAATTTTTAATTCAACCGATACAATTAATAAAGTTTAATCAGAGCTGGCATTAACAGGTATTAAGCGGAAAAACTCAACCAACTGAACAAAGTATTGACTGAGAGTTGTAAATCTTCCAACACTTCAAGAACAGGTAAAACTTGTTCACTTTCAAAAAATTCTGGTTGTTGGTTGGGTTTAAAAACTAACACTAATCGTTCTTGAGGTTCAACTAACCAACCTAACTTTGTTCCCTGTTGCAGACAAAATAAAATATTATTAATCACCCGAGTTGTACTTTGAACGGGTGATAAAATCTCTATTATCCAGTCGGGTGGGATGTTAATATCGTTACTGATTTCACCTTGTTCATCTAGGGGAATATTTGCCCACTCAAACACAACAATATCCGGCACAATTGAACGTTTCCCAAACGAACAGCGTAACTCGGGGAAAGCACAGGCTAACTTTTGTTCTTCTCCGACTGTGCTAATGGCATTCATTAGACGACCTTGGAGTAAGCTATGTTTTCCTTTTGGCATGGGTTTTTGATAAATTTTTCCGTCAATATACTCGCTAGCGGGTGTAGTTTCGGGTAAGGCTAAAAATTCATCAACAGAGAGGTTTTGGGTTTGGGGTTTATCTGAGATAACCATAACTTTATTTATCCTGAACTCATACTACGACTCGGGGAAATGATAGAATTATATTAGCATAAATTGAGGTAAAATTAACGATGAGTCAAGCTACATCAGAGCGTCAAATTTTATCAACGCCTAAAGCTTTGAGCCTAGAAGAATTTCTAGATTGGTATCCCGATGGCTACGGTCGTTTTGAATTGCACGGAGGAACAGTTATCGAAATGCAACCTACAGGAACTCACGAACAAGTCGCAGGTGAAATAGCAGCAGAGCTAACGTTAGAGATACGCCGTCTTAAATTGTCCTATTTGATTCCTCGACAATGTATTATTAAACCCATTGGTTCCGAAAATACGGGTTATAGTCCTGATATTGCGGTCATTGATAAACAGGCTTTAACTGAGGAACCCCTGTGGAAAAAACGCTCAACTTTAACCCGAGGCGAAAGTTTGAAATTAGTTGTAGAAGTGGTGAGTACAAATTGGCAAGATGACTACTCCGTGAAATTGGGAGAATATGAAAAACTGGGAATTGCTGAATATTGGATTATTGATTATTTAGGATTGGGGGGAAGGCGATATATTGGCAATCCCAAACAACCGACAATTTCAGTTTATCAAATGAGCGAAGGCGAATATATGGTAAAATTATATCGGGGAAGCGAACGCATAGAATCTCTCATTTTTCCTGAGTTAAATTTAACAGCAGAAGATATTTTTCAAGTTGGGCAGTAATTTAAGATTTGATTAGTATTTTTCGTTATCGAAGCCGGTTTCTCAGCCTGATTGAGATGATCATTCTGTAGGGGCGGGTTCGACAATATCTTTACTACTACTCGGAGATTTAGATAAACCCGCCCCTCCCCATAACAGAATTAATAAACGGACATCATATTATCTAAGTTATCGGTAAACAAAAACGGAATGTACTCCCTTTTCCGAGTTCACTTTCAACTTCTATTTTACCGCCTTGTAGTTCAACTAAACGTTTTGTAATGGCTAACCCGATTCCGGTTCCACCCCATTGACGCGAACGCGATCTTTCTCCTCGCCAAAACCGTTCAAAAACATGGGGTAAATCCGTTTCTGAAATTCCTAAACCCGTATCAATAATAGCAATCCAAACTAAGTTTAATTCTTGCCAAGCTTGAATGGTAATTGAACCTGTGTCAGTATAACGAATTGCATTTCCTAACAGATTCACTAAAATTTGTTCAGTTCGATCTATATCAGCCAAAACAAGCGGTAAATTCGACGGATAATCTAATTTTAAAACAGGCCCCTCTTCTAACAGTTGATCGCCAAAACGAGCAACTAAAGACTCTAAAAGTGGACGGAGGTTGATCGGTTGAGGATTGATGACCAAATATCCGNAGTATAACGAATTGCATTTCCTAACAGATTCACTAAAATTTGTTCAGTTCGATCTATATCAGCCAAAACAAGCGGTAAATTCGACGGATAATCTAATTTTAAAACAGGCCCCTCTTCTAACAGTTGATCGCCAAAACGAGCAACTAAAGACTCTAAAAGTGGACGGAGGTTGATCGGTTGAGGATTGATGACCAAATATCCGGCTTCGGCTTTAGAAAGTTCTTGTAAATCATTCACTAATCGTTCTAAGCGGCGAGTTTCTCGAATTAAACGCTGATAAAGTTCATCAGAAGGTTCAATTCTCCCCTCTGACATTTCTTCTAAATAGCCTCGTACAACCGTTAAGGGTGTTCTCAATTCGTGGGTCATATCACTAATTAATTCTCGGCGTCGCTGTTCAATTCCCTCGATACTTTCCGCCATTCGGTTAAAGCTTAAACTGAGTAGATTCAGTTCAGGAATTTCACTTTTTACCATGCGTTCATCTAAGTTTCCGGCTGCAAACTTTTGAGTAATTTCTCGCATTTGAGTTAAAGGTTGAGTAATCCGTTTAGCCACCCAATAACTCAACGCACCCGCCGCCGTTGCACCCACACCAACCGACCATAAGGTACTACGATTCCAAGTGATTTCAAATCCCCGAACCAGATAGGTTTTCACAGAACGAACATTAAAAAACTGGGTTTGTTCAAGGCGTTCGAGTTGTAAAACAAATAGACGAGGTGAGTAGACTTTACTCATTAAAATAAAACTACCCAATCCAACTCCCATGACTAACAGATGAGACAACAGTAAACGCGATCGCAAGTTCAGTTTAGCCATAATTAATTATTTCCATTCCCCCAGAGTCAGGGCGGGTTCGATACAGTTTACAGTTATGCAGTGACCAGTTTTTTTAGAGATCGCCTATTACCTGTTACCTGTAACCTGTAACCTGTAACCTATTTCCTATTCCCCATTACCTATCTGTTGTAGTATCTTCAAATTTATATCCCGTTCCGACAACTGTTTTAATAAACTGAGGATGAGTGGGATCAGGTTCAATTTTTTTTCGCAGTCGGGCGATATGAGTATCAACAACTCGTTCATCCCCAAAAAAATCATCTCCCCAAAGTTTATCAATCAATTGAGTTCGGTTCCAAACCCGACCCGGATAACTCACTAAAGTAACCAGCAAATTAAATTCTAAAGGACTTAAATCAAGGGGTTCTGAAGTTTGAGAGTCCAGTTGACGGTAAGCTAAATGTTGATCAAGGTCAACGGTAAAATGGGTTGTGCGGTAAATTTGGCTTTGTCCCCCATGACGCAAACTGCGACGCAACAAAGCCCGCACTCTAGCAACTAATTCTCTGGGACTAAAGGGTTTAACCAGATAGTCATCCGCCCCGGTAGATAAACCAATCACCCGATCAATTTCTTCTCCTTTCGCCGTCAGCATCATAATATAGGGATCTTTAGCCCCGGGTTGCTGACGAATACGGGCGCAGACTTCTAAGCCATCTAGACCGGGAAGCATCAAGTCAAGAATGATCAGGTCTGGCTGCTGGCTTTGAAACCATTCTAAAGCGCCCCAACCGTCGCGGGCCGTTTCGCAGGAAAAACCCTCATTTTCTAATGTTTGTTGGATGAGTTGGGCGATTTCCCAGTCATCCTCCACAATCAGAATTTTCATCGGATTTGTCAGTGGAGAGATAGAAGTATTTTATCCAAAGATGGATGTTGCAGGTGAAAAAGTATCAAGTCCTGTCTATCCGATCCGGTACTCTGCTACTTCTTTCGATAGTAAACAGAAATCTATTTTAATGCTATTGTTAGTGTTTGCTAACAGGGTCAGCCAAAAAATTGACAATGTTGCTTGAGTATGCAATTATCTGACATAAATCTTATCAACTTATTGTTTGTTACTGATCAACAAACATTATTGGCGGTTTAGATCAAAAACTTTAGTAAGGGAGTGGTTCAGATCAAACTCAATAGCTTTACATAACCCCCTCTGGTGTGAAGTAATGTNGCAATTATCTGACATAAATCTTATCAACTTATTGTTTGTTACTGATCAACAAACATTATTGGCGGTTTAGATCAAAAACTTTAGTAAGGGAGTGGTTCAGATCAAACTCAATAGCTTTACATAACCCCCTCTGGTGTGAAGTAATGTTTTCTAGACTACAATTTTATTGTAAAGATTTGGTCAAGGTGAGATGACATGAGTTGCTGCAATTGAGTTTTTTGTATTAGTATCTTGTGTGTTAAGTCTCATATATTGTTCTTTCAAGCCAAAAAGAACCAGTCACAGATAACTGGGCAAATTCTACTCATATGGAGTTGCATTCAAAGAGCATTGATAGTGCAATCATCTCGCTCCCACGGGTGACAACGCTCGCACATCTTGATTACACCTTGGAACGCAATTTTGATACAAGCCCAGGAAAATCATGAGAGTATTCTCATCAAATTAAGCGTATGTAAGCTGACCTTTTGATAGAGATCAGGTTGCTCATATTTTCAATTGAACTCAATGANACGCAATTTTGATACAAGCCCAGGAAAATCATGAGAGTATTCTCATCAAATTAAGCGTATGTAAGCTGACCTTTTGATAGAGATCAGGTTGCTCATATTTTCAATTGAACTCAATGATCAGCCTGACTTTATGAGAGATCGGGAAATTATCCTCTCTACGGTGTATGTAACTAAATAATCGATTCTATTGACCGGATAACTTCAGTCAAGCGATGTTTTAATTTTGTCATCAAGATTGTCAATCGAATCTGAACTAGGAGTCAGTTGCAGTCAAGCAGCTTCTATTTCCTATTTCATTATTTCATGTCTAGTCAACATCTACCGAATTCTAATAACCCGCTTATGAAGACTCAAAACCTGCTCTCTCAACTTCCTGATACTGTTAATACTCGATCCGCCTTGTCCGCCACCTGGACGACTTTACCAAAAACAGAGGTTCATCATTCCTCAAAATTGGACTGGAAAGAACAAGACCATACTTGTCAAGCGACTTATAGCGATGAATTCGGAACCATTGAACTTCACATCGAAAAGGAAACTCACAACCCCAAAAATGAGAAACATCATTATCGAGTCAGCTATCAATATCGCTCACCAGAAGGACACTTAATTGCACAGGGAATTTGGGAACCCAAAGAAACCATTGCTCAAGCCAAGCAACTCGCCGAATTTCAATGGCGACAATTTTTATAATTAAAAATTCAGCAACACTTACAGATAGTTTGATGCTTCTATGTTTGTGGAAGCACCCTAACTATCTGCTGCTGAATATTCATCTCGAGCTTGTGATCTTCTCAGTGAATGGGAACTCAACACCTGACAACTTTTCATCCGGTTAACCATTTCCCTAAAATTCGATCCGGGGAGGAAAAGGAATTGAACTCGGATCACGATTGACTTCTAAAGGCTCAAAAACTTCATTGAGATATTCTGTTGTATATTCAAACTCGTTCTGCTCCTGTCCTCCTACCGGAAAGGTAAGCTGAGATTCTTGTCTTTCAATACTTAACTGCTCTTGCTGTCCTAATTCTTCTGCTGAACCCAGAGGAGACAGTTGAGCTTCTTCGAGAGATTTTACCAAGAAACTCGCACCATTAAGATTAGCTCCTATTAGGTTTGTTCCCTCCATTCGAGCTTGAATTAAGTTCGCATCGGTTAAGTTTGCTAGAGACAAATTAGCATCATCTAATTCCGCACTATTCAAAAACGCCCCTTTTAAATTCGCTTCTTCAAGATTGGCTCCTGATAGATCTGCTCCCTCTAAATTGGTGTATGCTAGATTTGCCCCTGAGAGATCGGCTTCTCTCAAGTCCGCCCCTATCAGGTGAAGTTTGCTTAAGTCTGCTCCCCGCAAATCACATCCAGGACAGATACCCGTTTCGATCAATTTTTGAACATTCCCAGGGTTCTCGGCGATCGCTGAAGTCGATAAACCTACAGAAAATAGAATAGAACTGGCAACGACGAGTGTAACTTTGGAGAAGATGCTCATTTTTTTATCCTCCAGAATTCTTGAAATGGAGAAACTTGTATTTAAGTCTCTCTACATCTAGAATAAGCGATATTTCGGACGATGACTTCCTCCAAGGGAAGGATAATCTTTGAGGAAAGTAAAAAATGATGGAAGCTGTTACGGCGAATCAACGTTGTGGTAAAATTAAGAATTAAGCTAAAAACCGTAGGGCGGGTTCACATCAATTTATCCATCTTAACAATAACATTACTCAACCCGCCCCCCAACACTGTGGGGATTAAAAACCCGGTTTCTGACAATTCTTAAAAAATCCTGTGATTTCGGCGATTTCACAACCCAATAAACTTTAATTTTATTAAAAGCTTGATCCTCTAATCTAGCCCTATTTTGTGACTATTCAATGGCGAGTATTCAATTAGTTGTCTTTGACATGGCAGGGACAACGGTTCAAGATCATAACGAAGTTCAACAGTGTTTTTTTCAAGCCGCAGAAACCACAGGCTTAAAGACTAACGCTGATCGGATTAATTCCATGATGGGATGGTCAAAAAAGCTCGTTTTTCAAACCCTTTGGGCTGAACAAATTGGCACAGATAATCCGAGTTATTCCGCTCAAGTTGAACAGTCCTATACCTTATTTAAACAAATCTTAGAAACTCATTATTTAACTCAGCCTGTTGAACCCACAGAAGGCTGTCTAGAACTATTTAAAGAGTTAAAATCCCAAACTATAAAAATTGCGTTGAATACCGGATTTTATCGAAAAGTTACAGATATTATTTTAAATCGTTTAGCTTGGGATAAAGGTTTAGATAATAACTATATTGGCTCCGAATATTCTATCATTCAAGCTTCTGTAACACCCGATGAAATTTATAATAATCAAGGTCGTCCCGCTCCTTATATGATTCAAAAAGCCATGTACAAACTCGGAATAAAAGACTCAAAACAAGTCATTCATATTGGCGATACTCCCGTTGATTTAGCCGCAGGAATTAATGCAAATTGTTTATTATCTTTAGCTGTTACCAACGGCACTCATACCCGAGAACAATTACAACAATACCCCAATGATGGTTTACTTGATTCTCTCCGGGAACTTGCCAAAATCATCACTAACTTATAAAAACTATTTTAAAAATGACTCAAATTCAATCAACAGAAGTTGCAATTGTCGGGGCGGGAATCGTCGGTTTAGCCCATGCTTTAGCCGCAGCCAAACGCGGATTAAAAGTTGTCGTTTTTGAACGCAATCAACAAGCAGTCGGGGCTTCTATTCGTAATTTTGGCATGATTTGGCCGATTGGTCAACCTCAAGGTTTGTTATTGAATCGCGCCTTAAAATCAAGAGAAATTTGGCTAGAAATTGCCGACAAAGCAGGATTGAAAACAGATTGTTGTGGTTCACTTCATACGGCTTATCGTCAAGATGAATTAGCAGTTTTAGAAGAATTTATCGCGACCACAAATCTGGATACAGTGGCTTTATTAACACCCGAAGACACAATTCAAAAAAGTTCAGCCGTCCAGACAGAAGGGTTACTGGGGACGCTGTGGAGTTCAACGGAAGTGATTGTTGATCCCCGAGAAGCGATCGGCAAAATTCCAGCATTTTTATCGGCTGAATATGGGGTAGAATTTAGATGGGGAACTGTTGTGACTGAGATTAATTATCCTCAGTTCATCGCCGGGGGAAAAACTTGGAAAGCCGATCAGATTTTTGTCTGTAGTGGGAGAGATTTTGAAACTCTTTATCCTAATCTCTATGCAGAAAGTGGGATGACTAAAGTTAAACTGCAAATGATGCGAACCTCCCCACAACCCCATCAATTTAAAATAGGAACTTCTCTTTGTGGCGGGTTAACATTAACCCATTATGCAGCATTTTCTCATTGTCACTCTCTAACTGCATTAAAAGATAGAATTCAAAGCGAAACCCCTTATTTTCCCCAATGGGGAATTCATGTGATGGTTTCCCAAAATTCTCAAGGGGAATTAACCATTGGAGATTCTCACGAATACGGTTTAAATCCTGATCCGTTTAATAAAGCCGAAATTAACCAATATATCNATTCAAAGCGAAACCCCTTATTTTCCCCAATGGGGAATTCATGTGATGGTTTCCCAAAATTCTCAAGGGGAATTAACCATTGGAGATTCTCACGAATACGGTTTAAATCCTGATCCGTTTAATAAAGCCGAAATTAACCAATATATCCTTGATTATCTCAAAACTTTTGTACAGGTTCCCTCATTTGAGATTGCGGAAACCTGGAATGGAGTCTATGCCAAAATCCCCGGAAAAACCGAATTCATCGCCCAAGCGGAAACAGGCGTTACCCTGGTTAACGCTTTAAGTGGTGCTGGAATGACGCTTTCTTTTGGTTTAGCCGAAGACCTGTTTGCTTCTGTTTAAAAGTTAAGCAGACTCGGGTGTAGGTAACGAAGACGGATGAACTAACAACTCCGCCGTTGATCGTTTTTCAACCATTTCTTTTGTCACCTGACAGCGTTTCACATCTTTACGAGAGGGTAACTCGTACATGACATCCAGCATCAATTCCTCGACAATTCCCCGCAACGCCCGGGCGCCGGTTTTCCGACGATAGGCTTCTTGGGCGATCGCTTGAATGGCATCAGGTTCAAATTCTAGCTGCACATTATCCATTCGCAGTAGTTTTTGATATTGTTTAACTAAAGCACTGCGAGGTTCAGTTAGAATTGCCATCAATGCCTTTTCATCTAACGGATCAAGAACCGCAACCATTGGAATTCGGCCAATTAATTCAGGAATTAACCCAAATTTCACCAAGTCATCGGGTTCCATCTTCTTCAGGGTATCGGCTGACTGTTTTTCTTTGACTTGTTCCTTTTCCCCTTGAATAAAGCCCATTGACTTTTTACCCGTTCTCTGCTCGATAATTCGGTCGAGTCCCACAAAGGCCCCCCCGCAGACAAACAGAATATTACTGGTATCAATTTGAATGCAGTCTTGGTAGGGGTGTTTACGTCCGCCCTGGGGAGGAACATTGGCGACGGTTCCTTCTAACATTTTCAGGAGAGCTTGTTGAACCCCTTCTCCTGAGACATCGCGAGTAATGGAAGGATTTTCACTTTTACGAGCAATTTTGTCAATTTCGTCGATGTAGACAATTCCTCGTTGGGCTTCTTCGACATCAAAATCTGAAACTTGTAACAACCGTAACAGAATATTTTCGACATCTTCGCCCACATATCCGGCTTCCGTCAAAGTGGTTGCATCCGCCACCGCAAAGGGAACATCCAACATTTTGGCCAGTGTTTCGGCTAACAGGGTTTTACCACTACCCGTCGGGCCAACGAGCAAAATATTAGACTTTTGCAACTCAATGTTATCTTCTGTGGACGGGCGACCTTTCCCTTGGATAAAACCTAAACGTTTGTAGTGATTATAAACCGCTACAGAAAGCACTTTTTTGGCTTCATCCTGACCAATGACATGACTATCAAGGTAGGTTTTGATCTCGACCGGTTTAGGAACCTGGTTGAGTGCAACGCGACTGGGACGGGAACGACGCTTAGGGGGAGGAGCGGCTTGAGGACGAGAAGTTTGAGGAGGTGCAGGTGTTGTACTGGGATCGAACAACTCCTCATCTAAAATCTCATTGCATAACTCCACGCATTCATCGCAGATATAAACCCCCGGCCCCGCTATCAACTTACGGACTTGCTCCTGAGATTTTCCGCAAAAGGAACATTTTAGATGGGAGTCGTATTTAGACATAATTGCCTCGTCTTATGTGGCTGCTTGGACAGATTCTCCAGGAATAGGACGATTCTGTTTAGAGATCACCTGATCTATTAGACCATATTCTTTAGATTCTTCGGCGGACATGAAGAAGTCGCGTTCAGTATCAGCCTCAATTCGTTCAAAAGGTTGACCTGTATTTTCCGCGAGAATTTCATTGAGGATGCGCTTGTGATAGAGAATTTCTCTAGCTTGAATCTCAATATCTACCGCTTGTCCTTGAGCGCCGCCGAGAGGTTGGTGAATCATGATCCGGGCGTTGGGAAGCGACATTCGTTTTCCTTTGGCACCAGACGAAAGCAGAAATGCTCCCATACTAGCGGCCAAACCATAACAGATTGTTACCACATCCGGGCGAACTTGCTGTATGGTGTCGTAAATTCCCATTCCGGCTGTGACAGAACCGCCTGGAGAGTTGATATAGAGTTGGATATCTTTTTCGGGATCTTCAGCATCAAGAAACAACATCTGGGCGCTGACAGCGTTTGCGATCTCATCGTCAATTTCTGTTCCCAGAAAAATAATTCTTTCTCTGAGTAAACGCGAGTAGAGATCAAACGCCCGCTCTCCCATCCCTGACTGTTCGATCACCATAGGAATCATTACGTTAGCCGGATGGGTTGAAGCCGAGTTTCGTTGGCTAACGCTAATGACATCGCGATTGTTAAAACTCACAATTGGGCAAGGAGAAGACTCAGATGTAATCATGGGATAGATAACTAGGTTTTAAATGATCGATTGCGTGAATTAACCCCTGTATTTTAAAACAGTGCCTTCTGCACCTTGGGCAATTGTTGAATCCGTTAAGCTTGATACGATCTATTATGCCTTAACTCGACTAGAACGGCTCGAGAGAAACTGAGATTTACCCAGAAAACGAGGGATTAGAATGGGTGAACGGTTTCCGGTGTCAGGTGTCAGGCGATCACGTCTGAGATGGGCGATGTCAGAACTTGCTGACTTCAGCCTTTCCAAAGGCTAGCTGTCCCCTTTCCCCGTTAACAGGTTAGGGGATTAGCCCTTTCTAGTCCTTAAACGTTCAAGAAATCACTCAGAAACGCTCTCTGACTCAGCAGAAGTTTCTGTAGACTNATGTCAGAACTTGCTGACTTCAGCCTTTCCAAAGGCTAGCTGTCCCCTTTCCCCGTTAACAGGTTAGGGGATTAGCCCTTTCTAGTCCTTAAACGTTCAAGAAATCACTCAGAAACGCTCTCTGACTCAGCAGAAGTTTCTGTAGACTCAGAAGTCAAGACTTCGACTTCCACCTCAGAGGTTTCTTCTGAAGTTTCCGGCTGCTCAGACTCCTCTGACTGAGTTAAAGACCCTTCCGGAACCAACTCTATTGTGCAGTTTTCCTCTAACCAAGCATAGGTCTTTTTCTTCAGTAAGTCTTCTGTGACCACTTCGCGCAACCGATCTAGATCAACCTCTTGTCCCTGCAATTGTTCCATTGCTTTAGTTTCTTCGGCTTTAATATCTTCC
Organism: Limnoraphis robusta CS-951; assembly: GCF_000972705.2. Next base: position 4,964 of record NZ_LATL02000357.1, on the reverse strand, counting down.
TCAGAAACCGTAATAGATTCTTGCTTGGCAATTTCCTTGAGGGCCAAAGACTGCTTAAGCTGTTCAATGGCTTGGGGACGAGAACGCTCCCGCATTTGAGGAATCATCTCTTGGGTAAACAGCCGTTTAATATCGACTCCCATTTGACTCAACTGCATGGCTTGCTGGGTCAGCACTTGATCAACTTCTTGTCGAATCATCGTTTCCGGTATTTCGACCTCAAGATCTGCGACAATTGCCTCAATTAAAGCCTTATGTTTGTTGGCAGTCGTTTGATCTTCGGCTTCCTGTTGAAATCGCTTCTCTAAGGACTCGCGAAGTTCGGCTAAGGTGCTAAACTCACTGACTTCTTCGGCGAATTCATCATCAAGCTCGGGAAGTTCTTTTTCCTTGAGTTCGTTCAAGGTAATGGTAAATACCGCAGGCTGTCCGGCTAATTCCTCATTGCCATAATCATCAGGAAATTTGACCTGAAGTTCTTTGGTTTCACCGGGGTTCATGCCAATCATTCCTTCGGTAAAACCGGGAATAAATTGTCCTTCTGCTAACTCTACTTGGAAGTTTTCCGCTTGACCCCCTGGAATTTCCTGGGGTTCTCCGTCTTCGCCAACAGTCGCAAATACACCTTTGAAGTCCACAAACGCCATATCACCCGTTTGAGCGGGTCGGTTTTCCACCGGAATTAACGTGGCTAACTTGGCTTGTTCCTGTTCTAACACTTGATCCACCCGAGCCGGATCGGATTTGATTTCTTCGGCTTGTACCGTTAAGCCAGTATATTGGCCAAGTTTGACTTCGGGGGCGACATCAACCGCCGCTTTAATGGTTAGAAGTTGTCCGGGTTCGTACTGGGCGACCAATTGTTCAACATCGCCCCGGAGTTCAAAACTCCCAATGGCAGGGATGTTTTCCTGTTCAACGGCTTTGGGTAAGCACTGCTGCATCAAATCATCCAAAGCCGCCGCTTTAATTCGATCAACTCCTAAGCGTTGGACGAGAATATGGCGGGGGACTTTCCCTTTCCGGAACCCAGGAATATTAACCGAACGAGCATATTGACGAATCACCTGCTCGTAAGCGTTCTTGGACATTTCCGGTGAGATTTCGATATCTAGCCCAATCTGGCTAGCGGGAAGTTTTTCCTGGGTAACTTTCATAATTGTGGTATTCTGAACTCAATAACCCCTCAACACACTTTGATTCTGGGGAACTATAATTTGGGATGAGTTAGTCTATCGACTAGATGTGCAATTGTATCTTATCTCGCGATCGCAACGGGTTGTGAGCGACAAGCTGCCCCTCAGTTTCCTCTTTAGAGATAGCCAATCTCGCTCTTGGTAGCGTTCAGTGGCTCTGAGAAGCGATTTTAGATCCAGATTCCTATTGTAGATTACTGATTTTGTTTGTTATTAATTTTGATATTGAAATTTCAGGTTGATTTTAGAATTGTCGATGGCGGAGGGTTTTGAACTTTGTCTAAGTCTTACCGAGTTGCTATTTTAGGCGCGACAGGTGCAGTGGGAACTGAATTGCTGGAATTGTTGGATAGTCGCAACTTTCCAGTCGCCGAGTTGAAGCTGTTGGCCTCGTCGCGTTCGGCAGGGACTCAACTGCGGTTTAAGGAGGAAAAAATAGCGGTAGAAGCCGTTAACGATCAGTCATTTGATCAGGTAGATTTGGTTTTGGCTTCGGCCGGTGCAACGACGTCTAAACAGTGGGCGGCGCGGGCAGTAGAAGCAGGGGCTGTGGTGATTGACAACTCCAGTGCGTTTAGAATGGATGCACAGGTGCCCCTGATTGTCCCGGAAGTCAACCCAGAGGCGGCGGCCTCTCACCAGGGGATTATTGCCAACCCCAACTGTACAACGATCTTGATGGCTGTGGCGGTTTGGCCATTGTATCAAGTGCAGCCCATTCGCCGCATCGTTGTTTCGACCTATCAGTCCGCCAGTGGTGCCGGGGCTAGAGCGATGGATGAACTCAAAGCCCAAGCCCTCGCCATTTTGCAGGGAGAAACTCCCCAGACGGAAATTTTTCCCTATCCCTTGGCTTTTAACTTATTCCCTCATAATTCTCCCTTGAATGAGTCGGGATATTGCCAAGAAGAAATGAAAATGGTGCATGAAACTCGGAAAATCTTCGGAGTCGAAGACTTGAGAATTTCTGCAACTTGTGTGCGGGTTCCCGTACTTCGCGCCCATTCTGAAGCGATTAATCTAGAGTTTGACGAGCCTTTTAGTGTGGCAAAAGCGCTCGAGGTTCTCTCTCAAGCTCCAGGGGTCGAACTGCGAGAAGACTGGCAGGCCAATTATTTCCCCATGCCCATCGATGCAACGGGTCGAGATCCCGTATTAGTCGGTCGTATCCGCCAGGATATTTCTCATCCTTGTGGGTTAGAACTATGGCTCAGTGGCGATCAAGTTCGTAAAGGAGCAGCATTGAACGCTGTACAAATCGCTGAGTTATTAGTCGCAAAAAATCTTTTAGGGCGTTCATCTTTAGTCGCTAGTCATTAAATAGAGGTTTGCACCCCGACCCGGAAAAGCTTGGGAACGCTCCAACAGGTCAACCGCAACTCAAATAAGTGAGGCGATTCGGAAAGATAAACAGAAGAAACAGCACAACTGATCTTAAGGCAGATGGTAAGTTTTGGAAAGGTGATGACGGCGATGATTACGCCGTTTAAGGAGGATGGAAGTGTCAACTATGAAGTGGCAGAACAGTTGGCAGCTCATTTGGTTGAGCATGGCACAGATACCCTAGTTGTCTGTGGAACAACAGGGGAGTCTCCCACACTGAGTTGGTCAGAAGAGTACGAACTCTTTAAAGTTGTGCAGTCATCGGTTTCTTCCAAAGCCAAAGTTATGGCCGGAACCGGATCAAATTGTACTTCTGAGGCGATCGAAGCAACCCAAAAAGCTGCTAAACTAGGGTTAGACGGATCGTTGCAAGTGGTTCCCTATTACAACAAACCTCCCCAAGAAGGGTTGTATCAACATTTTAGGGCGATCGCACAAGCCAGTCCCGATTTACCGATGATGCTGTACAATGTCCCCGGTCGTACCAGCCAGAGTCTACAACCGGAAACAGTAGCTCGTTTAGCGGAAATCTCTAACATTGTCGCAATTAAGGAAGCGAGCGGCAGTTTAGACCAAGTGAGTCAAATTCGACGCTTGACACCACCAGAATTTAAGATCTACTCTGGAGATGATTCTCTAACATTGCCTATACTGGCAGTGGGTGGTATTGGAGTGGTGAGTGTTGCGAGTCATTTAGTCGGAGATCGATTACAGCAGATGATTCAGGCCTTTGAAGCAGGAAGCGTGCAAGTCGCCACTGAAACTCATCTGAAACTCTTAGGACTATTCAAGGCACTTTTTGTCGTGACGAACCCCATTCCGGTGAAAACAGCCCTGAAGCTGCAAGGCTGGAAAGTCGGTCATACTCGCCCCCCCCTGTGTGACCCCCCTCCTGAAGTAACCCAACAATTGCAGCAAGTCTTAAGTGAACTCAATTTGCTCAAAGCTTAAAGGCAAAATAAAAAAAGTAAAGTTTCAGACAACTGAATATCTATGAACATTTTGTCGTTAGTTGATAAAAGTTTTATTGATCGAGTTTTTGACTCAGATTAACTTTCAGCTATCGAAGTTCATCGTTAAACCATAAACTTTCACACCAAAAGGAAAACATGATTAAAAGCGGAACAACACCCATCATTAAAAGTAAAACTTCAGTAAGGAAACCGATCAGCAAAAGCGATGGTACTGGCTTAAAGATAATTCCTTTAGGCGGTTTGCATGAAATTGGCAAGAATACCTGCGTGTTTGAATATGACGATGAAATTATCCTTTTAGATGCCGGACTTGCCTTTCCGACTGATGGAATGCACGGCGTTAATATCGTCCTCCCAGATGTCACCTACCTGCGGGAAAATCGCCATAAAATTAAAGGCATGATCGTCACTCACGGTCACGAAGATCATATCGGTGGAATTCCGTTTCACCTCAAACAATTTGATGTTCCGGTGATTTATGGCCCTCGACTAGCGATGGCATTACTTCAAGGGAAATTAGAAGAAGCCGGAGTCTCAGATCGCACCGAATTAAGAACCGTTCGTCCCCGAGAAATTGTCAGAATTGGCAAGAGTTTCTTAGTTGAATATATCCGTAATACTCACTCTATTGCTGATAGTTTCACCGTTGCGATTAATACCCCGGTCGGAGTTGTTATTCACACGGGAGACTTCAAAGTTGATCACACGCCTGTTGATGGCGAATTCTTTGACTTTCAACGACTTGCAGAATATGGCGAAAAAGGCGTTCACTGCTTGTTGAGTGATTCGACCAATGCAGAATCTCCCGGATTTACCCCGTCTGAAAGTTCAGTTTATCCCAACTTAGATCGGATTTTTGCACAAGCACCTGGACGCATTTTAGTGACAACCTTTGCGTCTTCGGTACATCGGCTAAATATTATTCTCAGTATTGCCCAAAAACAAGGTCGTGCAGTGGCCGTTGTCGGTCGGTCGATGTTGAATGTGATCGCCCATGCCCGAAATTTAGGTTATATCAAATGCCGGGATGACTTATTCATTCCTCTGAACTCATTGCGAGATACACCAGATGACAAGGTGTTAATTCTGACGACTGGATCACAAGGAGAACCCCTATCCGCTTTAACTCGCATTGCTCACGGCGCTCATCGACAAATTAGCATCAAAAGAGGCGATACGGTTGTCTTTTCTGCGAACCCCATTCCGGGTAATACTATCGCTGTTGTTAACACCATTGATAAATTAATGATGTTTGTGACAGAGGTGAGTTTCTATGGCAAAATCTCAATTCCCTTTTGCTAACCGATTACTTCCCTGGTCTATTGTGATTGGTGTTCTATTGCTTTACTGGTTGGGAGTCAACCTCATGATTTGACATACTCCCCATTTCTAAAGCAAGGGGATTCTCCAA
>NZ_LATL02000356.1 GCF_000972705.2 Limnoraphis robusta CS-951 | reverse complement strand
ATCATACACAGTAGAAATTGTCAGAGATATAGATTACTTTATAAGACATGATAAGCATGAAAAAACTCAAGCTATGTTCGAGTCTAAGGAACTCTATGAAACAATTATGTCTCGTTCAAAAAGTGAAATAGAAAAAGTAAGAAAAAATAAAAAAGAAAATTTTTGGATGAATCCTGGTACAGTAAAATTATCGACAATTCATAGTTTTAAAGGTTGGGAAATACACACACTTGTTTTAATTATTGAAGATTATGATGAAAATAGTGACAGCACATTCTCAATGGATGAATTAATATACACAGGAATAACAAGATGTAGACATAATCTGATTGTTGTAAATTTAGGAAACTTAAAATATCACGTTTTTTTCAATGAAGTTATTGAAGTTGATTGAAACCAAACCCCCTAAACTGCTTCCCTACGATAGCGAAATTATTTTATTTAATATTTTACAAATGTTGGGTTGAACGCAGTGAAACCCAACCTACAGGTTAATGAGTATAATGAGCTAACAGCAATCATTATTTGTATCAACTTATGCTAAAAACAGTTGAAGGGTTTTATCGAGATGGGCAGATTCAATTAAGTGAATTACCCCAAGACATTAGTAATACCCAGGTGCTTGTAACCTTTCTCGATCCCGACAAAATTGACCCAGTTAAGTTACGCCAATTGATTGAACAGTTGGAAACAATAGCGGGAATTCAACAATGTTGGGTTGAACGCAGTGAAACCCAAGCTACAGGTTAAAAGGCGATCGCACTGAAGATTGTTAGAATATAATGATAATAATTGTGCAGAATCAAGATTATGTTACCACAACCTCTATCCAATCTCAGCATTGAACAATTAAAAGGCCTAGTTATTTCTATTGTTGATGAAAGACTGAGCCAACATCAAGTTATACAAAAAACTCCCAATCAACAGCAATTGCAAGAAATATTTAACTCGATTGACTCTCATATTTGGAATCCCCCTTCCTCTGCACCTTCTACCTTACAACTCTTACAGGAGGAGCGTCATCAATAATGAATAATTATATTATTGATGCGAGTATTGTAATTCAGCGATTTATTCAGCAAGAATATACTCCACAAGTCAGAATGCTTTTTAATCGTCTCTTGAAAGGAGATCGGTTTTACATTCCTGAATTTTGCTTACTAGAATGTACAAATGTCATCTGGAAACAAGTCAGATTTTATGGACTTCCAGAAGAACAAGCACAATTACTGATTCTGGATTTACAATCTATCCCTTTTAATATAGCTTCTGTTAATTACTTACTCTCTTCTGCATTAGATATTGGGTTAACTCATCAATTGGCTATTTATGATTCTCTATATATTGCTTTGGCATTGCAGTTAGATTATCCTTTAATTACGGTTGATGATCGCCAACTTAATGCTGCGATTAATTGCGGTGTTACACTGATTCCGATTACAGACTTTACTGAATAGAATAACTGCTAATTTTTGTTTGTTAGTTTTGAGATTGTTGTTCACTGGCTACTTCTAACCACGCTTCGATCGCCTTTTTAACCATTTCCATTAAATGTTCGTAACTCTCACCCCAAGTATGACAACCCGGTAACGCAGGAACACTCGCACACCAAACGTTATCTTCTTGCCAAACAATCACTTTAATTTTCATATCATTATTTTTTTTGGTTAATTTTAATTGATTTTATCACAATTAATCTGAATTGGCTTATCGTTTAAAACTGTTGGGTTGAACGCAGTGAAACCCAACCTACAGGTTAATGAATGCGATCGCGCTGAACATTGTTAGACTATAATGATAATAACCGTGCAGAATAAAGATCATCTTACCACAACCTCTATCCAATCTCAGCATTGAACAATTAAAAACTCTAGTTATTTCCATGTTTACAACCATTTTATGAATTAATCTACAGCATTTATATTGATCGTTATTGGTAAAAACTTATGAAAATACACAATAATCTCTATGAACAAGACTTTTACCTGTGGACACAAAAAACGGCTCAACAGTTGAAGGAAAATCAATTCAATGAGGTAGATATTCCGAATTTAATTGAAGAAGTTGAAAGTATGGGTAGAAGTGAGAAACGAGAATTAAAAAGTCGTTTGATTATACTGTTAATGCACCTGCTAAAATGGCATTATCAGCCTGAAAAACGTAATGAAAGTTGGCGCAGTACCATCACAGAACAACGGATTTGTATTGAAGAATTACTAGAAGATAGTCCGAGTTTGAAACCTCTGCTTTCAGAAGTATTTGAGGACTGTTATCAAAAAGCACGTTTCAAAGCATCGGATGAAACCAAAATTAAATTAATTTTTTTTCCAAAAGAATCACCTTTCACTCTTGAGGAAACCTTAGAATCTAATATTATTAACGAATAAAACCAATTGTCATTGAAATTAAAAGTTTTTTAGGCTGTTATCCCATGCGATCAGAAGATATTATCTTAGCGTTTTTCCATCGGAAGAACGGAAATTTACCGAGTTTACAACGGTTTAATAGGTAGACTGTTAACTCAAATAGGTGCGATCGCACTTCTAAACCTCAGAAACGCGATCGCAGATTGCTAAATTTATTGCTATAACTAAATCTAATCTTGTATTTCTTCTGATTGAGAATCAAAAGCGAGGGTAAAGGAAGCTTTCGGGAGAACCTGTTTCAAATGTTGTAAGTGACCCTCGGCATTAGACCGACTGCGGAATCGACCTATGACTGTACGTTCTAAGTTGGGAAGTAAACGAGTGATTGTCCAGGGATTCAGACGATCTCGATAGGAGACTGCTGAAGACTTTGAGGTAGAATTATTCTCTGGCATGATCAAATTATCCCTAAAATTTTTAAACTTGGACATTTATGACATCCGGAGATGAAAATCGTTTCTGCCCTTCTTATAGCATTAAATACTGATAAATATAAAATGTCAAGGGTTAAGAATTAATAGTCAAAATTAAAATAACATTTTATGCCCTTTGAATGATATAATTGATCAGGTGACTTTTCCGAAAAATCATATATAGCAGAAGTCAGGAGACAGGAGACAGGAGACAGAATTGAAACCTTTATCATCAAAGGATTTGACAGAAAAACAGTGTCCTAATCAAAGGCTTCGACTGCTATAATATCGTTAAATATTTGCTATAACTGCTTTACCGATTAACTAAATCAAGAATCGCTGTAATTAAACGATCCGGTTCAACAGGCTTACAAATATGTTGGCTAAACCCAGCAGCAATGGCTTTATGAAAATCACTTTCTCCCGCATAAGCCGTTAATGCGATCGCAGGCATTTGTTGGTCTGATCTATTCTTATACAAAGATCGAACTTGCTTCATTAACTGATAACCATCCATTCCCGGCATCCCAATATCACTAACTAAAATATCGGGAGTCGAACGCATAAACGCTTTCAGGGCTTCTATTGCAGAATCAACAGCAATCACCGTTGCACCCGCTTGTTTTAACATTAAAGTGAGAAAATCTCGGGTATCCGCTTCATCCTCAGCAATTAAAATCCGAATTCCCTGCAAGCACTTAGGGTTGAAAGACTCAGCATCTAGAGTTTGGTCATTTTTGGCAGATTCGCCGTTTTGAGGAATCAGGGGAAACTTGACAATAAAAGTAGCTCCCTGTCCTTCACCGGGACTATCCGCTTGCACTGTTCCGCCGTGCATTTCGGTAATATAACGAACTATAGCCAATCCTAAGCCCAGTCCGCCAAACTTGCGCGTCGTCGTTCCATCTTCCTGACGAAAATATTCAAAGACATGAGGTAAAAATTCAGGACTAATTCCCTTACCTGCATCTTTGACGCGAATTTGAGCCTCAGTCCCGACTTGTTCTAACCAGATATCTACTTTGGCACCAATCGAACTAAATTTAACGCTATTGGAGAGCAAATTCCAGACAATTTGTTGTAAACGCCCCGCATCACCGAGAACTTGTCCGACTTGAGGATAGAGGTGAGTTTTAATCTCAATGGACTTCGCTTCGGCAGCCAGACGAACAGTTTCCACAGCCGAGATGATCACAATTCTCAGATCAACCGATGAGCGATTTAAGTTCAGCTTACCGCGTAAAATCCGAGAAACATCTAACAAATCATCAATCAACTGCACTTGTAGCTTGACATTGCGCTCAATCGTTGTCAAGGCTTGATGGAGGATTTTGTCATCCACCTTTTGACGCTGAAGCAAATTCGCCCAACCCAGAATCGGATTTAACGGCGATCGCAATTCGTGAGACAAAACCGCCAAAAATTCATCTTTGATGCGGTTAGCGGCCTCTGCTTCTTCTCTAGCGGCGCGTTCACGGGCGAGAAGTTGGTCTCGTTCGGCTTCGGCTCGTTTGCGATCGCTAATATCAGCCGTCGAACCAACAACCCGAACTAACTCACCTTTGCGATCGCGAAGAATATACCCTCGATCCCAAACATCAACCCAATGTCCATCCTCATGGCGAACTCGATATTCAAAACTATAGCGATCAAAGCCATTGTCTATATTTGACAACATCTGAGGTTGAATCACTAAACGATCCTCGGGGTGCATCCGTTCACTCCACCAATCTCGATCTTGAGGAACCTCTTCCGGGCCTAGACCAATCAGTTGACGCAAACCTTCCGATCGATAGACGTGGTTGGTTTGCAGATCCCAGTCATAGACAATCCCTGTTACCGCCCGAGTCGCTAACCGGAACCGTTCTTCACTGGCTTGTAGGGCTTCTTCAGCGCGTTTGCGTTCCGTCATATCCAAAAACGCTCCAATCACTCCCCGCACTTGTCCATTGTCATCTCGCAACGGCACCGCTTTACCGTAGATATAACGAACCTCCCCAGAATCAAAAATAAATTCTAATTCCCCTTCGACTTCCTCACCTGTTCGTCCGGCTTTCTGCATGGGTAACTCCTGGGGGGGAATATTTTTGCCATTAATTTGTTGCTTGAAAGGTAGAGGGTTTTTTCCATCAGCCGGAGTCGCTGTTGGCACTGAACCGGGAAACATCCGCATCAGTTCATAAGCCGTTAAGTTGGCGCTCATCTGATGACAGTGGCGATCATGGGCTATCCAAATAGCCGCCGGAACCGCTTCCATCAAGGCTTCGAGTTCTTCTGCTCTAGCTCGGGCGTTGGCTTCACTTAAACGTAACGCCACTTCTGCTTGTTTGCGATCGCTAATATTGCTAAAGGAAACTGCTACCCCATCTTCTAATTTAACCGCCATATTGTGAAACCAACCTGTAATCCCATCGGCATCGTAGAAAAGCTCAATATCGTCAGGTTCACCTGTTTCAACAACTTCAACATAACGTTTAAACAAATTAAAGTGGAACTGGTTTCCGGGTAAAACCTCTAAAAGTCGTTGACCGAGGAGATCTTCTGCGGGACGTTTGAGGGCTTCTGCGGCTTTGGGATTAACGTAAATCCATTCAAAGTCAATGATCTCTCCGGTTTTATCCCGTATACTTTTGAGGATGGTAAACGCATACAGTGATAACTCTTGAGCGACGCGAAATTGTTGTTCACTGCGTCGCAGAGCCGCTTCAACTTGTTTGGCTGGGGTAATATCTTCAGCAATCCTAGCAACCCGACGAATTACACCCTGTTCATTGTAAATGGGAAACGAGCGATCGCGAATCCAACGAACGGAACCATCGGAACGAACAATGCGATATTCTTGACTAAATTGACCTTCAACAGCCTGTTCAAAAAAGGCGAGTCTAACGCGCTCTTGATCTTCAGGATGAATCGTCTCTAACCAGTCATAGGGATTATTGCAAAGGCTTTGCAGGGAATTTCCCCAGATGCGTTCATAGGCAGGACTGACATAAAGAATTTTAATCTCCTGCATATCCATGATCCAGAAAACATCCTCGATATTTTCCGCCAATTGCCGAAATCGTTCTTCACTCTGACGGAGTGCCACTTCTGATCGCTTGCGATGGTCTACATCGGTGATCGTCCCGACCCATTCTCGGATCGAACCATCGGAGTTAAACAATGGGATTCCCTTGGCTTCAAAGTAGCGATATTTCTGGGTTGCAGTATTCCAGATCCGTCCTTCAGACTGATACAGGGTTTTGCTATCTCGTGCTTGTATCCACAGGGATTTGACTCGCTCTTGGTCATCCGAATGAATCGCTTGTAACCAGCCCCAGTTTTGATGTTCACTCCAGCTTTGTCCGGTGTAGGTTTCCCAGGCGGGCTGAGGCTGAATAAATTGACCTTCGGGGTCAGCGATCCAAACTATCGAACTGAGAATGGAGACAAGCGAACGATAGCGTTGTTCGCTCAAACGAAGGGCTTCTTCGGTTTGCTTTAAGGTGGTAATGTCTGTAATCAGGCCATAAAATCCTGTTACCGTACCATCACTGGCAATATTGGGAATATATTGACGACGAACATAGCGGGGGCCGCCATCTTTAAAGGGCATCAAGAGTTCAACCGTTACGGGTTCTCCAGCGAGTGCGGACTCGACGTCAGGACGCATGAACTGATAGGCGGTTTCCCCAATAAATTCAGCAAGATCCTGACCGATAATGTTTTCGGGGAGATGCCCAAACCAATCAGAATAAGCCCGATTAACAAAGCGATACCGTTGATCGCGATCAACGTAGGCGATTAAAGCCGGAACTGCATCGGTAATTAAGCGCAGTTCTTCTTCTCGTTGTTTTAAGGCGGCTTCGGCTTGTTTTCGTTCGGTAATATCTTCTGCAATTCCGGCGACTCGGCGAATTTGACCGTCTTCTTCGGGAATGGGAAAACCGCGATCGCGTATCCACCGAATAGAACCATCGGCACGAATCACCCGAAATTCAACCGCACATCGACCGGTTTTAACCTGTTCGGTAAAGGCGGCTTCAGCTTTTGAACGATCTTCGGGATGGATCATTTCCATCCATTCATAGGGATTTGCATAAAGACTTTCACAGGAATATCCCCAGAGTGTTTCATAGGCGGGACTAACGTAGAGAACTTTGTAGTCTTGCATTTGGGCGATCCAGAAGACATCTTCAACATTTTCTGCCATCTGTCGAAATCGTTCTTCGCTGGTTTGTAGGGCTTCTTGGGTCTGTTGGCGTTCGCTAATATCTCGAACAAAGGCTTGCCAGCGGCCATCGGGTAATATTTTGGTACTGATTTCAACGGGAACGATAGTGCCATCTTTTCTAATCAGCGTCCATTCTTCGACGTGGGTATTCCCCAGCAGTAAGGATTGTTTGACGGCTTCGAGTCGAGGTTGATCTTTGGGGGGAATAATCTCTAGGATTTGCTTACCAATCAGTTCTTCTCGTGAATAACCGAGTAAGTTACAGGCGTTGTTATTCACATCGATATAGGTGCCTTGGAGATCGGCGATTAATACAGCATCGGGTGCCTGTTCGATCAGGGCGCGAAATCGTTCTTCACCCCGTCTCAGCGCCAGTTCTGCTTGCCGTTGATAGGTAATATCTCGAAACACAACAACGGCTGCTAAAATCTCTCCTTGTTGATCTCGAATCGGGCTAGAATTCACATCAATAATGATGCGCTGACCATCTGCTCGGTGAATTTCGATTTCTTCGCCTAAAACCACTTCGCCTGTCCGTAGCGATCGCGCGAGGGGATATTCATCAGGACGATAAGGCTGTCCATTGGGATGAAAACCTTCAAAGGTGACGTCTTGATCGTAGGCTTCTAACTGCCATTCTAGGGCGTAGGAGTAGCCCAGTATCTCTTCGACTTGTTGGTTCGCCAGGACTAATTCTTCGGTTTCAGCATCCGCGATTAGGACTCCGGCTGGCATTTGCTGTAAGATGGCTCTCATCCGGGAGCGTTCGGTTTCTAGCTGTTGGAGAAGTTGCTCTCGTTCGGCTTCGGCTTGTTTGCGTTCGTGGATGTCTGTGGTGATGCCTATCCATTTTATGATGTTTCCGCTTTCGTCTTTGAGGGGAACCGCACGACCCATAAACCAACGATAAACCCCGTCATGGCGGCGATAACGAAATTCCGCTTCAAAAGCTGTTCCTTGTTGTTTGGCTTGATCCCAGGCTTCTTGTAAGTAGGGATAGTCATCGGGATGGTTTATCTGTTGTAAGCCTTTTTTATTCAGTTCTTCTAGGGTTAAACCGGTGTATTCTATCCAGCGTGAGTTAACAAAATCAGTTTGTCCTTTACTATCACAAGACCAGATAAAGTCGGGGACTGCATCACTGAGAGTTCGATAGAGGTTTTCGCTGGTTCGCAGCACATCTTCTGCTTGTTTTAAGTTAGTAATATCTCGGGATAACGCCAGAATTTGTTCGACTTTTCCTTGGCTTCCAAAGATGGGAGTGATCAACACATCCCACCATTTCGGTTTACCTGTTTGAGTCGGACGATAGCCTTGAAAGCGACTGGTTTTTCCTATTCGTGCTTGAGTTAGGGCTATTTCTGCTTTTTCGCGATCGCCATCAGGCCAAAATTCCACCCAAGGTTGATGTAAATAGGGTTCAATATTATTGATTTCTAACAGGTATTGTCCGCCGGAGTTCATCAACAGCAGTCGCCCTTCTAAGTCGAGAACTTTGATAGAGTCCATGCTGCTTTCGATAATCCGACGGTTAAATTCTTCACTCGAACGCAGTTGGGATTCGATTTGTTTGCGTTTGCTAATATCTCTAAAATAAATAGAAATTCCTTCGGGTGAGGGACAGGCGTTGATTTCTAAATAGCGATTAAGCACCGGCGAAAAGATTTCTAAATGCAGGGGGGTTTGTTCTCTCATGGCTAGACGCAATTGTTGGGTTGCGGGATGTTCTGCATCGGCATCAAATACGTCTTTCCAGAGTTCTTTCCCCAGCAATTCTTCGCGAGTATATCCCAACAAACGAGCGGCTTCTTGATTAATGTAGGTATAACGCCAATTTCGATCTAAGGCAACAAAAGCATCAGTAATTCGTTCTAATATATTGTAACTTTGATTGAACTGAGGTTGGCTAAGGGTTTGAGAGGTTGTTTCTATCAGGGTTCCCAATACTCCGGCGACTTCACCCGTTTGACCCAAAATCGGACTATAAGAGATGTTAAAATAACGCTGTTTTTGTTGACTGAATAATTGTGAATTAAATTGTTTATTTTCCCGCAAAATTGCTTGTCTAGTTTCTAAAATCTGTTGTATATCTGAAGCGATTTCCTGGCTCATTTCCGACCAACAAGAATTCAACGGTTGACCCAAGGTAGAGAGAGGCAGAATTTTACCCCAAATTGAATAATAGGCATCATTGTAGAGTAAAATCCGTTCATTTCCCCAGAGGATAAACTGAGGATGACAGGTATTTAAAACAAGATTTAAAATCGTTTTGAGCTGTACAGACCATTGTTCAACAGCACCCAGGGGAGTTGGCGACCAATTCTGCGATCGGATTATTTTTCCGATTTCACCTCCAGCTTGAAATGGATCGGGTGATGTTGCTTTCACGGTCTTTTTTCCTCCACTGATGAAGCAGAACCCATAGATTTTTTTGTGTTTCTAGGCTAAGTTTTGAGTCAAAAAACAGGTGGTCAGTGAGTCCAGATTAAACTGATATTTTAGCTTGACGCTATCCTGCTATTGCTCTAGTTTAACAATAAATATAACGCGAATTCCAAGGGTTGACTAGATCTATTTTTTCCGATATTAACTCTTTCAGGCAAAATCCGCAGATCCGAGGCAAATGTTTTCGGCTGGAGATGGAGTTGGTGTCTTCTGTTAATTGGTGTAACGAGGGATATCTAATCGGTGACAGGGGTACTGAAATTTGGGTAGATTGTCTATTCTAGCTTAAGATGAGCCAGGGGTTAGATATCTCTATCTTGAGATAGATTCAGGCGATTGGATTTTTCAGTAAAAAAGGTGCGCTCACGTTTTAAAATGAAATGGAGCTGATGCTGTGTAGAGTGCTAGATTAAATGATGTCTCAACCCAATGAAAATCAGGATGACGTTTTCTCTAAACCTGTGAAGAAATTTTCTCAAATTGAAAGTGATGAGTTTTTCTCAGAAATTGCAGCGACACCTCCTGAATATCGGCCACATCTATTAAAGATGATTCGCCTATTTCGTGAAAGTGTGACGCTGAATTTACAGGTTTCCCAACGGCATGAACCCGACACCAAGACTACAGCTATTTTAACAGAAAATTTCGCTCCTGCTCCACCTGTTAAAAAAACGCAAGAAACTCGAAAAGATTCATCACAAATGGAGGAAGTCACCCTTTATACGGATGGGGCTTGTTTGGGAAATCCGGGGCCTGGTGGTTATGGTATTGTATTAATTCAGGGA
The DNA here is from genome assembly GCF_000972705.2 of Limnoraphis robusta CS-951. The sequence continues at coordinate 16,962 of NZ_LATL02000356.1, read as the reverse complement.
GAGGATCGACAGGAATTATCAGGGGGTTTTCAGTTAACAACCAATAACCGCATGGAGATGATGGCGGCGATTGTTGGACTCCAAGCTTTAGAGACAAAAAGTAGAGTCACGCTGTATAGTGATTCAAAATATGTGATTGATGCGATCGAAAAAGGTTGGGCTAAACGCTGGAAAGCCAATGGCTGGAAACGCAATAGCAAAGAATGGGCGATGAATCCTGATCTTTGGGAACAGTTATTACAACTTTGTTCACAGCATGAGGTAAAATTGGTTTGGGTGAAAGGTCATGCGGGAAATCTAGAAAATGAATGCTGCGATCGCCTCGCAGTTCGAGCCTCTCAACAAAGAAATTTACCGCCAGATTTAGGCTATGAAAATCCTGCGATGCAGCAAATCTCTTTGTTTTAAAGGTGCTAATTTGGCTTCAGACAATATTCCAGAAAGTTTTCAGGATATAAAGTCAGTTCACCGGATAAAAAGCCTGAGAGTGGAACCCAAAGTGCGAGATTTTCGCGTTTTCCTTCTTTAAAAGTGAGTTGTTCGATCTGATAAAATTTCGGATCAGCAAAGTCACATTTATAGAGTTGAATGATTTCATGTCCGGGTTTATCTTTGTAGACAAAGAGACTTTCTAAGCAGCCTAAATACTGAATATTGGTTAGGGCTGCTTGAATTTCTTCTAAAAATTCTCGTTGTAAAGCGTCTCGACTCTGTTCTCCAAACTCTACACCGCCCCCTAAAGCCCGATAAAAGGTTTCTTGCTTGATAGGATCATAGCCTTGGGATAAAAACAAGCGGTTTTGATCTTGAATTAATCCTAAAGCTAATACCCGAATTTTCTTCCCCATAATTCACCCAATCCCTTTGAATTATTTTGCGGTTAATGCTCGATTTAGACGGTTAGTTATAGTCTGCAAACGTTGAATTTTTGTAATCTTCATCAACTGGCCAATCTTCATTTTGTCCCCCAATAATTAATTCTTCAATGGTGACGTATTCTTTACTCAGTTGTTGGAAAGCATTAATCAAAATATCGAGGGAAAAAGAGTCAGTGGTTCCTAAGTCAAACCAACATCTCACCCAAAGTCCTTGATATTCTATTTCCCCCATATTGTGCATGAGTGCCATCATGCTACTCTCGCTGCTATCTGTATCATAGGTCATGTAGTTGAGATCGACTCCACACTCTTGAACTTGCAGATTTTCTGCATTAAATCCTCCCAATTTTCCTAAGAGAAACCAGGAATCAAAAACTTCTTCAATATATTGGCGTTCAGTCATGGAGGGAACGGTACTAAATCTCAGCCAAATCCACAAATCAAAGGGATTACATTCGCGAAATAGAATATCCATAGAATTGCTCGTTGATGGGGTTTACAAGGAGGGCATTTGCTCAGGAACAGGCCCCCACGGGCTATTTATTGATCTGATTGTATCTCGCATTGGATCACAAGCACGACTTTGATTATCAATGCGGTTGAGAGTCTTACATTGTTCGTAAAAGATTTGAGCAACAATGGTTTTCGGGAGTTGTTGGGGTTGGGCTAAAGCGGCTTGAAAGTTGTTTTTGGCTTCTGTTAAGGTTAAGGTATTATTGTTATTTCGTCGAGCAATAGAAGAGAGAAGTTGTGCTTTAATATAGAGAACTTCGGGATTATTCGGCACTTCTTCTATCGCTTTATTAATAAACTCTAAGGCTTTTTCATGTTGATCTAAATCCCGATAAGCTAAAGCCAGACCTCGATAGGCAAGATGACGGGGACTGCCATGTTGTTCGAGTTTTTGGATAGCGGATTGAGGATCAGAAAACGGCAGATTGAGAGCTAAAAATATATCCATATAGCCGCGAATTAAATTCAGTTCTGGGTCAGTTGAATCGACTTGAGCTGCGGCATCCATATGTTTGAAAACATCCTGAAGCAGATTTAGGGCAACGGGCGCACCTTTGAACGTGCCTTCTGTGGATAAAATATAAGCCCCGTCTAGAAAGTAAGCGATCGCAATATAAAGATTACTTCGCACTAAATCGCGACTTTGTAAGGCTTTTGCGGCGGTCATGGTTTGGCTCGAATAGGTTTTTAAACCCTGCCAATCTTGCTGTTGATAAGCTAAAGAAGCCAGCAAGGCATAAATCATCGGTTCGTCTGATTCTTCCGACTTTGCTTGTTCGAGATACCATTGGGCATCTTGATAGTTTCCCCGTTCAAACATTGCCTTAAAAGCGGCTTCTGTATTCTCTCCAATTTGTCGGGCTTTATCTCCCTCACGAAAGGGATCGGCTGCTAAAACTGGACTATTCCAAAAACTGAGGGCGATGAGTGTCGCTGTAGCAGTGATAGCACTGATGCTTTGCCAAGTTGTTGTTAAGGATTTTCGGAAAGATTTTGAAGACATGAGCATCTATTTTTGAGCGATTACAAGAGTTTAAGAATAGATTGTTGACGTTAGGAGAAAAGGACAGGTTCCACAAAACGGGCGAGCAGATGTTATGATTTTGAGTAGCTGTGTATAACGGTTTACGAACTTTGAAAGTTTAGCTTTTTTCCCTGATGCTTTATCTCAAAAATATACTTTATCATCCTCCTGCTAGTTCGGTGCCGATTCTCAAAGATGTATGTTTGGAACTTGCGCCACAACAAATGGGGTTAATTGTCGGTCGTAGTGGTTCCGGTAAAAGTACACTTCTTGAAATTTTAGCGGGTTTAGCTGAAAAAACAAGGGGAGAAATTTGCTGGCGAGATCAGGAGTTAACTGCTGAACACTTACAACAGTTAGCAGGTTTGGTGTTTCAGTTTCCGGAAAGACATTTTTGCGGGGGAACCGTTTTGGAGGAGTTGCGCCTGGGACACCCCGAGTTAGGATTAGAACAGGTTAATAATGCTTTGAACGAGGTGGGTTTGGGTCATTTGTCTCTACAAAATCCGCCCCATTCGTTGAGTGGAGGACAGCAACGACGCTTGGCTTTGGCGGTACAATTGATTCGTCAACCGCATTTGTTGATGTTGGATGAACCGACAGCCGGATTAGATTGGTCAATGCGCCAACAGTTGGTGAGTTTGTTAGGGAAGTTAAAAAACCATTGGACGTTGTTGGTTGTTACGCACGATGCGGCGGATTTAATGGGAGTGGCGGATCGCTGTTGGACGTTGAATCATGGAGATTTACAAGTGATTGATCCGGCTACTTGTTGAATGAATTTAGGCGAATGTTTGTTGAGAGAATTTTTGTAGTTGAAAGGACGATGAACGAGACTGAAAGGCCGATGATTTTAGAGATGACTTCCGTTTGGCAAGAAACGTTAAATTGGCAACCGACGGCAGTCCAGCAACAGCTATTTCAACGTCTTTATGAGGGAATATTGGCGGGAAATGAATCTTTGAATTTAACTCGGATTACTGAATATGATGCTTTTTGGGAAAAACACTTATGGGATTCTCTAGCGGGAATTGCACCGTTTTTTAGGGGAGAATGGGATTTTTCAGCCTCGACTGTTGAGGTGATTGATATTGGAACAGGTGCAGGTTTTCCGGGTTTACCTGTGGCGATTGCGGTTGCCGAAAGTTCGGTCATGTTGTTAGATAGTACCCGCAAAAAAATTACGTTTTTAGAATCATTAATTGAGACTTTAGAGGTCAAAAATGCCAGAGGATTCGTCGGTCGTGCTGAACAGGTTAATCAACAATTAAAGTTCAAAAGAAAGTATCATTTAGCTTTAGTTCGTGCAGTAGCAACGGCTTCAGTTTGTGCAGAATATGCTTTACCTTTTTGTACTCAAGGCGGTCGAGTTGTTTTGTACCGAGGACATTGGACGGTTGAAGAAGAAAAAGCGTTACAATTGGTGGTCAAGAATTTAGGCGGTGAAATTGAATCAATTCGCCAGTTTACAACACCCTTAACTGAGAGTATTAGACATTGTATTGATTTGAAGAAGTTGTCAGAATGAAGCTTGAACCCACACCGAAACTGAACCGGCATTACAGCGAAATTCTCCCCAACCGTATTCATTTGTATAAACTGGTTCTTTGATGTGTTCCGTTACATCATAAAATTGGGTATTGGGTTTACCGACTTTCATCCATTGTTGACCCTGAGAAGCGTTACTGAGAATGACAGCCATCGCTTGTGGATGAGTTTGATCACCGAGTCTTGTCCAACCAATGAAATCGGGATGATTAAAATAATCTTCTTGATCACCATAGGCAAAATGTTGACGAGCGTATAACAATTTATCAATAATCCAACGGTGAGTATTCATCCAAATTTCATAGCCTTTATCGAAATAATGAGCGCCATAATAATCCGCATAAAAAATACAAGGACAACCTTCTTGTCGCAGTAGAATAATGGCATAAGCTAAGGGTTTAAACCAGGGTTCGACAACAGATTGTAATGCTTGTAAAGGTTGAGAAGCATGATTTTCTACAAATGTAACGGCTAGAGCGGGTTGTTGTTGCATCAGTGTTCCATTTAAAATGGTTCGCATATCATAGTAACCTCCGCTTTGGCTAGCCCGATGAAAATTGTAGTGTAAAGGAACATCAAATAATGACATTTTTCCCTGGGTTTTACTAATATATTCATGTAGGGCTTCTACATTGTTTTCCCAGTATTCCCCGACTGTAAATAATTCTCGACCTGTGTATTCACGTAGAAAATTTAACCAATCGACAAAAAAGCTAGAACTAATGTGTTTAATCGCATCTAACCGAAAGCCATCAACGCCAGTTGTTTCTAATATCCATTTTCCCCAATGGTACAGTTCTTGACGCACTTCTTCGTTGGAGGTATCGAGATCACAAGCCATCAAAAAATCATAATTTCCATGACGTGGATCAACCTGGGTTTCAAAGGTTTTATCTTTAAGGCGATAAATCGTTTGATCATTCCAGTTAGACGCATTATGATTAACCGCATCAAAATGCCACCAGCGCCATTTTAAGCTAGAATATTTGTCTTGGCGACCGGGAAATTTAAAATGGCTGTAAATTTGAATGGTTCGGGTGTGACCCATATCAACATTTCGGTTATTCCAAGCCACAGGAACAGCTTCGACAAATTCGGGATCATCGGCTGCATTTTTATGTTTAAAAACCACATCAGCGTAAATTTGAATTCCCGCATGATGAGCGGCTTGAATAGCGGCTAGATATTGTTCACGAGTACCATATCGGGTGCGAATGGCTCCTTTTTGATCAAATTCACCCAAATCAAATAAATCGTATGTACTATAACCGACGTCATTCCAAGCCCGTTCGGGTTCAGTCAGGTTACAACCTTTGTAGGCGGGAGGTAGCCAAAGAGCCGTAATTCCAGCATCGGCGAGTTCTTTTGCTCGGTTTTTGATTTCATTCCACAGGCTTAAACTCGGATCGATATACCAGTGGAAATACTGCATGATAGTACCGTTAATTTTACTCATTTTGATGAGATCCTGGCAGAACGTATGAATGCGAGTCTGTTGATGATACCATTAGAAAGTTGGAAGTGAGTTGTCTGGATTTTTTGAGTGACAAAGGAAAAATTGACCGTTAGTGCGGTATGATTATAATAGCAACAATATTCTGAAGCCCAAAAAGAAAGTGATATCTTAGGTACAATTTCTACTCAAAACGGATCGAGTTTTTGATGGAATACCCGATCCGCACGTTGCGGTTATAGAGAGTGAAAGACTCTGAAAAAGGGATTATTTTTGAGGGGGTACAACGCAGGTTTCTTGACAATCTTCTAAAGTAATAAAGTTATTTTCGTTCCCTTCACAACCGCCAAAGGAAAAGGTGACACACTCGCTACCGTTAAAAGCGTATCGGTTGAAATCTGCTTGGCAGGAGCCACTCTCTATCCGTTGAGCGCAAATTTCTTCGGCTGTACTCACTTCCGGCTTGACGGCTGATGCTTCACCCAAACAGGTTTGTTGACAGTCACCGAGGGTAATAAAGTTATTTTCGTTTCCTTCACAACCGCCAAAGCTAAACTGAACGCATTCGCTCCCATTAAACGCATAGCGGTTAAAACTGGCTCGACAACTCCCGGTTTCAATGGGTTGATTACAAATGGTTTTTTCTTGAGCAAAAACAGTTTGAGGGAATAGCGCCACATTAAAAACGAGGATAGCGATCGCTATAAAAATTTTGGTGATCAGCCAGATCGTTTGTTTTTTCATTATGGATTTTCAAGCAAGGTTCAGCTCAAACATTAGCAGAGAGAGGCTACAGGTTGAAGGATTTTGAGATTTATTTCCTATTGACTTCTGGGATTTTGCAAATTTTGTGAATCGAGAGCAGGATTGCTTTGAGAGGGAAAAAAAGTAGAGAGGAAAAAGCAAATCCTCTCTGTTCTATCTAAGATGTTGCACCAATCACCCAAATCCCTATCGCACGGGAGGCGATATCATATCCTGAAGCGGTCGAGTTATCCAGTTAAAGGCAACCCGAACTTGATGATCGAGTGTGGGAAAACGATAAAGATAAATCAAACGACGAGCCAAATGTGCCATTTGCCCTTCTAACTTAATCCCCAAACCTGTGAGGGTGGCGTCATCGGTTCCCAAAGTCATCATTTCGCCCAAACCCTGATAGCGGAAGGGTAATAAAGGCCGTCCGGTCATAGAGGCCCAAATATTCCAGGCGGCATAATCGGCTTGTTGAAAGGCGGCTTGAGCGGTGGAAGGAACCTGCTGACCGTCAACATCCTTACAATCAGCCAAATCCCCCAAGGCAAAAATCTCAGAATGGTCAACAGCCTGTAATGTCGTTGTCGTCATCACCTGACCTCGTTGATTGTGTTTTAACGGTAGAGACTGCACAATCGGCGAAATTCTCGTTCCGACTGTCCACAACACTAGGTCAACGGGAATTGGATCAACCTGTTGTCGATACTCCAAAGCCATCGTCGAGGCTTCAATCGATTGAACCGTTGTTTCCAAATCAACCCAAACTCCGCGTTGTTGGAGGGCGCGTTGGGCGGCTTCGCGGTTAAAATTGGGAGAACTCCGCAAAATCCTATCATCTCGTTCAATCAATCGTAGGCGTCCCCGTTCTTGGAGTCGGTCAGCCAGCTTACAAGCCAACTCCACGCCACTGTAACCCCCGCCAACAATGGCGATACGAATTTTGTCTTGATCAGAGGCTTCTAGAAGCCGCAGCCGTTCCTCGAGGCGATAGGCGTCTTCAATGCTTCGGAAGGGAATGGCATATTCCGCAGCGCCCGGTACAATATCGAGGGGTGTTTCACCTCCCATCGCCAAAACTAAATAATCAAAAGTCAGAGCCTCACCTTCAGAAAGCTGAACTTCCTTGGCTTCAATGTCGATAGCGGTGACAACTTGCTGACAGAAGCGTATATTTGTATTTTGCAATAGTTGTTCAAAGGGAGGAGCGATTTCCCAGGTTTGGAGTTCTCCGGTTAAGAGTTCGTACAAAAACGGCGAAAATAAAAAGCGATCGCGGCTGTCAACGAGAGTGATTTCCGGTTGTTCGGACTTCCGCCAGGGTAACTCATTTAAGCGTAGAGCGGTATAGAGTCCACCAAAGCCTCCACCCAAAATACAAATGCGGGTCGGTTGTTCAGTCATAATTTGTGGATGAGGAACGGATAAGCAATTGAGCAGTTTCTCTCACTAGGATAACAAGGTGAGTGGGAGTTTTCTGCCTGTCGTTAGGAGTTAAGTGTACGGTTCATGGCGGAGTAAGTCAGTAGAGTGATGCAAGATAGATAGAGAGAAGGTCTTAGCTGTGAACAATTAATCTATGCCGGAAGATAAGTTATTTGGACGTTTACATTACAGTAAATTACTGCTGTTAGAGTTGCAAAGGCGACTGCAAGCATTGGGTCTTGATCCGGGACCTGTTAATGGTCGATGGAATCCTGAAACAGAAGCGGCTTTAGAAGAAGCACAACGGGCTTATGGAGTACATGGAGGTAAAGCCCAAGCTGCTTATTTTGTTGTCATTCCGGGTGCGTCAGAAGAGTTACCTAGAATTGCTGAACAAGTGGTTTTATTGGGGGTACCTGAAACGGGTGTTTATCAACGCTATAGTGCAAGTGATCCTAAAGTTGCGGTCGGGCCTTTTTCTAATCCTGATATTGCCAAGCGCTGGCAACATTATTTACGTGACTTTGGCTTAGGTCAGGCTAGAATTTACTATGGTTGTTAAGTTCTTGTGAGGGGTTTAAAGTATTTTTATTTTCACCAAATTTTCCTCTTTTACGGGGATGATTGTTCTGTTATTTTTCTAGAGATTAGAGTGAAGAACTGATTTTTTACAAAATTTTTACAATGGAATCTCTAAACAAAAAATATACTCGGCTAGGTAATAAACAACAATTATCTCGACTGAATCGCTGGCTAGCTAGATTGTTACGAGATGTTTTTGAAATTTTGATTATTCTGGCTGCTGTCATTTTGGTCATTCTTTCTATTTTATATCTGGAGAATACACTAGAACAGCAAAAAACCTGGGGGAAATTTTTTATTCAATCTATAGAAGAATCTCGAATTTTAGGAACGTTTGAAAGTATTAGTATTGTTACTGCTTTAGTGGTTTATCTCCGACGAGGAAAGAAACAATCTCATTACGAAGCTTGGCAAGTGATTGATTCTGCCCAAGGACTAGAATTCAGCCACGCTCGGATTAAAGCGTTAGAAGAATTAGCCAAAGATGGGATTAGTTTAAAGGGTTTATTATTACCAAAAGCGAATCTAGAACAAATTCATGTCGTTGATGGTGATTTCAAAGAAGTTAACTTGCAAGGGGCTAAACTTCAAGAAGCCAATCTACAAGGAAGTACATTTGAATTGACTCAGCTTCAGGGCGCGAATTTATGGAAAGCGAATCTTCAAGAAACGTCTTTTCTGCTGGCTCAAATGCAAAAAATTAACTTGAGTTCAGCCAATCTCAGCTATGCAGATTTACAAGGGGTTAACCTGTTAGAAGCTAACTTGCAAAAAGCGGAATTACAAGGGGCTTATATTCTCGGAAATTTGCAAGGGGCTGACTTTCAAGAAGCGAATCTCAAAGGTACAATTCTCGAAGGGGCTTATCTTAAAGATGCTAACTTTCAAAATGCAAACCTCAGAGGGGCTAATCTTAAAGATGCTAACTTACAAGGTGCGAACTTTCAAGGTGCAAATTTGCAAGGGGTTAATTTTCAAAATGCCAAAGGTTTACATCCGTCTCAAGTTTTGGAGGCTGAAAATTGGGAATTTGCTCGATATTCTCAAGAGTTTATTTACCAATTAGGGTTAAAGTTAAAGTCATCAAATTAGAGTGAGATCATGCTTAACTTTCTAATAATTTAGACTTTTAAAGTGAGCAAAATGATCGGCTTTTTATTCAACAGGTAAGGCGTAAATTCCTAAATGATTGGCGATGGGACGCTGACGCATGGGGATTCGACTATGAAAGGGTGCATTTAAAACTTTAGTGTTAATTCCCTGGGAAATCACTAACGTTGTGGAACCGCCTCCATCCAAATTTAACGCCGTTTCTACCCCTTCTATTTCTAGGATAATATTCGTTAAAGTGGCTAATGTTGCGCCTTCACTATACAACCCTTGACGACCATCGATTAATATTAACCATAAGGTTTCCCCAGACTGATCAATTGCCACAGCAGTTCGAGGAAATTTTTTATTGAAATCTGAGAATTTTTGGGATTGAACAGGTTTACCTTGATCAATTAAAACGAGATTTCCTGCTATTCCTTGAACGGTATTTTCTGGACAAGTATCGGTTAATATTTCTGCCTTTTTTTCAGGAGAAATACACAGCACTGGCCAGTCTTTATTGACGCTTGAATAGATTTTACCCTGAGAAATTGCTTGTCCTAAGATATTAACCCGATCTCCTGAATAGGGAAAATAATCTATCGGACTATTCACATAAAACGGATGAAAGAAACTGCCATTAATTGCCAGTTGTAAGTCATGTTTTTGTAAAAATTCTGATGTGGTTTGAGCGGCAATATCCCGATCATCTTCTCCGGGTTCTCCAGGTGTCACTAACAGTTCAATTCCCGGTGTTTTTAAGTCAACTTTAACAATATGAATCATTAAAGAATTGGGTTGTGAACGGCGAATGCGTTGGTAAGTAATGCCTTGAAACAGTTGTTGTTGTTTAGCTGTTGGTAAAGGTCGTCTCAGCATCAATGCGAGGTATAATAAAGCAGGAGTGCCTAGAAGAACTAGGCTGGAAATTAGTATGGTTTTGAGTAGAAAACGTTGATTCATATCAGTTGAGAGAGACACAGAAAAGGCTTAACCCAATTTGAGGGTCATACAACTAATTACTCATTCATTTGGCTGTAATAACCGGATTTTTATCGCAGATTTGATTTTGAATCAATTAATGTGCTATAATGATGCTAGAATTAGCGTTAGATCATCATCGGTTCGTTGAGTGACCCGAGGCGATCGCAAAAAAGATTCTAACTGTTCTTGAGCCTCGGTTTGATCTGTCACTGTTGAGATAAACTGAAAAAGCGGCGAAAAGAAAGGCTTATGAGGTGTTCCTTCGGGCATTTTTAATGCTAACATTTGTAAGCCGTCTGAGAACACTGCTAAATGAGCAGGCTCACCTTGCCAAACGTTAATCTGTGCTGTTTCCACCGCATCAAGCCCAATCAAAAATTTCGTTTCATTCAAATATTCACCCTGTTCGGGTTGCGTTATCGCCTCGATTTTTCCCTGTTTATCTTCGACAACAGCCGCCCCATCTCCCACTTGAGCAACGGCTACAAAATCTGATGTTGCGAGGGTTAAAATCAGCGTTGTTGCTAACTCTCGAATTTCGACTTCTTGAACGGCAGCTTCGACTTCGATTGCCATTTTTGCAGCACTCAATGTATCTGTTAACCGTTCTTTCCAGTCGATTTCTTCAAGTTCTGAAGACGGATGAATAATCGTTTGAGCCAAAGTATTCACAGCCGTTTGTACTGCTACTCTTGAGCCAATTTCTGATAATCTTGCTGAACCCGCTCCATCAGCCACCGCCACAATTAAAATATCATCTGATAATCTTTTGTAGCAATAAGCATCTTGACAGGGAAGATCACTTTTTTCGTGGCTTCTTCCCCGTACTGATGCGGATACAATTTGCCAGTTGGAGTCACAGTTAGACATGGGATATCCCGTAAAGAAAAGGCTCAAAAATCAGCGAATAATGATTAGAAATGGGCAGATTTGATTAAACGGCTCCCCATCCCGGTGGCGGTAAAGCAACTTGTTCATCAACTTTAGAATGAGATACCATCTGCATACTCGCAGACAGCCAAATAAACATTTCTCGAAAGTCTAATCCTTTTAATTTTAAAGGAGCGCGTTCGACGATTAAACTCAGGCGTTCCATATTCGCCCCTTCGACTCCAACCGCAAAAAAAGCAACCTGTTTATTGGCTTCTTCTTGCTTAATTCGTTCAGCCGCTTGGTTCGCCATTCGTTCCGACTCGCCCTGCGGTTCACCATCAGTAATGAGAAAAACCCAGGGGCGATAATAGGCAATACCATTATTACGATATTCGGCTTTACGGGCGGCAACTAAATCAAGGGCTTGGTTAATCGCCGTTCCCATAAACGTTTGTCCCTGTGCTGTTAACATCGGGGGTTCAAACTGATCAGCCGTCACAAAATCTTGTATAATTTTAACCTGATTATCAAAGGAGATGATGGCAACTTCGACTCGTTTTTTTGCCAGTTCATCGCGAACTAAATCCTGTCTAAACGTGTTCAAGCCGTCATTGAGAGCATCAATGGGTACACCTTGCATCGAGGCGGAGGTGTCCAACAACAGCACGCAAGGACACCGGGGTTCAGGGTTTTCAGCAAATTCTACAGCTTCCTCAAGTCTCATAATGGGTGGGGATGAGTTTGCAGTTCTCTTAGGATACTCGATTTTTGCCTGTTTCTATTATCGCTGATTTGAAGCGAGAAATTTGGCGATCGCATGATCGATCATACACCAATTGATTAAATTTGACTACGAATGTAACCCAGTCCGTTCTCGAAGCTAAATAAAATTCGACAGTTGTAGGATGCCAAACTATTAATAATATCGGGAGTGCCAAAATCTTTTGAGTTGCGATTCAAAAAACCGTTATTGCTGCCCGTTATATTGCTAAGATGGCTAATAACAGAAGCATAAACGATAGAATCTTGTGGAGTCAGGTCAAGTTCAGTTTGAAAAGAAATTGCTGCTAAAATAATTTCTTCATTTAAAGGAATGATCTCTGCAAGCTGAACCAACTGAGTAATTGTATCCTGTAATCTCTGCTTTTGATCTTCCTGAGTCCGAACCAAAAAACTGGTTAAATCCCGAAATAAATTGACCTGTTCAGAATAGCTTTGAGAACGACCGAGTTGTTCTAACTCAATCTTCAATTCCCCAGACAGTCTTCTTCTATTTTTTTCATAGCGAATCATTTTTTCATAGGGTTCTACCAGACTGTAGGCTGGAATCACTAAATGAATTTTATTGCCTCTACAAAGTTCAATAATTTGCAAACAGCTTTCGTACTGTTCTTGCATGAAAGCTAATTCTAGAACAAAGTTTGTCTCAACATAGACGTTCATCGTTTATAACCTGTCCGCCTCTAATTGCATCAACCAACCCGGACTCAAACAGCCAATCTTGATTTTTAAAATCAACTTCATTTTCTCTTTTTATTCCCAACAATACCTCATTGAACCAGGAACACACAATCATTACAAAGCTTGACTCGCTAATTTTTCCAGGAGAGACACCCGATTTCTCAAAATAGGGTTTCAAAAGGGGTTTAGGATCGATTTGGTAGGTGGGTTCTATCAGATTTTCTGAGGCATTTTCCGAGGTTTTCCACAGGTAAAAAACTTGAGGGTGAGCCAGCAGAAAAAAAGGGGTTTTGGCCATACCAGAAGCATACATATAATGGTAGATTTGAGCCGCCCAATTTAAACTTAAACTGGCTTCCGGGTTAATTTTTACTTCAACAATCAGCTTTAACTGTCCGTCTTGTCCGCAGATCGCGAGATCAAACCAGTTCCAATTTATTTTCCTTCGAGGTTGTATTGATAAAGACTGATTAACGTCAGCATTTGAAATTTGTTCTTTTACCCAAGTTCTAAAGGCTTTCATGGTTTTATTTCGGCCTTCGGTTTTCGCCCGCTTTAAATATTCTGGAATAATTTCTTTGAGGGGGAAATTGGGAAAATGGGGGCTAAATTCCGACTCCACATATTGTCCCGATTGCAACAAATTAATTTGCAGTTTTCCCTTCTCAAACCGCCACAGTTCCCCAACCCCCAACGCCGCATAAATATTGGGATGGGTGCGAGAAGTGACATCTATTTCCAAAGCCAAATCGGGCGGGGGATCAATCGTTAAATCTAATCTATCTTTACCTCTGACTGCGGCTTCATTCTCAATATAAAAACAATCATCCGGTTCTATCCCTTGCTTCATCAACTCATTTTTAAACGTCGTTGAACCGAGCGGATAAAACTCTATATCCATTTCTTCGAGTAAAGCTTTGATAAAGTCACCGATAAAAACTTTGTCAACTTCGTGTTCGGGTAAAGGGGTCATAATTTCTAAAGTTCCGCGATCATAAGCAATTCTAGCAGCCCGATGTTCTCCCAACTCCTCTAAAATTGTTTCAAACTCTAGCCAACTAACATCTGTTAACAAGACTTTATGACCAGGGGGAACATCAATCCGTTTTAATTCTAATAACATTTTCCAGCCTCCGTATTTATCTATTAGTATAGCTCTGTTTGTTTTAGTTTTATTTTAACGCACAGACTTTGACCCGGAAATTAATTTCCGGGCTAATAATAGAAGTCCGTTAAAACGGACTGGAAATGTTAAACTTTTACCAATTAGTTCTCTGAAGAGGACTAGAATTTTTAGACAGGGATTTTAATCCCTGGCATTGAACAGGCATTGAACTCGAAATGCGATCGCTAATTTTTACCCGGCAAAGTTCTACGTCTAATTTCCTGCAATATTCCCGCTAACTACTTTAGAAAACTCTGTGGGAGTCAGAGATTTTAACACACTCAACGTATAGGGATCTTCTCCAATTTCCTGACCATAGGCGGCTTGCAAATAGGGTTTATATTGGAGATCTTCAGTAACATAGGCTCCAAAAAAGGCAACACTCAAAGCGTTCATATAGTTGCGTGTTACTTCAACTCCGGGTGATAATAATCCGCCCATTCCCGGAATTTCACTCATGTTAGATTTATTCACATCAAAAAAGTGACTATCACCCCGTTTGATGACTAAATAACGATCAGAAGTCGTTAACCAAGTAAAAGATTGAATTTGTTCTAAAACGGCAGGTGCAAGCAAATCTGCACTACTCGCTCCCATCATTACCGGAATTGAGATTTTACTCAATCCTAATTCACCTAAAAGACCACTATTAACGGGGTTGAGTACGACCACAGCTTTCACACGCGGATCGCGGAATTGATACTCAGCTTGAGGTAATTCTAAAGCGCGACATTGCAAAAACATTGAGGGATTAACGATTTTATTTTCCGGCGTGCAACTGGCTTGCAATTTTTCAAAATCAATCGTTGCACCTGCTAACGCTAGGGCTGTATATCCCCCAAAAGAATGACCCCAAACACCAACTTTTTCTAAGTTTAATTGATTATTGAGTTGTTTTTTGTTTAACCGTTCCAGGTGATTGAGTAAGTAAGAAATATCTCGGGGGCGATCAATAAATTGATTCACTTCAAAGATGTCTGTTGCTTCACCTGCGAGTAATTTTTGTAAGGTTTCATAATCACTACCGGGATGTTGAGGAACCGCTACAGCAAACCCGTAAGACGCTAAATGTCGGGCTAAGTCTTCAAAGCGAGAACGATCAGAAGCTAAACCATGAGAAATAACAATAACCGGAGTTGACTGTTGGGTTGCGGCCTTTTCTTTTACCGCATTCGGTAGGTAAAAGTCTGCCTCAAATTGACGATTTCGCTGCCAATCAAATAAAGATAAAGTTTGCTTGGAAACTTCAAGAGATCCGCGTTGGCGTAAGTCGGGCATTTGGTTAAAATCAACCGGACTAGAAGCTGTGACTTCGGCTGATGCTAGTTCTTCTAGAGAGGTAATAAGGGTATTCGTTTGTCGAATTAAGGTGACAACTCGTACCATTGTATCTAGGGCTTCTTCAAGATCGATGTGAATTTTTTCGGTGGGGAATTGCCGCAAAATCTCTATCAGATTAAACCCTTCAGGATCGGTAGCCGTTGCTGCAATAATTGCATTATAAATCGCCTCTGAACCATTTTCTCTAGATTCCGTTTGAATTAAACCTCCAAGGTACTCCAAAAAGGAAGCAACCATCGAAGATTTTAAGAGTCGGGAAGCCGCTTCAGTATCAAAAGAGTAACGAGTTCGTAATAATTCTTGAACTTGTCGTCGTTCACTGGGCGTTAACCAATTGAGATAGGTTTCTAAAGGTTGATTATCGGGAAGTAAACCCGTTTCAGCATAATGTTCTAAGGTATCGAGGGAAACCTCCAGATCCATTTTCCCTACAGGAAACACGACGGTTTCCGCAGCGATTGTCGGTAACGCAACCATTACAGCAGGCACAATACTTAAGGCGAGAGACTTTAACCAACCCATAGTTTTAAGCTCTTATTTGAATCTGACAGCTTCTCTCTCTATCCTAATTGATTGAATCAGAGAAAATTCTAATCTATAACGTTTGATTTATCTTTCAATAATAAATATTTAATAATGGTATCTAAAGTCACCAATTTCATCGTATTTCAAGCTGTTTTTTCTTTTGCATAGGTTTAAATAACTATTTCAAATTGCAAGTTTTTACTTTTGATAAAATCGTAACTGAAATGATCGACAATATTTGTATTACTTAATTCTAAATTGTAGAAATCTATTCTATCCTGCTCGAAATACGGCCCAGCGTGCCAAGTTCCAACTTCTAGCTTAATAAAACAGTTGCCTGGGATACGGAATGCTTTTAATTGTTCTAAATCAGGTTCATTGCTGTCTGAAGGGGGTGCAACCGCCATTAACCACTCTTTTCCTTCTAATGACCCTAAACATTGAGTACATTTAATATGACGGGTAATTTTGTTAAATTCGCGACCTCTTTTGTTTAGCCGCATGATGTAAAATCTGGGTATCCCGTTTTTGAGATTCAGTTGAGCATCGGTTTCATCGTAGGTTTTGCCCTCTGTTGAGGCGGAAATCACTTGTCCGTAGGGTTGAAATGCTTCAGGAGTAATCCATTCGGCTGTTAGTTGTTGAACGGTAATTGATTCACGCATTAATTTTTCCTCAGAATTTTATTTTAATTCGCTTGATTTGAACTCGATTGATATTCAAAGCCGTTTTCTTCGGCGTAACGGTTTAAAAAGCGCATGACTCGTTCAAAGATATCTTCTGCTTCCACTTCAAACGTACATTCGACTTTGGAAAGTTCATCATCTCCGACATAGAAAAATTTTACTCCCGTCGGGGTTACTTTGATTTCCCCTTCTTCATCCCGCAACCATAAATTTTTGATTTCTTTGCGATAAGCCCGCAGTTGTTCGACGGCTTGTAAACGTTCAAAGGTTAACACAACAATTTTTTTCTCGGAGTTACGCGGTTTGCGAAGGCTAACTCCACTAATATCTTCGTTCAGTCCTGTTATAAATTGAATTGATGTAGACATATCTACCACCAACATATATTTATACTTTAATTTTATCAAATTTCTGAACCAAGATTCAACTTTAAAATAATAAGTTTTAATAAGTTATGTTTGAAATAAAAACCAGGTTTTTGAGTTGGGTGAGGTTAATTAAAGAAAGCGGGTTAAAGATTCAACTCCAAAACTGTAAGTTTTTATAAGTAATATCTCGCATAGATTGAACGATAAAACCCGTTTGTTATAACAATTCTTTCTAAAGCTGCATCTAATTGATCCCCCCGGCTA
Source organism: Limnoraphis robusta CS-951 (assembly GCF_000972705.2). Next base: position 30 of record NZ_LATL02000356.1, on the reverse strand, counting down.
TATCCTTCGGATAGGCTTCGCCAACGCCAC
>NZ_LATL02000355.1 GCF_000972705.2 Limnoraphis robusta CS-951 | reverse complement strand
GGGTTGAAAAAACCATATGGTAAAACAGCTTTGTGGAGTCCTAGTTATTTTGCTATCTCCGTTGGCGGCGCACCTATTGACGTACTGATTCAATACATTAAGAATCAAAAAAAGCCGTCCTAGAAGGACGGGGCTTGTATCCCATTATTTTCGGTCAATTTTGGTCAAAATTATCGGTGAATACGAACCGCCCAACACGGGGATTTTAGGGGCGGGAACTCCGGTCACGGTTCGTTCTGTGCGAGGACGTTCTCGATGGGAAAAATTGGGGGCCGAATGTCCTAACCCTAAAGAGGCTATTTTACTCACGGGTGCGCTTTGGCAACAACCCCAAACCAAGCTTTCCTGTCCCACACCGCCAGGAGTCAAGGGTTATGCGGCGGAAATGGGCGTTCCTTGGCAGTCTTGGAAGAAAGTTCGCGATCGCCACGATCCCACCCGTCGAGTTGCGGTACTCACACCTGGGGAGTGGATGACTCCTGCGGGGGCGGTGTATTTGTGGGCGGGAACTTCTCCGGTTTCTCATTCGGGACCATTACCCGATCCGTTTAACCGTCACGTTTTGGGCTACGGACATTTGTGGTTATTTTGAGGACTTATTTATGACAGTTGAATGGTTAATTTGTTGCGAACCCGTTCATATTGGCGGCGCCGATAGTAGCATCCGAGGCAATAATAATCCCATTTATCGGTTGAGCGATCGCACGCCAGCTATTCCGGGAAGTTCCGTGCGGGGTGCGCTGCGAGAACACGCCGAAAATCACGAGGATTACAAAGATTTGGTCAATAATTGGTTTGGTAAAAAATTGGGGAAAAATGAAGAGATTTCCGATAATAACGTTTCACGGGGAGGGATTGCTTTAAGTTGGGCTTGGCCGGTTTGGTGGCCCGTTCATGTGTTGGGGTATGGCAATTGGTGGATCAGTTGTTTGGGTTGGCTGAACCGTTTTCAACAGCTTTCTCAACAGTCTGTTTTGAATTTAGAAGATCGCAATTTAATATATATTACCGAACAGCAGTTAAAGGGAAAAGATGTCTTTCTCCGGTGGTTGAAATTGAAAAATGTGCAGTATGATTCTGAGATCACTAATAAGATCACTAAAAATTTACCCCGTTCCCAAAACATACCGAGCATCGACATTCCTAGCGATCGCTTAATTGTGGTTCCAGATACCAGTATTAATCTGTTTGTGGATATGGGGTTAGTTCGTCAACCGAGAGTGAGTATCAAGGATGAACCGGACGAAAAGGGAAATTTAATCGACAATCTTTTTGCGGTGGAAGGATTGCCTCCGGGAGCGGTATTTTTCATCACCTGGACGACTCGCGGAGAGCTTCAAAAATTAGAAAAATGGGAAAAGTTTCTCCATGATGAACATTATTTAGGTGGACTCTGGAGTGTCGGTTACGGACGGGTGGTAATTCAGCCATTTTCAGGAGGAAAATAAGTGATGGATCAAAATGTTGTATCCTATGAGTTGGATCGAGAAGTTTTTCAACTCCTCAAGGCGGGTGCAGGCTCAATTGAGCAAATTAAACAGTGGCAAGGTGCGGCCAGTGGTATTGCTGATTATGTCTCCAATTGGGGCGTTGTACGCTTTTGGGCGATGTCTCGTTCTCTCCGGTTATTAAATGGAGAAATACCCGATGCTAATGAAGGTTCGGACGAACAAAGGCGTTATTTTGCTTGGGGTGTTGCACGGGTGGTTTTATGTAAAATTGTTGGTAATGATTTAAACATTCGCTCCAATATGACAACGGATGAGTTTCAGGAACGTTTTCAAAATTTGAATTTCAATGAACAGGTTTTGTTGACAGATTTGTTAATTGAAATTGCCGATACAATTCAATTTTGGACTATGCGACTCAAGGATGCAAAAAATAGTAAAACTGAACCTTAAAGTCGTTCAATTTTACCAATTTTACTAAAATCTACTTCAGTTATAGAGAAAAGGCACGGTTAGACTGTGCCTTTATTTTTTTGCGGTATCAACACTTTTCTTTCTAATGAAATTCGCTACTCAAAAAATAGCGACTTCTCAAGCATATGAAGCTATTTTGTTTCAACACCTTTTCTTTCTAATGAAAGTCGCTACCTGACGGATTTAATTCCGAGTACGATTTCTACCGTTATTTGTTTCAACACCTTTTCTTTCTAATGAAAGTCGCTACTTCGGCACAACACGAAAATGATTTTAGAGCATGAAGCAGCAGTTTCAACACCTTTTCTTTCTAATGAAAGTCGCTACCTGCGATCGCAATATTTGGGGACGATGAAGAGATCTTGGTTTCAACACCTTTTCTTTCTAATGAAAGTCGCTACTCCGACGTTAGACAGCGCAAAAGTTGACCCGGAAAGTTTCAACACCTTTTCTTTCTAATGAAAGTCGCTACGCGGGGAGCCTGTCTGTATTGGAGTCGTTAATCGTCGGGTTTCAACACCTTTTCTTTCTAATGAAAGTCGCTACCCCTTGTTCTCGCGATTGTAGTTTTATTTAGCAGTGTTTGGTTTCAACACCTTTTCTTTCTAATGAAAGTCGCTACCTGCTTCTAAAATGCCAGCAAATCCCGAGGCGATTCAGGTTTCAACACCTTTTCTTTCTAATGAAAGTCGCTACAACATACACGCAAAGGTTCTAACGGACGAATTCATGTGTTTCAACACCTTTTCTTTCTAATGAAAGTCGCTACAGGTGGTAGTTGGGACGACATTAAAGACATGATTAGGTTTCAACACCTTTTCTTTCTAATGAAAGTCGCTACTATTTTCTTTCTTGCCATAGTCAAAACGTCCATTTAATTAGGTTTCAACACCTTTTCTTTCTAATGAAAGTCGCTACACTCTGACTACAGGAAAAAAGTTTTATCAATAAAATGTTTCAACACCTTTTCTTTCTAATGAAAGTCGCTACACGAATCTCAGGCAATGGTTTTATTTTCCCTGGCCAAGTTTCAACACCTTTTCTTTCTAATGAAAGTCGCTACACTCTTTGGGACAAGTGGATTTCCAGCCTGAGCTTGTTTCAACACCTTTTCTTTCTAATGAAAGTCGCTACTTGCAAGGCTAATTTGATTGTCTCCATTTACCGCTCTGTGTTTCAACACCTTTTCTTTCTAATGAAAGTCGCTACCTGCTTATTTGGTCTGAAGATTGCACTAAAACTTGGTTTCAACACCTTTTCTTTCTAATGAAAGTCGCTACTATCTATAGCACTACAGGCGCGTTTATCAATGTGTTTGTTTCAACACCTTTTCTTTCTAATGAAAGTCGCTACATGGTTGGGTTGATTGTAATTCTAGTTGTTGTAGCCTTGTTTCAACACCTTTTCTTTCTAATGAAAGTCGCTACCGGTGTATTGCGCCCCTGCTAATTCTAAAGTTGTATTGTTTCAACACCTTTTCTTTCTAATGAAAGTCGCTACACGGTTTGTTGACTGCAATATTTCCGATAGACATAGTTTCAACACCTTTTCTTTCTAATGAAAGTCGCTACCAGCGAATTATTATCGTGGTTAGCATCAAGAAATGATCGAAGTTTCAACACCTTTTCTTTCTAATGAAAGTCGCTACTAAAAGCAATGGAATCGGAAATCAATCAAATGACTCCCGATCAAGTTTCAACACCTTTTCTTTCTAATGAAAGTCGCTACCTACACTGTGAACTTCCGATAATTAAAGCTCGAATTGATGTTTCAACACCTTTTCTTTCTAATGAAAGTCGCTACAATTAAATTTAGGAGACAGCCAATGAAACAAATGCCAGTTTCAACACCTTTTCTTTCTAATGAAAGTCGCTACAACTATACGACACACCTTCCTAACTGCTTTTAGCGGAGGTTTCAACACCTTTTCTTTCTAATGAAAGTCGCTACCCCTCTATTTAAACCCCTTACCCTGCCTTGTGTCTAGACCCAGTTTGCGAGGGGTACTGAAAACAGCCTCGCGCATTGGGGTAAAACGGTCTAGCCAACAACCTGAAACCCTTACAGGGAGGGATATCGAGGCTCTCAACGAAACAATCAGCCTTTCAGCCATTTTGCCTGACCCTCGCAAAAATTGTCAACTCAGAGAAATTAATCCGGATCAGGAGTCCGGTGTCAGGGGTTTGCGGTCATGTCAATAACAGCTTATTCACCCCTATCCTTAAAAGATCACCCGATTATTGGGACGGCCAAATGCGAGTAAAATGTTTTTGGCGGAGAGTTTCTTCAACATTGGGATCGAATACTGTCAGCAAACAGAAACTCTCATATTGTCGCACGGCATAACCCGAAGGTCGAGGTTTTTTACCCTTCTTTTTGCTATCTTCATCATCAATAACTCCACACCAACTCGGTTTATCCTTCGCATTAGTGCTACAAACTTTATGAACAATTTCTTCCCAGAGGGTCGGTTCACCTTGCCAAATACTAACAATTTTTCCAACAGTTGTGTTATTGGAAAATTGCAACCCGGCTCTTTCAGCTTGCTGACGAATAATTTCCTGTAAAAGTTCGATGAGAGACTGAAGATATTGACCGGGATTTTCTTCAAAAACCCCACTGGAAGCCACAGGAGAAACCTCAAATTCACTTCCGCGAAACCCATTGAACCTTTTCAGTTTATGAGGGGGACGTCGCCAACCGGGGCCAAGTCCACCCAAGCGACTACTTAAATCCAATAATCCCCCAATTAAATCATCAAATGATGAATTACAATCAACATTAATCACCCAAGTTTCATGGGCATCTTTTGCTTTAATATTTGCATAGTCTTGATTTTGTAATTTAAACGGGGATTTAACTTGCCCTAAATAACTCGTCAGTTGAAGTTGGGCGGGACTTGTTAGCCCTCCAAAAACTTTGTTCGTGAGTGCGATCGCATTTTGACGGGAAAGTAACGACAACGCCAACCGGGTAAAATATCCCCGCAAATTTGCCCGCAAAACTTGAGGAGTCCAACGATAAATTCCATTTTGGTTCTTTTCGGGTTTATTTGGATTATTATTATACTGTTGGACACAGGGTTTCATTCCCGTGAGTTTTATTTGCCATTTTCCAGACGGAATAGAAGTTCCCAAACGCCCAAACCCCGAAGCCGTTCCCCGTCCTATTCCCCGCTTTTCTAACATTTGTTTGAGTTGGGTTTTCAGCCATTCTTTCTGTTGAGAAGTTGCCCCTTCTTTCAACAAAACTTGTAAGCTTTTGTTTCCGGGAGTCGGTTTTGGGGGATGTTTTGGCGCAACTTGCCACTGAACGCTTAACTTATTACTTTTTTCATTAAAAACTTGCCATTCTTGTTGAGCATAAAGCGGAAACGGTTTTAGATCTTTTAACAGTACACTTTCAAACCGAATTTTGCGGGGTTGCCAACCGGTTTTATCGGGTTTCAACAAACTCAACCAAAATTGTTGTTCCGAGGCTTCGAGGTTGGGTAAATTGGTTTTAATCCACTTCAAAAATGCACCCCGTATACTCGAACCTGGAATATAGGGAACGCCGCCAACTTGTGCGGGTAAAATTCCCCCTTCTGAAAATATATAACCCCCGACTTGAATCGGACTGAGAACTTCTAATTTATCAACTCGAACGGTGTATTGCTTCCCGTTGCGTGGCTCTACGGTTCCATTCCAAGCGTTAATAATTTCTTTATTACTGTTTGGTTTTTGAACAATATCTTCTGTTTTGGGAGTCCAACCTTTTTCTTCTTCGGGCTTGTCACAATTAACGGTGTACCATTTTGGCATATCTTCAGGTAAAGGCAACATAATAGTCTTAGGATTGGGTGTGATTTAGATTCGATTCGATTAATTTCGTGAAAATTTTCCTTAATTTATAGTGTACACCAGCCAAAGTTTAAACGCCATCACAAACCATAAATCAAAAGTTATTTTACTTGAAAAATTCGATAATTTTACGTTGGGTTGTCTGTTAGTGTCGGGTGTCAGGTGTTCAAGATTATCGATGATATATTGAGATGAGCCGCAGCTTAATCTAATAAAAGGAGGCAATCGTTACTACATCAAAAAAAACTGATATGTTTGGATATTTTTTTAACAACAAAAGTTCTATAAAAATCGCCTATTTAAGTCAGAAATAGGAGAAAATAGAGATGTTAGGTGTTGGGTGTCAGGTATTAGATGTTAGGTGTTGGGTGTTATGTTCGATCAAACCCGAAAGGTGTCAGGTGTCAGGTGTTAGACGTTGGGTGTTATGTTCGATGAAACCTGAAACCCGAAAGGTGTTGGGTGTCAGGTGTCAGGTGTCAGGTGTTAGACGTTGGGTGTTATGTTCGATGAAACCTGAAACCCGAAACCCGAAACCCGAAACCTGAAACCCGAAACCCGAAACCTGAAACCTGAAACCTGAAACCCGAAACCCGAAACCCGAAACCCAAAACCCGAAACCTTCAAGATCCATCCGAGGACTGCGCCGTGACTGAACTATTACCGGGAACAGAAGTGATCGCCCGTGGTTTGAAATGGGAAGTTGTGACTTCTCAACCGCTAGGACAACAAACCCTTTATCGCCTGCGCTGTTTGGAAGGGGTCATACGCGGAGAGGAACTTGATATTTTGGTTCCCTTTGAAACTATTCGGGCGCTGCGGCGAGAACTCAACCCCGCCAAAGCCTCTCCCCTGGCAAATTGGCTGGTTTATCATCAAGCCTTTCTCCTCGAACAAGCTTTGGGTCAACGGGCTTTGCAGGCGGTGCAACCGGGGCGACTGCGACTCGAACCCTATCAACTGGTTCCGGTTTTACGCGCCCTTCGCATGAGTCGGGTGCGACTGCTGTTGGCTGATGGGGTGGGTTTGGGAAAAACCATTCAGGCGGGACTGGTGTTAACGGAGTTGATGGCGCGGCGGATGGCGCACCGGATTTTAATCGTATCTCCCGCCGGCCCCCTGCTGGAACAGTGGAAGCTGGAAATGTCCGAACGGTTTAGCTTGCGGTTTGACGTGGTGAACCGTTCCCACTTGCAGGAAATACGTCGCAGTAACGAACTGGGGGCGAACCCCTTTGATTATATCCCCCTCGGTTTGGTTTCCATTGACTTCCTCAAACAGGAACGCATTCTCGACCTTTTGGAACGGGCCAGCTATGATGTGATTATCCTCGATGAAGCCCATCACTGCATGGACTTGGGAAACATTGGCGATCGCGAAGACTCTCAACGCCGTCGGCTGGCGGAAGTTTTGGCTCGACGCTGCGATACGTTTTTGATGTTAACCGCCACCCCCCACGATGGGAACGATCGCTCTTTTGCGTCTTTGTGCGAACTGCTTGACCCCTCTTTGGTGGATGGACGGGGAAGCTTGCGGGGCGATCGCTACAAACGCCACGTGATCCGACGCCTGAAACGCCACATTGTCGATCCCGTCACTAAAGAACTCCAGTTCAAAGAACGGATCGTCAAACCGCAGCCGGTCGCCGCCGATCCGCAACACTATCCCCAGTTTGAAGCCTTGCAGAGGGGACTCCTCGAACTTCTCGCCCCCCAACTGAAACGCGCCTTTCGAGCCAAACGCTACAGCGATGTTTTGGCGTTTATCGCCCTACTCAAGCGCAGCGTTTCCAGCGTCGAAGCCTGTAAAGCGACGTTGGGGGTTGTTGCCGATCGCTTTCAACAGATTCTCACCCAAAGTTCAGAAAGTCAAGAAAGTCGCCGCCAGCGTTTAAAAACCCTCAAAGATTATCAGCGAAAACTCGAACGTTTTGGCACGGTTAGCGTTGAAGAAGAAGAAGAACAAGCGTTGCTCGAAGCCGAAGAAATTGCCCAACAACTCGCCGAATTGCAGCGAGAAATACGCTCAACTTCTCCGACGGTGAGCCGCATTTCCAACCTAGTCGAATCTTTGGATGAATTGGTCAGTTTAGCCGAAGCTGCCCTTTCTCAAGATCCAAAACTCGACCAATTAATTCGAGAAATTCAAACCATTCGCACCCAAGAACCCGATGCCAATATTCTCATTTACACCGAATATATCGACTCCCAAAAAGCCGCCATTAAAGCCTTAGAAAAGGCAAAAATCGGCACGGTTATCGCCATGAGTGGCCAGGATAGCAACGAAATTCGCAGTCAAATGACCTCCCGTTTTTGCCGCGAAGCCAATTTGGTTTTAATCAGTACCGATACCGCCGCCGAAGGGTTAAACCTACAACAAAAGTGCCACCATTTGATTCATCTGGAACTGCCTTTTAACCCGAACCGTTTGGAACAGCGCAACGGTAGAATTGACCGCTTTGGGCAGAAATTTAACCCCGAAGTTCGCTATCTTTACCTGCAAGGTACCTTTGAAGAACGGATTTTACTGCGGTTAATTGCCAAGTACGAACGGCAGCGATCGCGCCTGACATTTGTACCCAATACTTTGGGCGTGACCACCAGCAGCGATGTCACCACCGAAAAACTGCTCAAAGGCTTAATTGATGAAGATGAAAAACGCTCAACTTCCCAACAATTGCCCCTATTTTCCCTCGTTAACGAAGGGGGAGGAATAGACTTGACCGACATCGATGAAAATCAAGGAAGCGATATCGCCACCCGAGAACTTTTGGAAGAAATTGATAAAAGTTTGAAAGGGTTTGAACAAGCCGCCAAAACTAACGCTTGGTTGGCTGATGTGGGGATGAACGCCGAAAGCCAACTGTTAGCTGATGCGGAAACCCTACGCGCCGAAGGTTCAAAAGCCAGTGGGGTAGATTTGCTAAACTTTGTTTGCGATGCGGTGCAGTTAGACGGCGGAGACGTGAACGCCGAAAAAGACCAATTGTTTGAGATCAAACTTCCCCCCGCTTGGCATTCGGGGACCGAAGATCTGCCGGGATACGATCGCGAAAGCCGCACGGTTCGCCTCACCACCAACCTCGATATCACCCGCGATCGCCAAGATCGCCCCGTCGGTTATTTGGGGCGGGCGCATCCCCTGGTTAGACGGGCAATTGATCGGGTTCGCAACCTGTCCTTTGGCGGAACCGCAGAACAAGATCCGCGAGTCAGTGCGGTTCTCGCCGATGTCGATCAACCCACCCTTTTGCTAACCTACGTCGGGCGAATTTTATCCGATAGCGGACGAGAATTTGAACGGGTTGTCGCCGTTGAGTTTCCCCAAACCGGAAAACCGAAATTTTTGCCCAAAGCCGAACAGTGGTTAAAGTTCGCTGATCGCCAAAATGCCATCAAAACCGCCAAAGTCTGGGAAAACCACTTTCACGCATTGTGGGAAGCGGGACTCGAAGGGGGTAAACGGGCAGTTGAGTCGGGCTTTCAACCCCTGGCGGAAACCTTTGTTGGGGAATTTCAAGCCAACTTGGAAGAAGAACAATCGCGTTTGAAAGAGTGGCTGGATCTGCGACATCAGGAAATTCTCCCCCTGGAGGCGATCGCCAGTCAACAGTTGGGCTTATTTGATGCCGTTCCAGTTTCCGAACCTCCCAGTTGGACAACCCTTGACGACCCCCTGGAAAAACTCGCGGCTTTTAGCGTCGATCCGAGTCAACCGCCAAAACTGCGAAGCGAAGCCGATGGAGTGCTGCGACTTTATCACAAGCGACAACAGGACTTAGAAAACCGACTTCATTTGCATCCGCTCGAAATTGTTCCCATCGGTGTATTAATGCTCGTTCCCCGGTCGAAATAATCTGTTACGCATCTAAATTACACGAGCGGCCAATTCCAGACACCCGAAACCCAACACCCAACAACCAACACCCAACACCCGACACCCGACACCCGACACCCAACAACCAACACCCGACACCCGACACCCGACACCCGACACCGATCTTTACAATGCAGTTTAAATTCACAACAGTTTAATCATGGCTTTAGAAATGATCTTTACAATGCAGTTTAAATTCACAACAGTTTAATCATGGCTTTAGAAATTTTAGAACACAATTCCTTTACCGGGCCGGCTTTCCCCGAACCCTTTGTTAAGTTTGAACTCGAAAAACAACTCGCCAAGAAAAAACTCCTCGCCAAAACCACCGGAACCGAAGGCAAAACCCTACAGCAGTCTTGGGAGGTTTACCGCCGCAAACTGCGAGAACTTTCCACAATGGGCGGCGCCGTTCGCGTTTTTAACCACGTTGTTGAACCCCTGATCGAACGCTTGGGATACGCCACCGCAGAAAATGCCGATCAGGTTCAAACCCGCGAAGGTTTGGAGTCGGGGGGTTATTTGCTAAAAACCGCAGACGGTTCATCGAAACTGCGAGTCTGGACGACGGCTTTTGAAGAAGATCTCGACGCACCCGCCAAACGGGGGTTGGCTTACCGTTTTTCCCATCTGCGCGTCGCCCAACGGGTGCTGCTGACTTCCGGCGAACGGGTTGGACTCCTCACCAACGGCGTTGAACTGCGGGTGTTAATTTCCGATCCCGCCCGTCCCGACTCCCAACTGATCGTCCCCATCGACACTCACTGGAAGCGATCGCGATCGGTACCCGACAGTTACCGCCTGGTTTTGGCTTTGAGTTCGCCCGAGGGAATTGTAGCGGTTCCCGAGTTGGTCGAAAAAGCCAGACTGCAACAGGCTCAAGTTACCAAAGATTTGAGGATTCAAGCAAGACGGGCGGTAAGGCTGTTTATTCAAGAAATTTTAGATCGCCATCAGGTGTCGGGTGTCGGGTTTCGGGTGTCGGGTGCTGGGGATGGGGATGAGGTGTCGGGTATTTTAGCAGGGGAAGATGTCAGTGGAATTGAGGGAAGTCAAGACTTATCGGGATCTCAGGGTTTGGAATCAGGCGATGGATCTGGTGGTGGAGTGCTACCAACTGACTCGGAAGTTTCCGCAGACAGAGACTTACGGACTCAGCAGCCAGATCCAAAGGGCGGCGGTATCAATTCCGGCGAATATCGCCGAGGGGAAGGGCAGATATCATCTCAAAGAATACATTCAACATCTATACATCGCCAACGGCTCGCTGATGGAGTTGGAAACTCATCTAATGATAGCCGGGAGACTGGCTTATCTGAACCATCAGGAACTCGAAGCAATGCTGAAATTGACCTCGGAAGTGGGTTCCAAGCTGAATCGTTTGATCAAAACCTTGAAGCAAAAACAACACCCGACACCCGACACCTGAAACCCGATACCCAACACCTACCCCCGGACGCCCTCGCCAAACAACTCTGGCGAGAAGGGTTAATTGTGGTTTATCGGCTGTTGTTTGTTCTCAAGCTGGAAACCAGCGATGACCCCGCCAGGGCTTTTAGTTTTGCTTCTACCAGTCTTTGGCGCAATTCTTTTTCGCCGACAACGGCTTTGGCGAAGTATGTCCGTCGGGTTCTCGATGAGGGGATGGAAACGGGCGAATTTCTCGAACAGGGCTTAAAGCTGATGTTTCGGATGTTTGCTGAGGGGTTGGAATGTACCGAACTCCATGTTAAACCCTTGGGCGGGGCGCTGTTTGGGCCGAATACCACGCCGATTTTATCATCCTTGAGTTGGGGTGAACGGGCGGTTGCTCATTTGTTGGATCAGTTGCTTTGGACGGCCAAACGGCGGGGGGCGATCGCCAGAGAACGGGTTCACTACGGATCGCTGGATGTGGAAGACTTGGGACGGGTTTATGAGGCGCTGCTAGAACTTGAACCGGGTATCGCCACAGAACCCATGTGTCGGCTGCAACGCGACAAATTACAAGTGGTGGTTCCTCTCGCCCAGGGGGAAAAATACCGCCCGGTTGTGCAGTCGGAAACCGACGGCGACATTGACATCGAAGACGATAACGAAGAAGAAACCCCCAAACGCAGTAAAAAAACCAAGGTTCAATGGATCGAGGAAATTAAGCCCGGACAGTTTTATTTGCGGGTCGGGTTGGGGCGCAAGTCGAGCGGTTCCTATTATACCCCCCATTCTTTCGTGCGGTTTTTGGTGCGGGAAACTTTGGGCGCGAAAGTCGATGAATGCAGCCCCAAAGACGACCCCAACCCCCCCGCTATTCTCAAGCTAAAGGTTCTCGATCCGGCGATGGGTAGCGGACATTTTTTGGTTGAAGCCTGTCGGTTTCTCGGCGATCGACTGTACGAGGCTTGTCGGCTGTGCGATGAGAAAATATTAGCCGCAGAACAAGCTTCTGAACCGGTCGATCCGGCGACACCCAACTCCGACCCCAACGCGATCGCGGATGTTTACCGTCAGCGCATTCTCGCCCTTCCCGACCCGGAAAAGAAACTCCTCAACTATCTTCCCAGTTCCGCCCCGGAAGGTCAAGAGTCAGGCTATTCTCAACAAGAAGCCCAAGCGCTTTGTCGCCGCATGGTGGCGGTTCACTGTCTCTATGGTGTCGATAAAAACCCCCTGGCGGTGGAGTTGGCGAAGTTGTCGCTGTGGTTGGAGTCTCACGCGGAGGGTTTACCGCTAACGTTTTTGGATCACCGTCTGCTGTTGGGGGATTCTCTGACGGGGCCATTTTTTCACCATTTACTCACCTATCCGGGTACCCAACAGGAGATCGATCCGTTGCTGTTTCGGGGGATTCGAGAACGGTTTACCGAGGCGATGGCGCAGGCTTTAACTCATGTTAAATCCCTAGAAGCTACGGTGGGATTTAATTTATCCGAGTTGAAGGCAAAAGAGGCGGCAAAAGATAAGTTAGATCGGGCGTTGGCTCCGTTTAAAATTATAGCGGCCGCTTGGTCGGGCGGGGTTATGTTGGGAAATTGCGATGATATTGCTTACGCCAATTTGGTTAAATTTTTTGCGGAAAATGGCGAGTTACCCGAAGATTTCAGCGCCCTTGAAACTTCCGATCCGGTATCGTTGCGACAGGCGATCGCGAAGGGTTTGGGTGTTGGGGATGAGGTGTCGGGTGTCGGGTGTCGGGTGTCGGGTGTTGGGGATGAGGTTTCGGGTGTCGGGTTTCCGGTTTCGGGTGATTTATCGGCTTTTTTAACCGATACTTCTATTCCTGCTTTTTCCTACGATTTAATGTTTGCTGAGGTGTTTTATCCGACCGGAAATTTAAACGAGGTTTACGGTTTTGATGTTGTTTTAGGTAATCCACCTTGGGATGCTGTTCGACCCAAAGCTAAAGAATTTTTTGCATCTTATGATTTTGGGATTTTAGATGCACCAACTAAACCAGAAAGAATTGCGATTGAAGAACGGATAAAAGCAGATGCAAAGATTTCCAAACTTCACGAAGATTATGAGGCAGAATTTAAAGAACAGCATCAAATTCACGATATTTTATATCAATATCAAGTCGTCCGTGTTAACGGTTCAAAAACGGGAGGCGATCCAGATGCAGCCAAGTTATTTGCAGAGCGAAATACACAACTTTTACATCAATCTGGTATAACAGGTGTCGTCATTCCATCAGGATTTCACGCTAATGAAGGAGCGACGGGAATTAGACGGCTTTACTTTGAAAATATGGCTTGTCAGTGCTGTTATTCTTTTGAAAACCGCAGAAAGTTATTTGAAATTCATGCAAGTTTCAAATTTGCAACTGTTATTGCTCAAAAAGGAAAGCAAACCACAGAATTTCCCTGTGCTTTTTATCTCCATGATGATGAATGGCTGTTTGAGGAAAAAGAACAGCGTCCACCTTTAAACTACACCCTTGATTTTATTCAAAAAACCGGGGGTGATTATCTCAGTTTGTTAGAATTGCAGTCTGAAAAAGATTTAGAAGTTGCTAAAGTTTGTTTTGCCAATGGTGAACCCTTTGGAACGGTTTGCGATCGCTTAAAGATTAAATTAGGTCGTGAACTTCATATGACTGATGATGCTTGGCGGTTTACAAACACTGATGAGATTTTACCCAACGGTGAAGATCCTAGAGATCCGGATATTGCCAAACAATTGTTAGAGCGAGGTTATCTCGTTCTACATGAAGGAAAAACATTTTGGCTTTATAATGATAGATGGGAAAGTAGACCAAAACATTTGGTTTCACTGGAGTCTATAAAAGATCGTCCTCAATGGTTACAGTCTCAAAAATTTTATAGATTAATTTTTAGAAAAGTAGCAAGCTCTACTAATGAACGAACTTTAATTTCTTGTTTGCTACCTTCTTTGTGGTTATCAAGTGATAGCACATTTGCCGAACAGTCTTCAGACCAAAGAAACATAAATTTAGCACTAAATTTATCGGCTATTTGTTCCAGTTTTACTACGGATTTTTGTGTGCGTCAGCTTGTAACTTCTAATGTTAATCTTTTCATCCTCAACCGTATTCCGATACCCGACACCCGACACCCAACACCCGACACCTTCCTCGCCCATTCTGCCCTTCGTTTAACTTGTAATCATTCGGGTTATGAACCATTGTGGCGTGAACAGTTGGGGGATGTATGGCGAGAAAATAATAGTTTAGAAGGCGAAAACTCAACGGTTAAATTTCCGGTATTAGCCAGTGATGATGAACGTTGGAAAGTTCGGGCTGCTATTGACGCCGTTATCGCCCAAGCGTACCACCTCAACCGAGAACAATATTGTCATGTTCTTTCGACATTTAGCCACAAAAGTTATCCGAAAGCACGCCAATTGTGTTTGGAAATGTTCGATGAATTAGAAAGTATTGGACTGGAAGCGTTTACGCAAAAATATGACCCCTATCACGATATTCCGTTAAATGAAAACCTCCCCAAACCCGTGATTAGTTTACCCATTCCCGAAACCAATTCGGCGACAACAGATGACGGTTTTCAACTGACTTCCCCACCCGTTAAAGAGAAGTCAACCAAACGAAGGCGAAAGAAATAGTAAGCTGTTGTGGATTTAAACTGCAGGTGTTGGGTTTCGGGTGTCGGGTGTTGGGTGTCGGGTGTTGGGCGTTGGGTGTTGGGTAATTTAGATGTGTAACAGCTTATTGGTTTGTAAATTGTTGTTTCGGTTTATCCAATATGAAAGATAAAAAGCAATGCAACCCAGGATTAATCCCCCTAAATCCCCCTTCAAAAGGGGGACTTTCAACCGTGTTATTCTTTATTCCCCCCTTTCAAAGCGGTAGGGGATTCAACTATTTAATTTTTTCATCTCATAGAGTTTAAGAGGTCAAATTATGCTGGTTCTAAAACTTCAGGAAATTCTCGATAAAGGTGAAGATGCGATTGTTGCAGCGAGTACATTTTTGGCTCAAAAAATGGCAACTCTTGACTGTGCAGACGTGGATGAAGTTGCAACGGAAACGCTGAATTTATTGTTTGCTAAAATTCCCCAAAATTGGCAATTTGTTGAGTTTGCAGAGATTATTAATATAGATACTCTCAGCGCTCAATTTTCTCAGCAGTTGGTTCAGTTTGTACAGCAGCGAGTTGAACAAAACTCCGTTTCTCCCAACACCCAAAACCCAACACCCGACACCCAACACCCGACACCCGAAACCCAACACCCGACACCCGAAACCCCCCTTCATCCGATTAAAATTTTAGATCATGTTATTGCTGAATATCGGGATTATTTATTGACGGAATTTCGGGCGAAAGATCCGGATTTAAAACAGTCCCTAGAGGATGCAATTGATCGACCTTTATTTTTATCCCAAGAACCATTTTATCAGGTTCATCGTCCGTTTAAACCCGGCGAACCTTGGCGAAATTTACCGATTGATCTCCGACTCGCCGAGGTGATGGAAAAGCGTTCTAACAGCCAGTTAGCCTATTTGCATCAGTCGGATGCGATCGCCCATTTGTTGGGAGAAAATGCTTCGCCGTTGGTGGTGACAACCGGAACCGGAAGCGGAAAAACTGAGACGTTTTTACTTCCCGTTATTCAGAATGCGATCGAAGATAGTGTCGCTTTTAAAAAATCGGGATTAACTGCAATTTTAGTTTATCCGATGAACGCCCTCTCAAACGATCAACTGTTGCGAATTAACACTTATTTACAGGATTCCGGTTGGGCGGGTGCGGTTTCCGTGGCAAAATATGATCGGGGAACTACCCAAGAAGAACGGTATCAACTGCGAGAAAATCCCCCTCAAATTTTGTTGACGAACTACATGATGTTAGAGTATTTGTTGGTTCGTCCGGCGGATCGAGAACGGATATTTGCCAATCATCGCTGTCGGTTTTTGGTGTTGGATGAAGTTCACAGCTATCGGGGAAGCTTGGGGAGCAATATCGCGCTGTTGGTGCGGCGTTTGCAAGCCCATTTAAAACGAGCCACACAGGATTATTATCTGGAAAATCGGCAGGGACTCGATAACTTTCGGGCGCGTCGCTATCCAGTATTAATTCCGGTGGGAACTTCGGCAACCATTAAAAGTGTAGCGGAAAAAAATGGCAATTCAGATGAAGAAACCCTCACGTCTCTCCAACAGCGAGACAGGGCGGTACAGGAATTTTTTGCGAAAATATCCGGCGCTCCTTCCGAAAATATTCGGGTGATCGGGGAAGAATTAGAAGAAATTGTCACCCCTTCCGAGGCGGTTTATTCATCCCAACCCGTCGCGAGCGCCGATCTCGACATCCAAAACTCCGAAGCCGTCACCCGTGCCATTTGTCAGCTATCGGAACAACCCTTAACAACTCCCCTCGATGAAGCGGTTCAACGGACTCGATTGCTGTGGGATTTAAACCGTTGGTTAATTCGTTCTCCGATGTCTCTGACTCAAATTGTAGAGAAAGTCAAAACCGAAGTCAAACCCCGCCAAAACTGTTCCCCCGAGTCGCTGCAAAAAGAGATCGAAACCGCCCTACTCGCCGGTGCCGCCTTACCGGAAGGAACACCGGGAGCGTTGAGAATACGGGCGCATCGCTTCATTCGGGGCGGATGGCATTTTTATCGCTGTATCAACCCCAACTGCGGGAAACTCTACCCGATGGGAGAAGAACGCTGTCGCTGCGGCTATTCTACGGCGCCGCTGTACCTGTGTCGCAACTGCGGGGCGCACTATCTGCGGTTTGTGGGAAAATCCCCCGTCGATCCGGGAGCCGAACCCCTGCGCCCCAGTGGAGAGCCTTCAGAAGAACACGAGTGGATGCTGTACGAAGCGAGTCGGTTTGAGAGCTTGATCGGGGTTGAAGAGGAAGAAGATAGCCCCTCCGTTGAAGAAAATAGCCCCCCCAAAACCCGCAAGCGTAAATCCTCAAAAACCGGAAAACAAACCGAACAAATGCGTCGGCGTCCGGTTTGTTCGGGTTCCTTCGATCCCAAAAGCTTGGCGTTCAGTTTTGAAGAAAACCTCTATCCGGTGAAAATTACCCTGGCCCCCGCCCGGACTCGCTGTTTGTGTTGCGGGGGAACGGCGGGAAGTCGCAACGTTGTTACTCCGGTGGCGTTGGGAACCTCGGCGGCGGTGAAAGTGTTGAGCGAAGGGTTGATGGAGTCGTTGGCGGCGGTTCGCTCCACACAGCCCGGACAGGCGGGGAAAGAGAGGCTGTTGGTGTTTAGCGATAGCCGTCAGGATGCGGCCCATCAAGCCCGTTTTATTCATTTTGCCAGCCGTTATGACCGGATGAGACGGCGACTGATCGAGTTGCTCAAAGAGGAGGGAACGTTAAAATTACAGAGGGCCGTGGAGTTGTTGAGCGATCGCGCCCTGCAAGTTCGGGATAATCCCAATCTACCGGAACATAACCAGCGCCGCATTTCCTCCGAAGACCGCCAAAAAATTCAAGCCTGGGAAGAAGCGCCGTTATTGGATGAAATTGCGATCAATGCCGGCTACCGAGGAACGCTGATTAATTTGGGGTTGGTGAGGGTTGCCTACCACGAATTGGAGGATTATGTTCGAGAACAGGGGGCAAGTTTGGCGCAAAGTTTGGGCGTCGAATTAAACCAGCTTTATTATCTCTGCACCTGCATTTTGAATGAAATCCGAATTCGGGGCTGCGTTTCCCGCGAACTGCTGCGCTATCATCCCGACAGTGTTCGCATTCCCGAATATTTAAAAAAGGCAAATTGGGAGCGGCGAGTTCGATCGCCTCAAGGGTTTGCGCTGTCGGCGACGGGCGAACCAGTAGGGTATATTGATGCGGCAGAAATTCCCTATGGGATCAAACATTTGAACTGTTGGCGAAAACCAAAATCCGGCGGTCGGGGGCCGAGTTTGGAGCGGATTTTAAAATATTTGGTCGAACGGTTTAACGGCTCGCCAAAGGTGGAAATGAGCCACATGATCGAATTGTTGGAATTTTTGCGGGCCGGCGCCTATTTGGTCGCGGCAGATGTTTATGGTTATCGGGAAAGCCGACAACTGTTGCAGGTGAATGCCGATGAAATTTTATTCGAGCTTTTAACCTCTTCCCAACGGTTACGCTGTCAGGTTTGTGGAACTCCCGCCGCCGGATTTTCGGTAAATTTTCCCTGCTGTCAGTGTCACGGTTCTTTGGTCGAGTGGAGCGATGCCGAGGTCAATCAAAACCGCACGGTTAAACGGATTCAGGCTAGTGATATTATTTCGCTCAATGCCAGGGAACATACCGCCCAAGTTCCCAACGATGAACGGGTGATTATTGAGGAATTGTTTAAGGGGGATTTGAGCCAGTCTACGGTGAATTTGTTGGCTTGTTCGCCCACTTTGGAAATGGGTATTGATGTGGGGGGGTTGGATGCGGTTATCTTGCGAAACGTTCCCCCCCGCCCGGATAACTACGCTCAACGGGGAGGACGGGCCGGACGCCGGACCCGGGTGGGATTGGTGATCAGTTACGCTCGCAGCACCCCCCACGACCAGTATTTTTATGACAAACCCGCAGAGATGATTTCTGGGGAAGTTCCCGCCCCGGCGTTGGCTTTGGGAAATCGGGATGTGATTTTTCGCCATCTGCACGCGATCGCATTTGGGGCGGCTGAACCCGGACTGGCGGGAAAAATGCTCGATTATGTTTCTCCCCAGGGCGAAATTAAACAGGAAGACGTTGATGCTTTAATTGCCGGGGTGAGGGTGCAGTTCGAGGCGGCGATCGCTTTGGCGAAGGAAGCTTGGCAGGATGGGATCTTAGCAAAAGCGGAGTTGGACGAGTCTCAGTTGCGGGCGTCGTTAGAGAAATTGCCCGACCGCATTCAAGATGTGATTAATCGTACCGCCCGACAGGTGATCGAACTGCGACAGGCACTTGATGTTTATCATCAAAATCTTCAGGGAAGGGGGGCGGCGATCCATTCTGAGAAATTAATTGCTCAGATTTTGGGACTCCCGGGCGATCGCAATCAAAAGGCGACGGAAGCCGACGATCGTTCGGGGGGATATCCGTTGCGACGGTTTGCCGAGTTTGGTATTCTTCCCGGATACGAATTTCCGACTCAACCTGCGGCGTTGCGGTTGCTGGAAGACAAACACGAAGCCGACCCCATTACTACGGCTCGTCGGGTAGGGATTAATCAGTTTCGCCCCGACGCTCAAGTTTATGCTCGCACCCGTCGCTGGAAAGTGATTGGACTGGATCGGTCTTCTCCCTGGAATCCCCAACCCGATCAACCGGGTTGGCTGTACGGAGTGTGTCGGACTTGTGGGTTGCGCCACGCTGCCGATGAACCTTTTTGTCCCCGATGCCGTTGCGATCGACCAAAACAAAGCCTACCGGCGGCGGAGTTTGCCGGATTTTTGGCACGGGCTGATGAAAGTCCGATCCTTGATGAAGAAGAACGTTATGCGGCCCGCAATTTAATTCAGGTTTATCCCCAATGGAACGGACAGGTGATCGGTCGTTGGCGGGTTGGAGACGGCTGGATGTTGCGCCTGAGTCGAGAGGAAGAAGTGCGATGGTTGAATGAAGGGTTTCCCCCTTCGGAGAAAGAACTGGAAGCCGAAATTTCTCCACTGCACAGCCAAGCTAAGGGGTATTTGCTTTGTGGTTCTTGCGGAAAGTTGCTCAATATTCCCGAAACTAAAGCAACTCGTTCGGGAGGACGTCGGAGAACTCGCAGCGCCTCCGAGGGAGAACGAGATATTTATGGTCACGCCCAACAGTGTCCCCAACGGGGAACTCCGCCCCGCCCGATCGCGTTGGTGACAGCCGAAAAAGCCGAGGTTTTGCGGTTGATCGTTTCGGTGCCTCGCGAGACGAGCGATGAGAAGCTGCTAGCTTGGGGTTTATCGTTGGGATATGCTTTGAAGGCGGGGATGCAGCACTGTTATATGTTGGATGATTCGGAGGTTGTTTTTGAGTTTGAAGGGTCGTGGACGGTTGAGGAGGATGGCCGGCGCTACCGTGTGGCAACTCTGACGTTTATTGACCCGAGTTTGGGGGGAAGCGGTTATCTGCGCCGAATTGCCACAGAATGGCATCGAGTCGCCGCCCGCGCCCTGGAACATTTGGATCATCCCGATTGTCAAACGGCTTGTTATCGCTGTTTAAAAACTTATCAAAATCAGCGTTACCACGATTTATTAAACTGGACTCTAATTGCGCCGGTTTTGGAAGCTTTACAGAAGAATATTCCCGAAGAACAGCCCCTTAAATTGGGCGATTTGGATGCTGTTAAGCCCTGGTTGGATGCTTACGCGGAGGGGGTGAATTCTCCTTTAGAATTAAAGTTTCTTCGATTATTTGAGCGGTACGGGTTTTTTCCTCAAAAGCAGGTTCCAGTCGCCCCCAATATGGGGGAACAGCCGATTTCAATCGCCGATTTTGCGGTATCCGAGAAGAAGTTGGCGATTTATATCGATGGTGCGGCGTTTCACCGGGGAGCGGCTTTGAGACGCGATCGCCATATTCGAGACAGTTTGCGGCGCAGTTCTTCTCCTTGGCAAGTTGTAGAGCTAAAAGCGGCCGATCTTAAGCGAGGAGAGGAGTTGGTTGAATCATTAAAGACCCTGATTCAATAGCCGGATTAATTTTAGGAGAAACTGTTGCTAAATCGAAAAGGGGATGGGAAATCTTTGGGTGTCCGGTGTCCGGTGTCGGGCGTTCAATGAAACTTTAAGCCCGTCCCTTTTTGCAGCTTTACTTTTCCAAGTTCATCTAATTTAGATGCTTAATAATTTTCCGAAATCAAAAGTTTTTATAACGACTCCCTGCTGCTTTTTTTCAGATAAAACTATTGCTGACTTAACTGCTTTTTGATACTTACATACAACTCCTTCGTTGTTCTTGACCAAAGATTACCAAAATCGCCTCCCATCAGCTTCCAACAAATCAAAGGTTGAAAAGGAGCATTCACATCGTTCCATTCGGGTTGATTTCTTTTGGCGATCGCATCATTAAAAAATGATACCATCTCGTCAATTTGCTGACTCGTAATCGGTTGACCATTCGCCAAGGCTTCCGATAAAACCCAGGTCTTGCGGCCACCGTTATCGTAGTAAAGTTTTAGCCCTTCTTGAGCTTCTTGGGACACCTCAGACGGTGCGATCACTTCATACTCAGGTGCGCTGGACTCTGACCGTGATACCATTGCTTGGACTGTCAACTCCATGTCAACCAATTCGATGTAAATCTTGGAACAGGCAGCTTGAAACTGAGAATATGGGTTTTCTAACGTTTCGGTAGTCGAGTCCATAGCCGTATTTAGAGGTACTTTTGACATTTTACCATTGTTGTGAATGGCAAGAAACAGTGGGGACACTCTCCTTGTATCCATTGAGCAGGAATTGAAAAGGGGGTTCCACAGTTGGTACACTTCGATAATAAACGCAGTTGATGGCGATCGCTTCCCACTTTGTCCACAAAGCTATTCAGATACACCTTACTTACAAGCTTCAATGTAATCTATACACCTTTCAAACCCATCATCAAGAGTATTTCTCAATCTCTATCATTGCTAAAACCAACCAATGAGCAACCCGATCAACTTCCTGTAACCAATCACATCCCAACAAACATCCAAGTACATACTCGCCCAAATTGTCCATCATCTCAGGATGAATTGTCCTTAGCAGTCCTTCACCATAACAATTTAACATTGCCTCAGCTAACTTTTCCTCCTCCAACCATCCTCTGTTAGTGAGTCTTTGCTGATACCAATCTCTCAACTGTTTTAACCCTTTAAAATTTCCTTGGTCTTTCATCTTTTCCTCAATGACCTGACCAAACGCCCATAATCCTTGCAAAATATCTTCACTATAACTCGTCCCATCCCCCACACAATTTTTCTCATCTGCTGCAACAAACTCCTTCCCCATTTCCTTAGCTAATACGTTACTATTTTGCAATCCCAACCGATGGCTCAAACAAACCTTCACTCCCGAAACTTGATGAGATCGATGCCAGTACGTCTCCCCATACTGTTGTAAATCATCTTCTAGACATTGGGGACAAAATTGTAAGTAATCGGAATAATAAAGCGTTAATTTAGGGATTCTGGCGACTTGGGCAACGGATTTACTTTCCTTGCCCTCCATCAATTGTTGTAATCGCCTTACTTCACGGTTCGTCAAAAAAGCTCGATAGTAAGGGAAAAGCGTATATTTTTCCAAGATCTGATTGGTTGTTAAACTAGACCCAAACGGGAACTGATTAACCAAAGTTGCCAAATTATTGGGTAATCCTAAATAATACTGCTTCGTTCCTGCTGTTTGGAACAAATCAAGCTGTGTCTGTCTAAAATTCCGATTTCCAATTCGGACATGATAGCGACAGATCACGCTATAAAAAAGTTCATCTGGATAGGGCATTGGGAAAAAATGCAGCATGAACTCACTTGACTATACAGAAATCTTGTTCGGGATTATCCTTAACAATATTGGCTGCAACCAAACCTGGATAAACGGGGATTTCATTTTGTTTGGCATCTTCAAGAATTTTTCTCATATCTTTTTCCTTATAATTCGGGTTGAGTTTACCTTTTGACTTAACTATTCTAGAGACATTATCTTTAAATTGCTCACCTTTTAATTCGATTTTATAAGCTTGACGTACAAGCTCATTAATATTCATTTCCTGTGGATTTTCATTGACGACACGCTCCGCCAACATCTTCGCTTGAGTCGGTTCCACCTCCAAGTCTAGCAATTGGGCAATCACTTCTTTTAGAAGGGGCGACATTGCACCTGAACGTTTTTGATTACGTTTAATGCGTCGCATTTCAGCCAAATCGTCAAAATTAACGTCATTCAAGCATTTTCCTCTGTAGTCAGAAATATCAACAGGAGCAATATCTCTGTACTTCTTCATCTGGTTAATATTTCCTGAGCGGATTGCATCTAGCATCGGTTTGACTAAGTATAACCCTTCTGCCGCCACTTGATGAATTAAATCAACTGTAATAACTTCATCTCCACCCGAAGAAATCGCTCGCCATTGCACCATTTTGTAGAGTTTAATCAGAATATCAATGATTCCCTGTGTTTCCTCATATAGTGCATCGCCGATTTCTTCGGTGTAGGGAATCTCTGTTTTTGTCCACTGATATTCCCACATTCCTTCCACAAAAAATTGCCAATTTTCGTCATTTTCCATCCGTTTCCAGCGAACTGCACCTTCGCCTGTTCCTCGCCTTGCATTCCGGAAATTACCTGTTAAAATTGGTTCGGCTTCATTCGTTCCCACTCTAATGACGGGAATTCCAATAATATTGTCCATTTTTACTAAAAAATTGAGAAGATCATCCCGTCCCCTCCTTGAATTTGCCAGATTTTGCATCTCATCAATGACCAATAAACCCAAATGATGGGTATGGGCTATCTGTGCCACTTGAGCTAACATATAATCCTCAGAATTGCCCCGAGAACCGAATTTTTTGAAGTAATTTGTGCCAAGAAGTCTATCTATACCGAGAAAAATATCCGTACATAAGCCTTTGAGCGAACCTGCGTGGGGACAATCTACTTTGAGCCAAACAACTTGAGTAACACTATATTGAGAATGAATAATGACTTGAGGATATAAATCAAGAATATTTGCTAAATTGGTTGACTTTCCCAATCCAGACTCTCCAATAATCGTTAAACCGGAGGCAGTAGTGGGAGCAGTTGTTACGGTAACATAATTTTCTAAATTGTGACCGTCTTTAGCTTGAATTGACCCATAAATTTCCCGCGAACGTCGAACATATTCGGGTTGCAAGGGATTTCTAGAGATATAACCACTCATTAATAAAACATTGATGGTTTGATGTAAATCAACGGTTTTAGAAAGGGGATCAAAATACCTTGATAATCGCTCAATACAGTGAAAACGGTCTTGCGCTTCTAATTTTCTTTCCTCGGAATCGTAAATGGGGTATTTTGCCGCTAAATCTATAAATTCCTCCTGAGATAAAATCGGTGGTAGCGTTTCAATCATCGGATTGTTATTGTATTCCACCTGTTTAAACCGACGATATTTAGCGATAGAGGCTCGCGTGCCATTCGGAATATCTATCCACTCGTAATAACTATATTTGTTAGTAAAGTCTTTATTTTCCACCTTGGCGTTCCTTGCGTTTTCGGGCGAGTAAATCTAAATGGCTTGGTTGAAATGATTTGGGAGAATTAGACGGGTTAGATTCTGGCGTGGTATCGCTCGTTTCTTTAGAGGGTGATGGCTTCTCCTCTTTGGCAAGTTCAAAAGCCTCTACTTCTCTCCGTTGTGCCTTTTCCTGCGCTCTGTGTTCTCGAATTCCGGAGGTTTTCTGTAAGTTACTCTGGCTTTTATCTTGGTGTTTCTCCGTTTGTTGTTCAGCACGGCGGGTAATACTCTCTATTTTTGCCATTAAATCAACTTCATTTTGTAGTTGTTGTCCTTCCCGTTTCTTTCTTTGTAATTCTTCGTAAGCCAACAAATACTCTACATCATAGATTGTTCTATTAGCATATCGTTCATCGGGGTCTTGTAAATAGCATTTTTCAAAGTCTCGACCATCGGGAGAAGGTAAATAAATAATATCCATTCGTCTGGGATCATAAGAGATTTGTAGTGATTTTTCTGAGGGTGATAACATTTGACTTCTGGCTTTTTCAAACCACATCTCCTTAATCGCTTTTTCGCAGGTGTAGTGCATGGATTTAAAGCGAATACCCCTTTCCGTAATTATAGCTTTTCCTGTGGGCATTAAATTCAATTTAATAAGATCTTCATTAATCGTTCTCAACCGACCCGAACGATTGATAATTCCCCACTTCCATAACTCTATAGGAATGGGAGCAACATCGTCGGCAATCATGTCCTTATCGCGATTATAAGTTTTTAACTCATGGCTATTATGATAAAGGATAATTTCAAGAATTACCTCTGTAAATTGATCGAGATCTAGACGACTATCTAAACGGTAGTCTCTTGCTCCTCTCTGCCTAAAATCTTTATCGATAAAGCCGGGTAAAAAGGGTTTAACTCGATCATGAATAACTCGAAAATGTCTTTCAACTAAACCTTTCCAGTCGGCTCTATAAGGGGCTGCATTTTCAATGCGAATCTGTAAGTTAGGAATCATAGTTTCAACAGTCATTCCAGCTAATTCTCCTCGATCTCCTAAAATACATTCTGGAATGTGATGACAAGGCCATTGTTCTTCAGTAATTGTAATGCCGAATTCTTGACAAAAAGCCACTTTATCAGTGACGGAATTAGCTAAAGCCATCATCGCACCCAACCAGGACGGGCCTTCTAATCCAATATAAACCCCTACTATCATGCGACTAAATACATCAATAATTACATAAATGACGGGTCGTCCAATAATCCAGTCACGCTGATATTTAGACACTAAATAAACATCGGCAACGGTGGCATCAATCTGATAGCGAAATCCGGGACCAGTAGTTTCGGCTTGAGATGTTCCCAAGATTGCCCGATTTTCTAAGGCATAGCGTTTAGCTCCTCGTCGGGTGGTAATTGTCTTCTCTAAATTGCTGTTTTCAGTTTCATACCAGTAGCGAAATTGAGTGAAAGTTGGATTGTCTCTGGCGGAATTAAAATGGATGATTTAACATTGTTTTCGTCATATTGATATTCTTCCGCATAATAGTCTTTAATCATCAACTTGTATGCTGTCTTTAGAGAACTTTGCTGTTTATTAAAATAAAATTTATTGAGGGCGATTCTAAAAATTTTTCGGTCTTGCTCGGTAATATTAATTCCTTCCCCAATTTCTGGATGATGTTTATATTTTTTGGGTCTTCCCCTTTTTTTCTCCCCCGATGATCTTCGTTTTCCTTTTCCCCCCGAATTGGCATAATTTGGTAATAAAGCGTTTTTGACTTTGCCTCCCTGCCAAAATCTCCGCAAATGTTTATAAACCACTTTCTCAGCCAGTTGATCACCCCCATGATGAAGTTGATATTGGGCGATCGCCTGTTTGATGAGCTTGCCCCGATGATGCCGATAATATATATCGGGTTCTTGGACTACTAATGATGAAATAATTTCCCACGCATTGTCTCGAAGTTCTTTCTCCCTTGCAGATAAACTGTCTTCTTGAATCGCTCTTGCCCAAGGATCGACCTCCAGTTTGGATGCTTCTTGATGTCTTAAGGCTTCTTTCAAATCGTTGATGGAACGACTATGGGGAAATCCTTTGGTTGCATAAATATCAACAACGAAGGCAATTATATAGCCTTCATCAATCCAAACAACCCGCTCAATTAGCGAGTCGAGCGTGTGTTCAGATGACCATTGTATAATATCGTTGACAAAAATTTCATTCTTCATAGCGATCTTCCAGAATTTTTAGAATAGCAGTGGTGGATAAATTGCTTGATATTGTTGAATTAAACAGATCTACGATAATCTCTTTTCTGGCAACCAAATGTTTGAACAAATACAGTGCAATTCCCGGATCTAAATTCATTTCCCGATCTAAATCGGTGGTTATCTTTGTAATCGGAGTATTTTCTGCTGCCGCGCGACTCAGTTGGTCTTTTAATATATTTGCGATGCGACGGAGTTCTACAAGATCCGCATTGCCAGTTGGTTCTAAATGATAATTCGGGTGAATCCATTCCACATTACTTGCGAAAATTCTCGATATGCCTTTTTCGGTGATTATTCCCCAGTCAATATTTAAAGCCTCATAGTATCGCCTTTCAAGCTCCAATTTTGCTACTGTCTGTTTTTTCTCTAAATCCTTTGTGGATTTAACGGTTCTCGCTACTTGAACGGGTTTTCCATCCCGTTCAATGGTTATCATGAAGTCTGTGGTTAGAATGTAGGGAATGTGATGTTGGGAATCTTCTGGATACTTAAAATTCATTTCATCGGCAATCTTCAATGCCAAATCCAGATTCGCCAGTGGGTATTGCTCTCTAATATCGATTACAATGTCAGACCACTCGAATAAAAAAAATGTTCGCTTCTCCTGATCTGAGAGTAAGTGATGTATTCGACCTGTTTTCCACCCGGGAATTCTGTGGGAACGACCCTCAGAAGGAAAGTCTTGAACCTTGATCCAGGGGACATAGTTTTTTCCTTCCCCTTGACCACGACCAACATCCAGATATCGTTCATACTTGGCTTGGGTCCATTCTCGCTTACTTCTAGCCATGATAAACGGCTGGTTACACTTTTACTATCCAAGATTATCACAGCGCACGCCAATTTACCGACTTTGTTATCAATTTACCGACTTTATTATTAATTTACCAACTTTATTATTAATTTACCAACTTTATTATCTTATTACAGTTTTTTGAAATTTTGGCTGTATCCTTGCGGTTGAATTGAT
Organism: Limnoraphis robusta CS-951; assembly: GCF_000972705.2. The sequence continues at coordinate 35,596 of NZ_LATL02000355.1, read as the reverse complement.
GACTCTATTCTACATCCCTATGGAAACAGGGTCTTCCAAGCCTGATTTACTGCACCGATCGCTGATCACACAAGCGCAGCGCCCGGACAACAAGGGTGTATAGTTGTTGATATTCCGTCTCATCGCTACTAAATATATCCAACTTTAGTTCATTGAGGTCATAACAAGTTTGACTGAGGTTCGTGGGGTTGAGGGGTAGGGTATTCGGGAGAAACCGCCCCAACTGACGCCAACTTTCTGCGATCGCATTTTTGGCTTGAGGATGAAGTTCAATTCTGTTTTTTCGAGTTAAATTAGACGTTTTCCAACCCTGTGTCCAAGCCGAATGATGACGCCCCGTAGCCATTAAAATCACCCAGAAAATATTCTTCATTTGTTCCTCATCCGCCTCAAAATAATCCTCTAAAATCGGAATTAAACATCCCTCTAAAATCTCCTGAGATAAATAGGCACTTTCTATCGCATGGGGAGGTCGTTTTTGATATTTTTCATAACTTTTTAAAGCAGCTTTTTGTTCAGGAATTCTCGGATCATAATCCGTATGGGCGATTAAAAACTGTTTATGATTTTTACCTTTAAACTGCTGATAAGCGAGAGTTTGCCAACCTCTCATCACGTCTTGCCATTTTTGCTGAAGTTTTCCTAAATCATGGGTTAAAATTGCTAATAAAACTAAGATTTCAAATAAAGCCTCACTGTGTTCTGTAGAAGCATTTGGAAAAATCCGACTTTGAATAAACTTTCCACCAGGTTTTAAAAGTTCATTTCTAACACTCGAAAATTCAACCTCTGTTAATGTTCCATTCTTCAATATTTCGGTTTTAAACGGTTTTCGCCAACAAGTCCACATACAACCCAAATGACCCACATAAGTATCCATTTTATATCGATATTCACTTTTCAAAACTTGTCGCTTTTTTTGAGATTGATTCAATTCACTATCTGAGGGTTCTAACTCCAAGCATTCAATATATTTCCCGATCACCAAACCAATATTGCGATCATAATAAGCATATTTATAATTGAGTAAAATTCTGGCGCTCGTTCTCAAAACCGAAATTGAACCAATGGGAGAATGTGAATCTTGAGTGTAGGTTTCTTCTTTCCCTTTTTGGGGAGGTTCTACCCGATGAAACGCACAACCCCAAAGACGATAGGCTTCTTCTTGAGTTTCTTTAAACACTTTGCACAACGTTCCAATGGGAATTGAAAAGGCTTCTAACTGACTCACATCAACGGTATTTTCTTCAGCATCTTCACCTGCAAAAATAGGCTGTTCTTTCGATAAAAATACACTGCGACTATCAATAAAACGAATCAGTTCGGATGCAACAGAATGATCACCTCTAAAAATAGCGGCTTCCCAACTGCGTTCAAATTCATCTTTTTGATTTTGTCGCCGTTCAGCTTGTTGAATATTTTCGGCTGTGTGAATTTGATTAATCCAATCTTCTTCGATTCTAAAATTTATGTTTTTATCTTGTTGTTCAGAGTAAGTGTGATTGATTAAAACTTCCCAGGTTTGTTCGCAGAGTTCATCAGGATAAGGTGGATATTTCCATTTTTTCCGTTCAGTAGAATTTTCGACAGCTTCAGCATCCCATTCATCTTCATCGAGTTGAGTTTGAATGGTTTGATAAATATAAACTTCCCCTTGTTCACCCGCAAATCTAGCACATCTTCCCACCCGTTGCAACAGTGAATTCATCGGAGAAAGTTGACTGTGCATGACTTCACAGGTAATATTAATTCCCGCTTCAATCACTTGAGTTGAGATTAAAATATGACAATAACTATCATCCTCCCAATTTTGAGAAAAAACATCTTGAAGCTGTCGTTCTTTCGATGCGCGATCGCTTGCTAAAAAACGAGAATGCAATAGTGTAATTTGAAATTGATTATTTTCGTTGAAATCTTCTAAATCCTTAAACAGTCCCTGGGCTTGAGATACCGTATTACAAATAATAATTACCCGTTTACGGTTATGTTTTTTAATATCATTGCAAATCACATCCGCCGTTAAGGGTTCAGAAACAGCTTTAAAAGTTCGACGGCGATGATTTTCAATTTGTGCTAAATCTTTATTTTCAACCAGAACAATTTCAGTTTTTGTGGCTTTGATTTCCTGCTGAATTTGAGTCGCTAGTTCATCGGTTAGCGTCGCTGTCATCAACAAAAAAGGAGAAATTCCTTGAACTTCTTGTAGCACCTTTATTGCTGTAGTAAAGGCGCGATCTGCGTCGAGTAAATGCAGTTCATCAAAAACTAAATAGGATGCAAAATAGAACCCGCATTCACATTGGCTGAACCTCTCCCAACTGAAAAGGGAATATTCAGAAAACTACTCAACATTTGGTCAATGGTACAGAATATAATATCCCCTTCAAATCTCGGATCTTCTGGGTTTTCTCCAGTTTGGAGTGTAACGGTTAAAGGACGAGTATCTGGATATTGTTTTGACCAATTATTAACTAACTTTTCCACCCGCAACCGCAAACTGTTCGCTAAGGTTCGTAAAGGAACAACATAAATTAATTTGTTCGGAAAATCGAGGTTAAACGTTTTAGAAAATAGAAAAGGTGCGATGGCGGTTTCTGTTTTCCCCGAACCCGTTGGGGCGCGAAGAATCACATTTTCACCGTTGAGAATTTTAGCAATTGTTTCTTGTTGAAACTGACGGGGACAGAATTCTGTTAAATTTTTAAATTCTTCAGCTATATTAAGCATAATTAGAATAGAGTCAGCGAGAGTTAATAAATGATGATGGAAACGAAACAACGGGCAGATCGAGTGTTACTACATAATATTACCTGGCAACAGTTTGAAAGCTTGTTAGAGTGTTTAGGAGAGCGGCGTTCAAGTCGGATTGCTTATGATGCGGGAACATTGGAAATTCTGACTCCATTACCAGAACACGAATATTTCAAACAATCTATCAGTATTGCAATTGAAGATATTGCTGAAGTTTTAGACTATGACTATGAAAGTTATGGCTCAACAACTTGGCGAAGGGAGGTAGAACTTGCAGGCTTAGAACCTGACAATTGTTTCTATTTTCAAAATGAATCTTTAGTGCGTGGGAAATTACAGTTTGACCTCAATCAAGACCCACCTCCTGACTTAGCACTAGAGATTTATCTTACCAGTAAATCGCTGAATCGCTTCCCCATTTATGCTCGTTTGGGGGTTCCTGAAATTTGGTGTTATGAACGGGGAAAACTGTGGATTTATCAACTAGAATCGGGGCAATATAATGAAGTTGAACAAAGTTCAATATTTCCCATGTTATCTATTCGTCAACTCCCTGAATTAATAGAATCCTATCGGTTACAAGGTCGCCGTGCGCTACGTCGGGCTGTCCGTCAGTGGGTACGAGAGCAAGTTTAAAAGATGCGATTTCCTCTCGTTTGATTGGTTTTCTCCTTGCGATCGCTCCTGGGTAGGGAGGGGTTACTCGTTCACATATTCCATTCCTAAAAAATTGTTTTTTTTCTCTATTAACCAACAACTAATTCAATTTAATTTTCTGCACTGTAAGCCACTTGTCCTGGTTTTCAAGTTTTTCAATAGTCAACCTTTCTCGATCTGCCTTTTCAAGTACATCTTTCATCACTTTTTCATACTCTTGGATTAACTCCCATTGAGAACCGACTTTACAAATTTCATTTTTTACTGAAATTAAACCCTGTTTCCATAAAGATTTTAAGTATTTGTCTTTAAAGTCTTGACTAGAAATATTTTGGCATAAATACCAATAATCGTTATGACTAGACAGTTGTTTATATATATCCTCAGATTGTAGAAATTCTTGTTGACTCAAAATATCTAAAACAGCACGAGTTAAATCGCTCATAGTCAGAGGCATTGGTGGCAAATCAACCCAATAACTATCCTTATTGGTGTATCGCACGCATTTTTCAGCATTTTCATTAGCTGCTTGAACATAGTAAAGACGAGCTACCTCACCTGATAAATTAGCAGCTAGTTCTAACGCAAAGTTAATAACATTATTGCCTCCTGTTAAATTCATCCATATTTCCTTTCCTTGTTCTCCAGTTCCTTTAGCGAGAGAAGCTACCACTTGTGCAACCCGATTGAAAGTTGTTCTAAAATCTCGTCGGTCAACTTCACACCAAAAAATATTACCACTCCTCCTACCCCCACTAATTTTAGACCACTCTTCTTTCAAGAGAGACTCTAAAACTTTTTTCATGGGTTCGTTTTTCTCTTGTTTAGTAGTATTTTCACGTCCTGGATGATTTTTAACATACTTTTCAGCATAAAAATCTTTCTTTATTCCCTCAATAACTTCTGGTGTGGCAAAAAGAACTATAGCTTGAATATCACCAACTTTATCTCCCTGTTCTCTTTGTTCCTCTTCTCCAGAACGACTAAAGAAATACTGACCTTCATCTTCCCAGTTGTTGTAAAGTTCTGCCATATAAGAAATTGGGCCTGTGACTGCTCCCGGTGAAAGACCTAAACCCATCAGATGATAAACTCCCATAAGTACCTCTTAGTCTCTAACTAATTACTATTTACTCCAAACCAATTCTGTCTGCCCCATTCCTAATCGAGTTTTCATTCCCGTGCCTGAAAATTTAGTATAGCAAATTAAAAGGTTTGCTACATTAGCAAGTAAAGGTTCAGTATTTCTTAAGATTTGTAAATTGACATTTCCTATAAAACCATTTACATATCCATGTGGTAGATTAAATAACTGACTTTGAATTTTATGAGATTTGAGAGCGATCGCATCACTTAGGTAACTTAACAACTCATCACCACCCAGATATACAGGTGCAAAATAATTCCATCGCTCTAGCCAACTACGAAACATTAAAAATGGTATAGGTAAAGGTAAATAAGTGCGTTGTTGAGCAAAAGTAGTAGGTGTGAGAAACCTTAACTTAAATTGGTTCATCGGTTCTGGCTCCATTGCTACTAGAGTTTGATAGAGATTTTCATAGCTGCTAACTTCATCTTCGCGGTTGACTATATTAAACTTAGCACCAAATAGTTCAATATATGAATCAATATCAAGGGTATAAATTGCCTTGGCTGATCTTTCTTGCAATCCACAAAGGGATAACTTGTAAAACTCGTCTGAACTAAACGTAAAACACTCTTTAGAAACAGAGCATAAACCTAAGATTCCTGAAAATGTTACGGAGGTAATTTTAGTTTCACCCATCGGCAAGTTCATTCGCCTGTGTAAATCTTTTACCAATTCCAAGCCGTAAGCTTTTGGTAAAGTTGCTGGTTCTGAAAGTGTTAATGTCCAAGTAGAACGAATAAGCATAGAAATTAAATAATTGTAAGATTAACCCATCCTAAAGGTTGTTTAATTGGATTTCTTTTATTTGGTATTGATACAGTACGCCGAGATTTAGGAGATTCAAAACTACTGGTTAGCCGACCAGAAGCGTTACGAATTTTTGCTCTAGTTGCTTCTTGAAAAAGTAAGTCTATTGTTGTCCCTGTCATTCCACTTCCCCATCCTAGTCTAAGATTGTAAGGACAAGAATTGGCATAAAACTGACGAACAGAACTGAAATTCAGGTTCGGGCTATCTGTAATACTATTCCAGTATTTTTGTTCGTGTTCCCATTGAGCCTGTACGAATTCTTGACATATTTCTAAAATTCCCTGTACTGTTTTGAGTTGAGAAGGTAGCTGCATTCCTTGTTCATGCTGAAACTGATCAAGCATTGCTGTATCAATACAGATATATATCTCAGCTTTTAAATTCCAAATCATTTCCAAGTAGTTAAGAGCTTTTTGTGTAGCAATTCGCTGACCGTTATTTTCGTGAAAACTAGAGGTTAATACTTCCGCCACCACAGGTAAGTTTTCCTCAACTTCATCGTCAATTAACAGGGGTACAGAATCACTTACTTTGATAGCTCTCATAAAGTCAGTGTTTGCCGTATTGGGTGTTCCAAAAGATTGTTTGTGAGATTGTAGTTTCAGTTTAAAATTGGAAAATAAATAACTATTCAAAGATAGTTGAGCTTCTGTTAAATTTTCATCATCCATATATTTTTTCTTCTTCCCTATTTGAAGAGAAGACATATCAGTTGCTAATTTTTGTTCTATCTCACTCCGTTGTGAAGGTACTTCGTGTTTCAATAAGTAATAAGCTATAGCAGTCCTAATTGCTCCTTTGATTGATGAACCTGGAATATAAATTTCGCCAAATCCATTCCGAATCATCGGTGCTATATCCCTAGTTATTAAACGATTTACCCACTTATCGCTAATAGCTGTATCAGGAATTATATTCTCATTATCTAGCCATTTTTTTCCTAAAGCTTGAGCATAGAGTTTTTTAAGTTCAGATAAAATTTTACCTATTTGCTTGAACTGATCGGCTGGTCGAGTTTCAATTACACGGATGTAATCTTGAGATAGTTGCTCGAACTGTTTTAAGAATTCTGACCTGGCTTCTTGCAGTTTTCTAGCTTTCTGGAGAGCTTTAGGTTTTTGTAAATTTCCAGGATTGTGTAAAGCTTCAACTAAAGCTGTTTGATCGGGAAAATAGATATTACCATTCTCTTGAATATACTCAAAAAGATTCAAGGTACCTGTTTCTCCTACACCGATATGCAGAAGAGGACTTGTTAGCTGAATACGTTTGTATTCATAGTTATTTTTTTTGTAATTATCCAGTTTATCAAGAGGATATTTATCAAATTCGTTCATGGTAGTTACTCCGGTTGATTAATAGGTAAACTAACACAAATACCACTGCGATAAATGGAATGATTACTTCTAAAATCATTGGGCGTAATATCAGCTACTTCTCCTAGAGGAGGAATAGGAAAAACCGAACTTTCTGCAAACATCCACAGAGACTTTCGGCGCAGTTGGCGACCTGAGAATGGAGAAGAAATCCAACCACTTCGCCTCAAAAGTTCATACCTAGCTGCATCTCCAAGCAATCCATTAGAAAAACCTCGGTTAGGATCTTGCCAGTATAAACTAATTAAACAGTAATGCGGATTCTCTAAATTAAGTGGGTTCAAAATTTCTTGCCATATATCATCTAAACCAGACCAATCTGGCTTAAATCGTCCCGCACCGCTAGATCGCTCTCCGCCAATTCCCTCTTCTCCCAAAAGGTCTAAAGCTATTGTAAGATTTTCTCGAATAGTCTCATCAAAACCTCCTGGAAAGTTAACTAAGAAGTATAATCCTGTGTGGTATTGGGCTTCTGGTTCCCAATTAAATTTAACAAAACCAGTGTGATAAAGACTCGTTGCTCTGGTAATTCGATCTATTGCCACTTTGGGAACTAAAGCAATCTTAAAATTTTCACTATATTCAAAAGTTCCCGCTTTATACAGTTCTGTTCTTTTATCAATTTCATCTTTAGTCCTTGCTTCAGCTATTTCTGTCAATTCATCAAGGTCATTAGTTATGCCTTCCTCAGTTTGATACCAGCGATGCCAGACTTCTAAAGGCAAATATTTAAGTGATTCGTAAACCTTTTTAATGTTCCAGTCATCGTCTTGGGGATATCCCTTGGGAAATACTAGAGGACGTGGCAGGTAATCAGTATATTCATCGTCCTGGTAACGATAAATAAATGTGGAACTGATGCGAAAAGCTGATTGAGGATTTTGTTCATACTTATTAAGTATTTGACCGACTTCATTCTTACCAAATAATTTCGCATAAGCACTCATCCAAGCACTAAAAAGGGTGTCAGAACGTACCCTTTCGCTTGTAGATTCTAAGCCAATTCCTAACTCACCAAAGTGGGCAAGGTTTCGACCAAAGTTCAATCTAACTAATTGCCAACACATAATCTTATTATCGGCTGCTTCCAAGTAATTGTTGCTGGAATTGTTGAGCGTTGTTTTCAAACAACTTTAAAAAGTCTCTCGTATTGTTTGGATTCGCTAATTCTTTGATAAAATCTTTACCACCTCCACGAATCTTGGCATAATCGTGATAGCAAAGTTTGAATTCTTGAAATTCAACTTTGCCGTAACCCCGCGAACCACTACCACCCAACGCATCGTCTTCTAAGATAGCAAGAGCGATTGCTAAATTCTCTAAATCTTTTATTACTATCTGCTGCTCCTCAACTGAGAGACCATTACTTGCTGAAGTTGGATTCTTAGCTTCTTCTTTTGGTTCAATGCTATAAACGATTTCCATCTCAAATTTTGCACCCTTGGGTACTCGCTCGAATTGTCTGGGAGTTGCTGCTGATGTAATTCTGTCTAGTCCGTTCTCCCACTTCCGTTCAGTCATAAATAAACCAGTATTAATCTTTTTAAGTTCTTGCTCTGATTTTTCTTGTAAGTGGGAATCACGAACAATCAAGCGAGCAGGTGCATTTCTACCCTTGACTTTGACATATTCTTCACCTTTCTCATCCTCTCGACCTTGGTAATCATTTATCTTTAAGATTTTCTTAGTTTCTGAGTTAGATGGAGTTATTCCATCAGCATCAGCCTCCGTCCGTTTCACCCAAGTGTCTTTACCTGTTGACCCAAACAAGCGACTAAGTTCACAAGTAGCAGCACCTTCATAGAAAATCAATAATCCTTTAGCTTGTGTATAACCATTAAGCAAATCGTCACTTTCATAACGCCAAGTATCATTGGACTCTCGGTTAACGGGTTTATTCAAAAATCGCTCTAAAATAGATCGCAATTTACCTTTGAGAGAAGACCCAGGAATATAGGGGTGTTCGGTAATAGGGTCACGAATAACCAGTTTATCAATTCCCCCAATATCTAGTTTTCCTTCTCCACCCCCAATGAGAAGTCCTGTTTTTACCTCAATTGTACTTTTAATGTACAGTTTACCCAGCAAGCGTTTCTGTAAAATTGTCCCTGACATAACTACTCTCCTCCTGCGTATTTGTGATAGGCAATAATAGATTCAACCATTTGGAAAAAGCGCTCAAAATCTTCTGAATCTTGAACTTTATCTATAGCAGCATCCATAACCTCTTTTAAAGGTTTAACAGCATTCTGTCTGGCAGACGCATAAGCAATTTTTTGCTTGAGTAGCACCAACTCAGCATCAATTTTTGGACAATCAGAAATCAAGATTGCTGCATCTTCTCCTTTATCCTTTTCTCCTTTATCCTTGATCTCTAAATTAAGTTTAATTTTTATATTGTTTACAGCATCCAAAAACTTACGAATTTGATTAGTTTTTAAACCACCTTCTTTCAAGAATTGCCCAAAGGCTTCCATGTCTTTGACTAAATTGCGAATCGGATAAGATTTTAGTGTTCTTTGTTTTTCCGGATCTGTGATAGTTATTACTATTTTTCTGGTTAGATTAGCCATTGTATCAATTAAGATAGTTAAAGTATCGAAATCTTTTGGATCTAGCACTTTTCCAATAGCTGCATCTAAAACTTTATTAAGATTTTTGACTGCTTCATGCTCACTAGCATAGGATTGGAGCTTTCTTAACAAAGATGGTAGCTTTGGTTGAATTTTTGACCATTGTTTCTCCCTCTTGAGGTAGTTAGTTTCTTTTAGTAAGTCACTAACATAAGTTGTTTTTAATCCATGTTCCCACAAAAGTTGTCCTAAATTTTGTGCGTCTCTAAAATCTTCAAACTCTTTGAGAGTTCCAGGTTGTCCTGTGCGATCGCACAAGTTTTGGATCTTAGTGACAAGTTTATTAGTATTAACACGAAGTTTTTCGAGTTTGATTTCAGTCATAGTTTTATTTGTCGGTGAGTGCTTATCTCAATGGCGATCGCTTTCAATTAAGCTTGTAAAACTTGTTCAACAGTTAACGCTAATTCTGGAAAGATATGAGAAACAATTATATCATCTCCTCTAAATTATACCTGTTCATAAAATCCCTCCTCTAAGGTAAGAATAGTTACTTTTTGTTCGGTCGGATCAACAATCCAATATTCGGGAATTCCCACCACGCTATATTCGGAACGTTTATAGCGATAATCTCTTGTTTTCGATTCTGGACTAACGATTTCTACTGCTAATAATGCGGCGGTTTCAATTACGGCTGATACCTCAAGCTTTTCTAAAATTTGATCGCGAGTCATCACGCATAAATCAGGAATCCTAGAACGATTTAAAGCTGTTCGTATCCCGACTGTTTGCAAAGCTACCCAGGGTAAACTAAGCCGACTAATTTCAGCAACAAATATATTATTCAAAAAATAAATAATCAGAGCATGGCGACCTGTTGCTGGGTTCATTAAAATTAATTCTCCGTCTTCTAATTCATAACAGTTATCTGTACCATCATCATAGGTGAGATATTCTTCAAAGGTAAGTTTTGTTTGGGTTGTTTGAATCATGGTTTTGTTTGCAGTTTAGTTATTTGATTGTCATCACGATCGCTTTCAGTCAAGCTTGTAAAACTTGTTCAACAGTTAACGCTAATTCTGGAAATATCTGAGAAACAATTCTATCATTTCCTCTATATTCTATCTGTTCATACAATCCCTGTACTAAATTTAATATTACTACTTTTTGTTCGGTCGGATCGACAATCCAATATTCAGGAATTTCCGCCACGCTATATTCAGAACGTTTATAGCGATAATCCCTAGTTCGGGATTCTGGACTGACAATTTCTACCGCTATTATTGCTGATTCCATAACAGCAGATACATCCAAATCAGTGATTTCTTCTCGGTCGATGACACAAATATCTGGAATTCGAGAACGATTTAAAGATGTTCTTACTCCAATTCCTGATAACGTTATCCAAGGTTGACTAAGCTGATTAATTTGTCCTTCAAAGATATTGGTCAAAAAGTGAATAATAAACCCATGACGAAATGTTGCTGGATTCACGATAATTAATTCTCCGTCTTCCAATTCATAACGGTTATCAGTACCATCGTCATAGTTAAGATACTCCTCAAAGGTAAGTTTCTGTTTGGTTGTTGTATTCATGGTTTTAACCTTAATTTTGTTGACGGTTTAATAACTCTATCCAAGTAGCGATCGCTTGAAAATAGGGAGCATTATAGGGACTCTTTAAGGATTTGCGAAAGCCCTCATCATCCAGCACTTTTTTCGGCAGTCTTGCTAAAGTATAAGCCACTTTTGGTAAGTGCAAATAATATCGAATATCTTGAATTTGACCGGAATATTGTTCATTGTTGCGTTTATCCTCAATTTCCTTAATCATTTGTTTTTGAAGTTGTGCAGTTGCGAGTAAGTTTCTCACAAAACTCCGCGAGTAGCTTTCATCTATATTATAAAGCTTTTTCACAAACGGTAAGATTCCTAATAAATGAGGTTTACTCTCGCTGTTGAGATAATCTCTAACCTTTTGATCAACCACATCTAAATTTTCAATTCCTAACCATTCATGCCATTTAAACACCTCCCCAAATAATCCTAAACTATCTCGACCATTTCCTTTTGCTTTATCCTCAGCTTCTCCTGATTCATTAGCCGCTTGATACAATGGAAATTTATAGTCAGCAAGGCTAATTCCTCCCGATAAAGTGATATCTGGATTGTAACCTGTATAGGCTCGAAATGCTTGATAAACATCGAAGCCAAAGTCTACAACTTCATTCCAAGTCCCACTTACAAATAAGTCATCTCCTCCTGCATAAATAAAGAGTAAATTTGGGCGATCGCCTTCATCTAAATTTTTTGCTCTTTTGGGTAAATTGGCACAGCGTTCCTTAGCCAAGCTATTCAGATAAACTTTAAAGAAATAGGTCATTAGGCGAGAAAGTCCCGCAATTCTTGGTAAATTTTGAACTGTCTTTTCCTCAAGACCTTGAGCAAATATTTTACCTAAGTTGTCTACGTCCATACGAAGATAACCAACTCGCTTAATTCCTTTGGCTTTTTCTGCAAACTCACCTGCACGCATAGTTTGGTCAAGTTCTTCTTCTTTTAAACTCTTTTGTGCATAATCACCTAAAAACCAAGGTGAAACTTTGCAGAAGTGGCGAAACTGATAATGTTCAATTGTCCAATCATTAACTAATAAAGTTGTATCTGGATTATTAATGATTGTTTTCCATTGATTGAAAATATGATAATAAACTGTTTCCGTGTTAAATTCAAAGGTAATAGGTTCAGGATATTCCCCTTTAATTTTCTCCTCTTTAGACCGAATTATTGCTTCAACTTTTAACAGCTTACCTCCCAACTTAAACATTTCTCGGCAAATGGGACAAGCATCAACAGTATCAGGCTCTTGAGGATTCAAAGGTTCTAAATCGGTTGTATCATCTCGATGACATACACGACATTTTTGCTCGTAACTTGTCTTACAACCAAGTAAATCACCAATCCGATCAATAAACTTTCTTGACTTTTGCTGATTAATTTCTTTGATGGCTTTATTCCAACTTTCAGCAAATTCACTGGTCGCCACTTGTTCAACCGGGAAAAAATGGCAAGCTAGAGCTAAAAATATTTTTCCTTGAAATTTTTTATAAAGCCATTCATTAAACTTATTCCTAACTTCTTTAATTGTATTTTCAGTTTTTTCTGCTGGAGCTAATATATATAAATTTCCTCCTCCAGCATATATAACACTCGTTCGAGGTAACTTTAATTTATCTAAAAGCTGCTGTACAATTTCCTCAGAAACTAATTCTAAATAGAAACTTCTAGCTCTAAGAGACTTTAGCGCACCATCAGAAGAAATCGTGTAAATAAATTTCTGAATTCCTGACAAATCACCCGCAACTAAGCAAATGTTTTCGGATTCAAGATTGGGAGCGATTGACGCGGTAGCGTCACTGGCGGAGCCAATCGCACAAGCAACCGCAGCCGTTGATCGCGCCATGTCAATTAACGCAATATCTGACTCACCAAAGCTCAAACATGACCCATATTTTTCGACAAATAAAGTCAGCAGAGACAAGTTATTCCAGTCTTCCGGTTGTAGGTTTTCTAAAGCTGTTTTTAGATCTTCTTTATAGTGAGCTAGATTGGGTTTTTCTTCTACTGGATAGGGAATAGAAGGGTCAGAATCTTTGATTTCACCGACCGGACAATAATATTCTTTAGTTTGACCTTGTGCAAGTTTGACAAAATCGAACAATAAACGCAAACAGCCGGGTTCATTATCTGTCCATGAAAGAATTATTTTCGCTCTTGTAACTACTGAATCTTCTTGGACAGTCGGAAACTGATCGGTTAAACCTACCCATTTAGCTAAAACTAATACAGCCTCTTGCATCACTTGTAAAGCAATATCTTGAGATTTCATTACCGATTTTCCTAAAACAATAAACGATTAAAACGAGAGCGAGTCTCTATCTCTAAACCTCTTGACTCAACCTGACTAATACCTCTGCTAACTTCTGAACCATTGGACGGGTAGAAACATCTTCCCCCCGTTTTAAGCCGTGAATACTTCCTTTTAAAATAGGGATTTCGGTTTCTAATTTATCCTCAACTCCCTCTAAATCACTCTGTAAAATTGCAATCGTTTTTAGCTTCAACTCACTGCAAAATTGCTCCCATTCTGGTACAAGATTGACATCTCTCGACAGAATAACGGCGTGAGTGGCGTATTGCATTATTAATCGATTTTTATCATCAATCCTTCCACCGACATCAATTAAGTTGAAGGATAATGATGTATTCTGCACGTCATTTGCTACTTTTTGAGCAAATTTCCAAGTAAATTTAGATTTGTAATTTTTCTTGAGCTTTTCTGCTAAAACTGGATCTCGTCTAACGGTTTCTGCATACCATGAACCTTCTCCATCAGGACAGGCTGTAATAAAGAATGGATAAGGGGCTTGACCTTTTCGGTGTAATCCCTGAATCACCTGTTTTAACCCCTCTCGCAAACAAGATTTTCCCGAATGAGATGGCCCGCACAAAACAACTTTCATTGATTTGTTCTTAATACTATTCGAGAGTGTAGTACCCTATATTACTTTTTGTCAACTCTTTTCTTAATCGACACAATCTCCCAATTTATAGTTAGGATTATGAGTAATGGAAATGACGTATTTTCCCATCTTGGGGTCGAACACCCCAACTGCACCGAATAAATGACTAACTTTGTGGGCCAACACAAAAGCGACAGGCATACTACAAGGGCCATTTACCCTCAGTAACTCCCCGCCAATGAGTTCCCCAGTCTTAGACATTTCCTCCAAACGCGCAGCCGCATCCCGCACAATTTGGTCATTTTGCGCCGGATCAGCGAACCCGACTTGTAAAACCCCATCAACCATCTGAATGTTGTACGTTGTCATCTAATCTCTCCTGTGACTGTTGTGACTGTTTTTATCTTACCCCCCGTTGGAAGACGGTCTTTCCAAAATCTGAGAAAATCCGAACTCGAAATCGGAAGTTCGGTCTTCCGGTACGTGATAAGCTCAAATTACATCAAGTTGGAATTGTTGAATGTTGCAGTTTGAAGCCAGCCCCCAACCCGAACTTTTACAGTGGTTAGCCAGAGGTTCTCTCAAACAAAACTTATTAAGAGCCATTCGTTTGTGGGTGTGGCTGCACAGTTTGTATGGCAACAAACAGCACCGTTTGCTACTCGATGAACCCTTTACCTTTGCCGACTGGCGTAATGCCTTTTTTAGTGCAACTCATCCCAGAGGTGAAACCGTACCTCCCTTACATGATCCTAACTGTGCTTGTGCGAAAACCGTTGCAGAATGGATATTAGATCCTGACTGGAAAGTACAGGAATTCCAATGGCGAAAAACCCTGCAACAACATGATGAAATTTCGAGCAATGAGTTAGATGAATTGTTGCAGCAGCGACTCTTTGGGGTGACTCGCCGTTCCCTGCAAACCGATTTGCATATTTTAGCAGAATTGGGATGGCTAAAACGACAGGATACCAAGTATTATCGAGTGCAAGAATTTCCAACTTTACCTGGGAGTGAAACCTCTAATTTCTATCAACCCCAAGCGCTTCCGGTTCTCAACCCCGACCTAGAATTAATTGCTCAAAATCTCTCTCAACCCCTCAACGGTGTGCATCGATTTTTTATGGAAGTCGTGTATATTGTTTCTCCAGAAAAACAGGAACGAGTTGAAGATTGGCAGGAACAGCTAAAACTCCTTTGGCAAGAGAATCCTGTGCCACCCGTGCGATTAATTTATGACAGTTCGCGGGTCAAAAAAACGGTTCGCTGTATTGTGTATCCGGTGTGTATTTATTATGCCCAACGAGCGGTTTATTTATGTGCTTTTGGACAAACACCAAATGGCAAAGGTCAATGGTACAATTACCGTTTGGATAAAATTATCGAGATTGAGGATTTATCTTGGAATGATTTAGATTTGCCTCATTTTTTGTGGGAATCTTATCAGAAAGGGAATCTACCAACTCCAGATGATATTCAAATGGAAATGGATGGAGTGGCTTGGGGTTTTGATTTTTACTTAGAACGTCGAGTGATGCTGTTGCGGTTCGACCGCCAGTTTAGTGATTATTATATTGAGGGAACATTTCGCCATCAAACCTTTCAACCGATTTCCTATCAAGACGCGGAAAAATTAATTATTGAACAAGCCGGAACGGAGAAGCAACAATTACTCAAAATTCTTCATTCTCGTTCAAAAACCGATGCTTATTATCGAGTAAATTATCGGGAGGGAGATACAAATGTTGAATTGCGTTTGCGGTCTTGGCGGCCGAGAGTTGAAGTTATTTTTCCCTTGAAACTTCGTCAAAAAATCGCTCAAGAAGTCAGACAAGAAGCTCAACTGTATTCTGAAAATTGGAGTCAAGAATGATGAAATCAGCAAAATTAACCGAACGTTTTGAACAGGCTTTGGTTTACGCTCATCGCTTACATATCAATCAAACTCGCAAAGTCGGAAATATTCCTTATATTGCTCATTTATTGAGTGTTACGGCTTTGGTTTTAGAAGCGGGAGGAAATGAAGATGAGGCGATTTCGGCTTTGCTTCACGATAGTATTGAAGATCAGGGCGGTGCAAAAACTCGCGAAGAAATTCGTCAACAGTTTGGGGAGTCTGTTGTCAATATTGTTGATGGATGTACGGAGTCAGAAACGGTTCCCAAACCCCCTTGGAAAGAACGAAAGTTACGCTATTTAGCACAAATTGAAACGGCGAGTTCTTCGGTGCAGTTGGTGTCATTGGCGGATAAGTTACATAATGGACGTTCGCTATTAGTTGAGTGTGATAAATTGGGGGATGAAATTTGGAAAATTTTTCCTGTTGGAAAAGCAGAAACGCTGTGGTTTTATGACTCCTTGCTGCAAATTTATAAAAAGACTCCCTATCTTCAATTGGTGCAGGAGTTTCGCCAAGTTGTTAACAGTTTGCGGTTCTGATCAGCAATGACCAAACTCCAGTTGGGTATAGAATGACTGCAACCTTTGAAAACTAGAAAGTCAAGTGAATGTTAATTTCTGGGATGGTATTTAGAAGATTCAAGTTTCCGGGCAATGGAGAGAATTAAACGGGGAATTCTAATAATAAATTCAGTGCCTTGATGGGGTTCTGAAGAACACCAAATTTTTCCTTTGTGTTTTTCTACAACAATTTTATAACTAATTGATAACCCTAAACCTGTACCTTTACCAACGGGTTTTGTCGTAAAGAAAGGATCGAAGAGTTTGGATTTTACTTCTTCTGTGATTCCTGGCCCGTTGTCAGCGATGCGAATTTCAACCCATTGAGGATCAACTAATAGCGTTTTAATTCTGATTTGATACTGTTTAGATTTCATGCCTTTTGAAAGTTGCTGAAGATTATATTCTTCGAGGGCATCAATTGCATTACTGATAATATTCATAAACACTTGATTGAGTTGACTCGGGTAACATTCTATCAGGGGAAGTTTTCCAAAGTCTTTGATAACTTCAATTTCCAGATGGTCAGCGTTGGGTTTAAGACGATTTTGTAAAATTAACAGGGTACTTTCTATTCCCTCATGGAGATCAACTGCTTTAATATCGGCTTCATCTAAACGCGAAAAATTTCTCAGGCTACGCACAATATCACGAATTCGTTCAGCACCAACACGCATGGAGTCTAAGAGTTGTAGATAATCAGATTTAAGAAATTCAACATCAATTTCATCCGCATAGTCAGCTATTTCTGGTTTGGGTTGAGGATAATGCTGTTGGTAAAGTTCGAGAAGTTGCAGTATATCTCGAGTATAATCTAAAGCGGGTTGAATATTACCATAAATAAAACTAACAGGGTTATTAATTTCGTGGGCAACACCTGCCACCATCTGCCCCAAACTTGACATTTTTTCGGCTTGAATTAGGTGTGTTTGTGCTTGTTGGAGTTCTGTTAATGCCTCTTCAAGTTGTTGATTTTTTTGCTTGAGTCTGCTTTTTGATTGGCGTAATGCAGCTTCTGCCTCTTTGCGTTTACTAATATCTTGAAAAGTTGCGGTATAAAAAGAAAGCTGACCAGATTTGGCTTGTGTAACCGTTGCTTCGAGAGCAAATTGTGAACCATCTACTCGACATCCAATTAACTCATAATGTCCTGTCTTTAATAATTCTTTTAATAGCATTTCTTGAGCATAAATTTCATCATCCTGCCATTCCCAAAGTTGATGAATTGACATCCCGATCAACTCTTCCATTGAATAGCCAAACATGATCGCGGCTGACGGGTTAGCGGTGGTAATTTCTAAGTTGGAACCGCTAAAAGTAACGATCCCATTCATTGCCGTTTTGACAATAGCTTCGGTGCGGGTTACGGCCTCTTCTAAAGCATCCATCACCGCATTGTAACGTTCAGCAATTAAACCGACTTCGGTAAACGGTTCGACAGGTGCGCGTAAACTTAAATCATAGGTTTGAGCTTGTTTTTCCATGACTTGAAATAAGTCATAGATCTCTGTTTTTGCGCGATGCTCTGAAATATTGAGACCGATTTTTTCTTCGGATAAAGAAACCCGTAGGGGGAAAACCCGATTCACCGAAAATAGCAGCAAATAAGCCATACCAAATCCCCATCCAAACCCCACAAAAATCCCTAATAACTGCACACCGAGTTGGGCGTATCGTTCCAAGCCTGTCCCCAATAATTCGGGCTGACCAAACAACCCCACGGCCAACGTTCCCCAAACTCCGCCTCCGCCATGTACCGCTACCGCTCCGACAGCATCATCAATTCGCCAATGTTCTAGGAGAATATCCGTTAACATCATCACCGCCGCCCCAGTGGCACCGATGATCACAGCGATGGGAGTTGTGACGGCATGACAGGAAGCCGTAATTGCCACCAGTCCGGCGAGAGTCCCGTTAATCAGGGTTTCGACTTCAGGGGCTTTGCGTTTGCCCCAACTGAGTGCGCCCGCCGAAATCATTCCTCCGGCCCCGGCTAGGGTGGTATTGACCATAATATGGGGAACTTGGTGATTGAAAGCGAGGGTGCTACCGCCGTTAAAGCCGAGCCACCCAAACCACAACAGCATGGCGCCCAAAACGGAAAATTGCAGGTTGGAACTGTGAATTTTTTGGGGAGGTTTTGTTTTCGGAAAGCGACCGGAACGAGGCCCCATGACGAGTAAGGCGGCTAAGGAGACCCAGGCGCCGATGCTATGAACGACGGTTGAACCTGCAAAATCCACAAAGCCGAGATAGCCTAAACGACCTGCCAAGATGCCGTCCTGCGCTCCATTCCAGACTAAATGACCAAAAATCGGGTAAATTAAACCGGAAACGAGGATGACGAGGATGAGGTATGCACTGAATTTCATGCGTTCGGCGACGGCTCCAGAAACAATGGTTACGGAGGTACCGCAGAACATGACTTGAAAAAGGAAAAAAGCGGCGAGGTTTGCTGTGTTTAGGTTGACCCAAAAATGGCTCGTTCCAAACCAACCTAGATGAGAGGAACCAAACATTAATCCGTAACCGATGCCCCAAAATAAAATAGCAGAAACCGCAAAATCTGCGAAGTTTTTTGCAGCAACGTTAATACTGTTTTTAGAACGGGTGAGGCCGCATTCTAAACACATAAATCCAGCTTGCATCAGGAAGACTAAGCAGGAACATAGCAGTAACCAGAGTGTATCAATCATTACTAAGTGTTTGAAGTCATGGGGGTTTCCGTCCTGGATGCTCGTTAGGGGTTTTCTAGCAAAGGCTACAATGATCCGTAGTGTTTCGGATTTGTATAGATTCGCTGTCCTAAGCTTGGCATGAGGAATTATTCTCCGTCAAGTCTCATTTTTTTTAAAAAAAACTACACATTTATTATTCTTTAGTTGAGTGAACGTTGACGGAGAACAGGGGATTGATTTTTAAAGAGACTGAACTGGAATTTCAATGATAAATTCTGTTCCTTTTCCGGGCTGAGAATGACATTCTAGTTTTCCGCTATGTTTTTTCACAATAATTTGATAACTGATCGCCAGTCCGAGTCCGGTGCCTTTACCAACGGGTTTGGTGGTGAAAAATGGATCAAAAATTTTAGTCTGAATCGCCTCACTGATGCCGGAGCCGTTATCGCTAATGTGAATGGCAACCCAATTATTATTTTTAACTTTTGTGTGGATTTTAATCAGGTAAGGGGAGTGAGTTTGAGTCGGTAGATTACCATCAGGATGATCGGATAAAGCATCAATTGCATTGTTCAGAATGTTCATAAAAACTTGGTTTATCTGACTCGGATAGCAATAGACTAATGGTAAGTTTTCATAGGTTTTAATCAGTTGAATTTCAGGATGTTCAGATGTCTTTTTCAAGCGGTTTTTGAGGATCATTAATGTACTGTCAATTCCGCTATGAATATCTACAAGTTTGAGTTCGGATTCGTCGAGGCGCGAAAAAGTTCGTAGTGACTGTACAATTTCTCGAATTCGATTGCTTCCAACTTGCATGGAGTTTAATAATTTATTTAAATCTTTTTTAAGAAAATCAAGTTCAATCTCTTCTATTTTTTGAAGGATTTCTATAGAAGTTTTTGATTCATCTTTTTTATAGAGTTCGATTAATTCCAGCAAGTCTTCTGTGTATTGTCTCAGATAAACTAAATTGCCATGAATAAAGTTTACGGGATTATTAATTTCATGGGCGACTCCGGCAACCATTTGACCTAAACTCGACATTTTTTCAGTTTGGATGAGTTGAGTTTGTGTCTGTTGTAATTTTTGTAGAGATTGTTCTAAAGCTATTGCTTTTTCACGTTCTCCAGCTTCTGATGCTTGCAGTTGCTCATTCATCTGAGTGAGGAGAGAAAAAGACTCTTTTAATGCTTTTGCCATTCGGTTAAAAGTTTCAGCTAAAATGCCTAATTCATCTCGACTTCTAACCTTGACTTGTTGATGCCATTTTCCCTGACTCACTTGAGATGCAGCTTGGGTTAAATCACTAATCGGTTGAATGAGACGATGAGCCAGTAATGCCGTTAAAATTCCCATTCCCACAGTCACAACAATCGCAATGGTAATCGCAAGTTGCCAAAAAGATCGAACTTGAGAAAATACTTCTGTTTGCTCCTGAAGTACAATTGCTCCCCATTGGTTTTTCAGTCTTATGTTGTAAGATAGCCACTGAATTCCCTGATCATCTGTGAAGTAAAAAAAACCTTGATGATTGTTTAAAAGCTGTTTTACGGGAGGATAGGTACTCAGATCAGTCAGCTTTTCTCCTGATACCAATTTTTCATTAGGATGAGCCAATAATTGCCCCTTTTGATCGACTAAAATTGCAAATCCGGTTTCTCCGACTCGTGTTGCACCGACGGCTTCAGTCAGTTCATTCAGGAGGATACCCAGACGGATAACACCGATTATTTTTCCCGGAGGAGAAGGGGAAGCGTTTTCAGAAAAAGTTGGGGAATTTTGTTCTCGAAGGGGTGCGGAAAAAATGACTGCCGGTTCTCCAGTTCGACGGGAAATAATACTTTCTCGAATAATGGGATTTCCCGCAATTACCCCGTGAAACCATTGGCGATCGCTGTAGTTAATCGATGGAATTTTTTCATTTTCACTAAGAGCAATAAAGTTTCCCTCTAAGTTCGCAATTCCAGCGCTCCACAGGTAATCTTTATAACTATTGTGTATGACCATTAAGAGCGATCTGAGTTGCTGGGTGTTCGGTTGGATTAAACTAATATTTTGACTGAGATTTTGTAAGGCTAAGATGTTCATTTTATCCCATTGATAAACCCGTGTTGCTAGAGATTTGGCTTGGGAAGCTAAATCTTCTTCTGCTTGTTTACGAAGGATTTCAGAGGCTCGATAGCTGGTGAGTCCAATAGCGGTTAGCATCGCCGGAATCACGACTAGCAAAACGAACAGTGGAATTTTAAATTTTAGGCTATTCAACCAATATCTAGTCATTAAAACCCCCATTTCACAATGATTTACTGTTTAAATTTAGCTTAATCTTGAGTTGAATCAATAGGAATTTTAATGATAAATTCAGTCCCCTTTCTGGGTTGAGAATGGCATTCTATTGTACCGCCATGTTTTTCCACAACAATTTGATAACTGATGGATAATCCCAGTCCGGTGCCTTTTCCAACGGGTTTGGTCGTGAAAAAAGGATCAAATAACTGTGAACAAACCTCCTCTGACATTCCCACGCCATTATCAGTAATACGAATCAATACTTGGGTTTGATCCGGTGTTAATTCGGTGGAGATGGTAATTAGATTAGGATGAGCCATAATTTCTTTGTAGGTTTTGCCCTGATTGGATTCTTCTACCGCATCGATAGCATTAGCAATGAGATTCATAAAAACTTGATTCAGTTGTCCTGGAAAACCTTCAATTTGTGGAAGGATTCCATATTGTTTTTTAATCTTAATTTCGGGATGATCAGCATTGGGCTGGAGTCTGTGTTTTAAGATTAATAAGGTGCTGTCAATACCATCGTGAATATTAAATAAAACCTTTGTTGCTCCATCAATTCGGGAAACAATGCGGATGGAAGTGCTAATCTCTCGAATTAAGATGGCTCCCTGTTTAATAGATGCGATCATTTCAGGTAAATCAGCCATCAAAAAATTAATGTCGATTTCTTCAGCATGATATTCAATTTCGGGGACAGGATTTGGATAAAATTTTTGGTACAGTTCTAGGTGAGTGAGTAAATCTTGGAGAAATTCATCAACCTGATTGACATTACCGATGACGAAGCCGAGAGGGTTATTGATTTCATGGGTAATTCCGGCGAGCATTTGACCCATTGAGGACAGCTTATCGGCTTGAATTAATTTAACTTGTACTTGTTGAAGTTGATCATCTTTTTCAAGAATTAGGTGTTTGAGTTTTTGATTGAGTTGATCCAGTAAAAGGTTTTTCTCTAGGAGAGATTGAGTTAAATTTTTGATTTGAATATGAACTCCAATTCTAGCTAGAACTTCTTCCTGTTGAAAGGGTTTTGTCAAATAGTCAACAGCCCCCATCTTCAATCCCTTGATTTTACTAGAGATATCCGAGAGAGCTGTCATAAAAATAATTGGAATCCTTTCAGTTGAAGGATGATCTTTGAGTTGCTGACAGGTTTTAAATCCATCCATTCGCGGCATTTGAATGTCTAATAAAATTAGATCAGGAGGATCATCAAGAGCTTGTTTAAAAGCTGTTTCACCATTCAGGGCGACTGCCACTTCATATCCGGCTTCTATTAAGCTTTCTGACAACACTTTAAGATGAATCGGGCTATCATCTACAATTAAAATAAGATTCGTATTGCGAGTATTCATGGAAATTTCCCTCTTTTCTGCGGTATTATAGAGGCTTGAGATTGAAATGACTTTTGGGTTGATTGGATAACGAGTCGGCTTGAATGAGAGTATAAATTTTTATGACAGAGGAAGCATCAGTCAAACTGAGATGTTCGGAAGCAGAAGAGGGTATCAACTTTAGACAATCCCTAGCGAACACCTGTCCTGCAAGCTTGATATTGGGTTTCATAGATAGACCTGATTGTTTTGAATGAAATTCATAAATCTCTGTTTAACTTTAATTTAATTAAAAAGTTCAGAAAAATGCGTGATAGAAATCACATCAATAATCAGAGGAAAATGATCAGAGCAGGGTTTGAATGGGAATGATGATTCTAAATTGTGTGCCTTTTCCTAAGATTGAATCACATTCAATTTGTCCTTTGTGTTTTTCAATCACAATCTGGTAACTAATCGAAAGCCCTAATCCGGTTCCTTTCCCAATGGGTTTAGTTGTAAAGAAAGGATCGAACAAACGAGAGCGAACTTCTTCACTCATCCCCGAGCCGTTATCTGCGATCAAAATCTGTACCCAATTGTCAGCAATTCGTTCGGTTTTAATGCGAATACAGCCGGGATTACACGGGTTTTCTGGGAGAGATTTAGAATAATGAACGTCTTCTATTGCATCAATTGCATTACTGAGAATATTCATAAACACTTGATTGAGTTGTCCAGAATAACAATTGATCCGAGGAAGTTGACCATATTCTTTAATGACCTCAATACCGGGATATCCGGGTTTAGATTTGAGGCGATTATGTAAAATCATTAAAGTGCTATCAATTCCTTCATGTAGATTAACTTCTTTAATTTCGGCTTCATCTAAACGGGAGAAGATTCGCAGTGATTTGACAATCTCTCGGATTCGCTCGGTTCCAACTTGCATAGACTGGAGGAGTTTTTTAATATCTTCTTGAATAAAATCTAGTTCTATGGTTTCAATTTCTGCTTCAATTTCAGGAGGCGGATCAGGATAATACTTTTGATAGAGTTGAACTAAATTGAGCAGGTCTTCAATATAATTTTCCGCATGGAGAAGATTTCCATGAATAAAGTTAACCGGATTATTAATTTCATGGGCAATTCCCGCCACCATTTGACCTAAGCTCGACATTTTTTCACTCTGAATCATCCGAGTTTGGGTGCGTTGAAGTTCTTTAAAAGCTTGCTGAAGCTGTTGTTTTTGTTCTCTTAATTGAGCTTCTGATTGTCGTAGGGCTGTCTCGGCTTGTTTGCGTTCTGTAATATCGGTAGCAATTCCAGTCACTCGATCTATTTCTCCTTGGTCATTGGCGATAGGAAAACCCCGATCATAAATCCAGCGAATTTCACCATTCGGTTTAACAATTCGATATTCTTGTTCATATTCAGCAGAAGCGATTTGAGTCAAAGCAAAAATAATTCGTTCGCGATCTTCTGGATGAATGGACTCAATAAAACATTGCGGTTGCTGATAAATTTGGCGACAAGAACGCCCCCAAACTCTTTCATAAGCCGGAGAAACATAGTACATCTTTTCTCCATGAGCATCGCTAATCCAAAATACACTATCAATACTTTCGGCAAGCTGACGAAACATCCTTTCACTTTCTTTTAATGCGAGTTCAGCTTGTTGGTGATTTCTCGCCTCAATCGCTAAAGAAATAATATTGGCAATTGAACGCACAAAAATTTCATCTTCGGGTGTCCAGTTTTGGATGGTTTGGCACTGCTCAATACAAAGAATACCGACTATTTCTCCAGTAATCCAAATCGCCGTATCGAGCAGGGAAACAATCCCTAAAGGATTGAAATAATCCTTTGAAAATTCCTCAGTTCTGGGATCAGTACGAGCATCAGGAGCCGCCAGAATATCTTGGGAACTAATGGCTTGAAAATAAGCAGGATAATCGCTGACTCTAATTTTGACTTCTGCACTATGTTGATCGATTTTTTGCTGGTACAAATTTAGACATTGTAAATAAGTTTTTGAGTCATCATACAACCAAATGCCCACCCGTTCAACACCTAACATCTTTGCTATCGCTTCAGTAATCGCTCGAAACGCTGTTAGCAAATCTCCTTTATTAACCGCTCGATGTTGAGCCAGTTCCATTAAAACGGTATTGTGATTTCGGAGTTGTTCGGCTCGTTTTTGCAGTTTCGTTTCAGCTTGTTTGCGATCGCGAATTTCCAAGAGAAGTTGTTCTTGAGTGTAATTTAACTCCCGCAAAGTGAGATTTTTTTCTTGAAGTTGTTTTTCCAATTCATCGGCTTTAATAATCGCTCTACCCGCCAACGGACGCAAGAGTAATATCATCCCACTCGCACCCGCAAGACTCAAAATAATCGTCACAATTCCAATTGTAATAAGCTGACGATTTACGGGAGCATACAATTCATTCCGCTCGATTTTGATTGCCAACCACCAATTGATTTTAGATAGGGGTTCAAAGGCAATCACTTGAGAGTGAATCCAGGACTTAGCTGGAACTAAAGTTAGTCTAGATTGTTGAGACATTCGGTTTTTTTCAAGAGCCTTGATCAGAGGTTCAGAAAGCATTTTGGGTTGATTGATTGATGGGAAAAATAACTTTATCTCTTCATCCTGAAAAGCTCCCAAAAAGATTTCTCCCGTTTGACTTAAGCCTGTATAATCTGTTATAATTTCTTCTAAGCGATCCATTTCAAATAGCACTAAGTCTGTACCAATTTGTTGTTTTTTAGAGTTAAGAATGGGTGTAGTCACAATCAGATAGGAGTGATCGTTGAGGCGAATCGGATGACTGATTTGAGTATTTTTAGAGTCTTGAAATGACAATTTATGAAGTGGATTCGGGATAGATAAACCAACTTGAGCCATCAATTGATTATTTTGAGCGAGGCGAGTAATTCCAGCTAAATCTTCAGTTTCCTTGAGAGCATCGGTGAGAATACGGGTAAGGTTAGCAGCAGCAGAATTGCCAGCATTTGGATTGAGGTTATAGCTTTCTAATTCTCTTTTTGCTTGGGTGCGGCTAGCAATTTGTGCAGTGATATCTTTGGCTCTAGATAGAAATTCCTCAACGGCTAATGTTCGAGTTCGTAAAGCGGACTGTAAGTTACGTTCTTCGCCTTTTTTCAGTTGTTGATAGAGTGGAAAAATACTTAAAATTGCCACCAGTATACTAATGGCAAATATTCCCACAGCAGAATAAAAGATCAACAATCGTTGTAATTGTTTAGAATTCATGGGTGATCTTTGTTAAGAAGTTAGGCAGGTTTAATGAGTTTGGGGCGTAGTTGACGACGGCTGAATGAAAAAGTGATCAAAGTTCTCAAGATGAAAGAACAGATGTCCCATATCAATACCCTCTTTTAGTTGTATTTACTATACCTAAGTTACTCCATATGACAGAGGAGTTGATAGGACTAGAGTTGAATTGTAGCTTTTTAATCAAATTTTCAGTTAGGGCTTGTGAGAAGCAAATTTACAAAACTTTGTTGCGTTTGATTAAGATGCCCGTTTGTTTGATGGAATCTGTTTTAGCCAATCCTAGCCTCTGTCAGCCGTTTTGTAGCTTAAATCCCTCCAGGAGTCCCCAGCAGGTCAAACTCAAATTTACTAAACTTTTACATAGATATTACATAAACCCCTTTTTTTCCGGTTGACTACTCAGATAGAATGAAGGGGTGGAACAAACAAAAGCATTCATCTGATAAGTTACCTGAGAGGCTAACGAGCAAATTGCTGAATCGTAATTGGCTTGATGACTTTGACTAGAGGTTTTAATGTGCTAGTCTCAAATCAAAGCAACAAAAGTTCATTAATAAGACTTTTATGTTCTCAAGGTAAAGGAATCAGATTGAAGTTCTAATTCATCTCTAAAACGGGAACTTAAATTAACACTCATCCCTCGCCTAAGTCAACACTTTATATCCCTATTTCAACCTTGAACACCCCAACCCGTAGCAGAGAAATTTATACCACTTGAGAGAAACAAGGAATAATTATGCGCTTACCCATTGAGAAAGTTTCAAATCCAATCATCACTTCATCCAACTTCAAAGAGGATAACTATAATATCCCTCCTTTGTGGATACAACAGGCGGGATTAGAGTGGTTTTATCAAATGGTTCGTAACTTACTTTAAAATTGAGGATTTTGATCTGCTTTTCTAAATAGGTTGGGTTTGACAGAAGTTGAACCCAACCTCTAAGTTTAGAGTTGCTGAGATTGAGATTTTAACCAGTCATACCAAGCATTTAACCCTTCTCCTGTTGAGGCGGAAACTTGGAAAATTTGCATTTTAGGGTTCACTTGACGAGCGTAGTCTAAACAGCGTTGCACATCAAATTGAACATAGGGAAGTAAATCAATTTTCGTTAAAATCATCACTTGACTCGCCCGGAACATATGGGGATATTTAATCGGTTTATCTTCCCCTTCTGTAACTGAAAGAATCGCTACTTTTGCCTTTTCTCCTAAATCAAATAATGCGGGACAGACTAAATTTCCGACGTTTTCAATCATTACAATCGAGTTGAGAGGCGGGTTCAACTCTTCACAGCCTCTTTCTATCATTGCGGCTTCTAAATGACACCCGGTTCCCGTGTTAATTTGAACAACATTACAGCCAGTCGCCCGAATTTTTTCTGCATCATTAATCGTTTCTTGATCGCCTTCAATCACGCTAAAAGTTAACTTTGATTTTAAATCATTAATCGTGCGGGTTAATAGCGTTGTTTTGCCTGAACCGGGAGAACTCACGAGGTTTAAAGCTAAAATATTTCGCCCTTTAAACCAGCCGCGATTTTGAGCCGCAATCAAGTTATTTTTCCCTAAAATTGCTTCTTCTAAAGCGATAGTATTGCCGTGCATTTTAGCATGAATTTCAGACACTTTCGCTTCAGTTTTAGGAGGTTCTGAGGCGTGAGCATGAGTATGAGTAACAACCGTTCCATCGGCTAAAGTATGGGTATGAGTATGTTCTTCTGGGGCTGAAGTTTGCTGTTCGTGAGTATGAGAATGGGGATGGTGATGATGAGTTTTCATCTCAATTTTCTCTCCCGTTTGAGGGTTTGTCATTGTTGTTTCGCTATCATCAGAACAGCCACAAGTTACACACATAATTCTTCAACCTCCATTTCTTTAATTTTGAGTTCTTCGCCTTGAATAATATCGAGTTCAACGCTATTACAATTGTGACAAATTCCAAAAGGTTGAGTGAGAGGAACTTCTGTTCCACATTGCCGACATTTTCCTAAACCTGCCACTTCTATAATTTCTAACGTTGCCCCTTCTAAAATCGTTCCTTGAGTACAAACATCAAAACAAAATTGAATCGCATCGGGCATAATTGCCGAGAGTTTCCCTATTTCTAACGTCACTCGTTTAACGGGTGCGCCTCTGGCGTGTTCACTGACAATTGCCACAATATTTTGAGTAATTCCGAGTTCGTGCATGATTTAAAATCCTTGTTAAAGTTTGAGTTAAATTAACAAATTCTGGGCAATTGATCCCCGACTAACATATCCACAATACGTTCGGTTCCAAACGCCGTTTGTAGCAAAACAACCCCTGGTGGAGAAGCAATCACTTCCCCAATTATTCGGGAATATTCGCCCGCAGGATGAGATTTCATCGCCTCTAAAACCGTTTCGGCGTATTCTTTCGGAACCCCTAAAACTAACTTCCCTTCATTGGCTAAATAGAGCGGTTCAAGCCCTAAAATTTCACAGACTCCCTGCACTTCTTCTCTAATCGGTAATTGCGGTTCAAACAGGCGAATTCCCACTTCTGAACTCATGGCAAATTCATTCAAAACCGTTGCCACCCCGCCCCGAGTTGCATCGCGTAAAGCCCGAACGTTTGGGCAAACTTCTATTATTTTATCGATTAAATGATTCAACGGTTGACAGTCACTTTCGATGGCTGTATCTAAGGCTAATTCACCTCTAGCGATTAAAATTGCAGTGCCATGATCACCGAGATAACCATTGACTAAAATCACATCTCCGGGTTGTAAATTTTGAGCAGAAATGTTAATTTTTGAAGGAATTACCCCGACACCTGCTGTATTAATAAACAGTTTATCTGCACAGCCCCGATTAACAACTTTTGTATCTCCGGTAACGATTTTTACGCCTGCTTTGTCTGCGGCTATTTTCATGCTTTGAACAATTTGCCGCAACGTGTCTATCGCTAGCCCTTCTTCAAGGATAAAACCACAAGAAAGATAAAGAGGTTTGGCACCACTTACGGCTAAATCATTCACGGTGCCATTAACAGCAAGTTCCCCGATGTTACTACCCGGAAAAAATATCGGATCAACAACATAAGAATCGGTTGTAAAAGCTAACCGATCTCCAAGTGCTGCTAATTCAGCTAAGTTCAAACTGGCTTGATCTTCGAGTTGAGAGAGAATCGGATTATCAAAGGTTTTGACAAAAATATCATCAATTAAATCCCGCATCGCTTTTCCGCCACTTCCATGAGCGAGTGTCACGGTTTTATCTCGAATTTTTGCAGGGCGACGACGCACTTTTTCTAGTTTTTGAAAGAGGGGATGTTCGGCTGAGTTTTGACTCAAAGAATGTGTCATGTATTTTAACCTTTGTTTGTTAATAACCGGCTTTCCAATTCTTCTAAAGCTTGGCTGATTCCTATCTGTTTTGCTTTGGTTATGGTTTCTGGAATGAGTTCAACAATGGGTAAATCGGGAAAGATTAAACTGGTTTGGGATTCGATATATTTTCCCCCTTGAAATAGATTAATCGTTAAAACATCTTGGGCATAAATCCAAACTTCGGGAACTTTTAAAGCTTCATAAGCACTAATTTCTGTAAATGAAGTTACATCGGTTTCAATAGCCAAGTCTGGAGGCGGATCGATATCCAAATCTAACCGATTTTTTCCGATAACAGCCCGATAGTTTTTGATATAAAAACAGTCATCCGGTTCAACTCCAACCGCCATTGTTTTTCGCTTTAATGTTGTTGAACGGAGAGACTCCCAAGGCTGTTTTTGAACCCTTAAAATAACTTTCACCAAGTCAGAAATTACAACAGTTGAGCGTTCATGTTCGGGGAGAGGAGATATAATTTCTAAGGTTCCTTGATGGTAAGCGATGCGAACATCTCGCCGTTCTCCAAATTCCTCTAATAACCCTTCAAACTCCTGCCAGTTTACATCATAAATTTTGATTTTACTACCCGGATTCAGTTCGATTTTACTAAGCGGTTTAGTAACCAAAGGCTGAGTCATGGTGTCGCTCATCATCTAATAAAAATTAGTCGGGGAGTAATAGTTTAAAGAGTCATTTTAACGGTTCAATCCTATTACTCCCAACAAATTAAGCGGATTTTTCAGCGTGACGTCCGGGGTGTTTGTCGGAGTGTAATTCACCACCAACCGCCCAATTATCCCGGCTAAATTCATCAATATGAATCGTTACCCATTCTCGTTGGGTTCCCAAAGTTTCGACTAAAGCATCGGTTACGGCTTTGGCAAGTTCCCGTTTCTTCTCAATAGAATGACCTTCTCCAATTTGAATTGTGACAAATGGCATACAGTTTTCCTCCTCATTTGTTGCTATAAAAAAGATAGAAAGCTTTAGACTTTTGCTTTTGAACGTTGGGGTTTGTTGGCTTTTGCAACGGTTGAAAGGCGACCATATTTGTAATAAGCTGCACAAGCCCCTTCTGAAGAAACCATGCAAGTTCCGATTGGTGTTTCTGGCGTGCAAGCTGTTCCGAATACTTTACATTGCCAGGGTTTTAAGACTCCTTTGAGAATTTCTCCACATTGACAAGCCGCCGCATCGGGAACTTTCACATCAGAAATATTAAACTTAACCTCCGCATCAAATTGGGCATAATTTGAATTAATTTTCAGTCCTGACTGGGCAATTTCTCCCAGTCCTCGCCATTCAAATTCTTCTCGCACTTCAAACACTTTTTTAATGGCTTCTAACGCCATCGGATTTCCATCGGGTTGCACGAGACGTTTATATTGATTTTCGACCTCACAACGTCGGTCTACTAACTGTTGCAGCAACATCCAAATTGACTGCACAATATCTAAGGGTTCAAAGCCGGAAACAACGACGGGTTTATCATATTTTTCGGCAATAATTTGATAGGGATTTGAACCTATTACCATACTAACATGACCGGGGCCAATAAAACCATCGAGTTCTAAATCGGGGTTATCTAATAAGGCTTCTAACGCCGGAACTACAATCACATGATTGCAAAAAATACTGAAATTTTTTATGTTTTCGGCTTCAGCTTGTAGAATCGTAAAAGCGGTACTCGGTGCGGTGGTTTCAAAGCCTAACCCAAAGAAAATGACTTCTTTATCAGGGTTTTGTTTGGCAATCGGCAAGGCGTCTAAGGGTGAATAAACCATGCGAATATCGGCACCTTCCGCTTTCGCTTGTAGCAAACTTTTTTGGGAACCCGGCACCCGCATCGCATCGCCAAACGTCGTAAAAATAACGTTAGGAATGTCGGCTAATTTAATCGCAGCATCGAGTCTTCCTCGCGGCATTACGCACACGGGACAACCGGGGCCATGAATCAGTTCAATACTATCAGGAAGAAGTTCTTCGATGCCATATTTAAAGATAGAATGAGTATGACCCCCGCAAACTTCCATGATTTTTAACGGGTGTTCGGATGTCCGTTCAAGTATTAACGTTAAACGGTTAATTTCCCCCATTAAGGCTTGTAATTTTTGGGGATCTCTAAATTCATCAACATATTTCATCGTTGTGTTCTCCTCATTTTTATTTATCTCTAAAATTATTCTTCGTCTTCTTCAGAGGGTCTGGTTAATACTTCAAAAACCGTCGTCGCACTAGATTGTCTTTGGGTATCGATTTCTTTAACTTGTTCTGTGATTTGTTTGGCTTGTTCAATTTCACCTAAACGGGCGAGAATATAACCTGTTGCTGCATAAGCATTTAGGTAGAGTCTAATTTTAGGCTGTTCTTGATCTTGAATTAAGCGCGGTTTTTGGTCTTCCCAACTGTCGGGTAATTGTTCCTCTATTTTGATTTTATTCAGAACCATTTCAGCAATTTTTAGAGCCATTGCAGGCTTGTTTTTGTAGAAAAAATAACGATACACCCCAATTAATACATCATAATTTTCTCCTGATTTTTCTAAGGCTTGATAGATGTACTGTTCTGATTGTGTCGTATCTTCCCACTGTTCGACCGCTTGCATTAACAAATCTTTAACTTCGGTGGGAATATCAGACCAAGAAAGGCTTTCAGGGGCAGTTTGCATCCTTATTTTCTCCTAAATGGGGAGGGCAGCTTTATTATCTACTGAAGGGCGGCTAATTGTTGTAAAATTTCTAACGTTTCCGCCGCTTCTTTTTCATCAATTCGGTTCATGGCAAAACCCACATGAACTAACACCCAATCTCCGACACAAGACTCTATCGAATGAGTTTCATCAACGATACAAGCAATATTAACCTGTCGTTTGACACCTGCAATATTAACCATTGCTAACTTGTTGGTGATGTCGGTAATTTCAGTAATTTGACCAGGAATTCCTAAACACATTTTTTTTCGAGTAATTTATTATTCTTCTAGTTTAGCAGCCGCAATTACGGCTTGTCCGAGAGAGAGTCCCCCGTCATTCGCCGGAACTTGGCTAGGGGTTAATACTTCGAGATTTTTTGCAGTTAAATGTTTGCAAACTTGGGTTAATAAAACTTGATTTTGAAACACACCTCCTGTTAAAATAACTTGATGAAAATCACTTTCAGAATTTAACCGCTCAACCATCATCGATATCGCTTCAGCTAACCCGAAATGAAACTTCGCCGCCATCATCCCTACTGGAAGATTTTGTCGCAAGTCTGCTAACAAAGCTTCCCACATCGGACGAGGTTCGATAGACAATAACGAGCATTCTAATTTTCTCACAAGAAATGGATAAGGCTCAATTTCTTCAGAGTAATTTAACAGATAGTCTTCCGCGATCGCTTCTAGTGTAATCGCAGCTTGTCCTTCATAACTGCAACTTTCGCGACAAATTCCTATCGCCCCCGCCACCGCATCAAACAACCGTCCACAGGAAGAAGCGAGAGGAGAATTAATCTGTTTTGTAATCAATTGATCCAGTAATTTTAACGGTTGTTGGACTAAAAATTCACCTAATCTTAAACCCATAACTTGCGAGGTCAAATCTTCCCCAAATGCCGCTTTTAAATGGGCGTAAGTATTGCGCCAGGGTTGATAAATCGCCTGTTCACCGCCAATCATTTCTACAGGTTTAAACGTTCCTAAACGCTTAAAACAGCGATAATCTGCCAACAAAAATTCACCGCCCCAAATTGTCTCATCATCGCCATATCCTAACCCATCTAAGGCAATCCCCAAAACAGGTTTGGTATCAATAGACAACCCATTTTCTGCCATACAAGCAGCAATATGGGCGTGATGATGTTGGATGGAATCAATCGGAATATTATTGCTTTCTGCAAGTTCTTTGCCGAGTTTCGTTGATAAATATTCGGGATGTAAATCAACGGCAATTGCACTCGGTTGATGTTCCAATAAACCTAAATAAAGATTCAACGTTTTCTGATAGGCTTCCGCAGCTAAAGCGTTTTCTAGATCGCCAATATGTTGAGATAAAATCGCCTGCCCTTCTCGCAACAAACAGAAGGTATTTTTAAGTTCACTTCCCATTGCCAAAATAGCCGGTTTATCTTTGAATTCGGGATGTAAATCTATCGGGGCTGGGGCGTATCCTCTCGCCCGACGTAGAATTTGTAAACGGTTATTAGAAATTCTGACAACGGAATCATCAACCCGGTTGACAATTTCCCGATTATGTAAGATAAAATAATCAGCAACATTAGAAAGTTTGCTTCTCACTTCTGCATTATCAATACATTGCGGATCATCAGAAAAATTAGCACTGGTGAGAACAATTGGAATCTCTAATCTTCTCAATGCTAAATGATGTAAGGGCGTGTAGGGTAACATAAACCCTAAATAATTTTGATGAGGTGCTACAGAAGCAGCAATTCCATCTTTTAGGCTTTTTTTACGGCGCAATAATACAATCGGTGCGGCTGAACTTTCTAATAATTCTCGTTCTTCTGGTGTGACAAAACAATATTTTTCAATAATATTAATATCTCGCGCCATCAACGCCAAAGGTTTATCGGGGCGACGTTTACGAAGACGCAATTTTTGAACAATTTCTTCGTTTGTTGCATCACAAGCCAGATGAAATCCTCCTAACCCTTTGATCGCCACAATTTGCCCTCGTTGAAGCAGCGTACAAACGGCATCAACTTCATCTAACATCGAGAACATATGAGCCGTTACGGGCTTACCATCTCCCCGTTCTAATGTTACTTTAGGGCCGCAAAAATGACAAGCGATAGGTTGGGCGTGAAACCGTCTATTGAGTGGATCTTCATAGTCTTGTTGACAGTCTCCACAAAATTTAAACCCCGCCATACTGGTATTTTCTCGGTCATAGGGCAATTTTTTAATAAGACTTAACCGGGGGCCGCAGTGCGTACAATTTGTAAAAGGATAGCGATAAAATCGACTTAATGGGTCGAAAATATCCTGTTTACACGCCGGACAAGTTGCCGCATCGGGAGCAATTTTTGTTCTAATTTTGTTGCTTTTACTGGAAACTATGGTAAAATTATAAAAAGACTGTTTACCTGTGTAGGGAGAGCGAGAAATCGACTCAATTTTTGCTAAAGGAGGCGGTTCAGTTTGCAAACGATGAATCAATGTATCGATAGAATTGCGATCGCCCACCACCCGAATTAACACCCCTTCACCGTCATTGCTGACTTCTCCACACAAGCCACAGTCTAGGGCAAGACGATAAACAGTCGGACGAAACCCCACCCCTTGAACGATACCGCAAACGCGAATTTCTTCGGCTATGTAACCCGTTATCGTAGTCATTTTTCATTCATATAGACCCTATGCCTTTATTGTGAATCTTTATTAGGCGATCGGGGGAATTTCTTTGGTCTTTCTTCAGGCTTTTTTGGCGATCGCTGTGTTATTCTTTGTTACAAAATTTTCTCAAAAATAAATTGAGTGAAAACAGATACTCTCTTTTATCGACTCTTTGAAGCCTTTCCGGGTATTTTTTTTGAACTGATTAACCATTCACCCGAAGAAGCCGAAAATTATCAATTTGCTTCCGTTGAAGTCAAACAACTCTCTTTTAGAATTGATGGTGTTTTTATCCCAAATCTTAATGCAATTAACCCGCCGATATACTTTGCAGAGGTTCAGTTTCAAGCCGATTCTCGCTTTTATTCCCGGTTTTTTGCAGAAATTTTTCTTTATCTTAATAAAACCGATCTCATTAACGACTGGCGAGGCGTGGTTCTTTATCCCAGTCGCAATATTGACCCCGGAGAAACCCCCCGTTATCAAGAGTTACTTCATTCGGGGCGAGTCAGTCGAATTTATCTCGATGAGTTAGGAGAAATAGCGGAAAACTCTGTCGGTATCGCCACCGTTCAACTGATTGTAGCACAACAAGAACAAGCCATTTCCCTCGCTCAGAGTTTAATACAACGGGTGAGGGCAGAAACTTTTCAGCAACAATCTCAAGCGGATATTTTACAATTGATAGAAGCCATCTTAGTCTACAAGTTACCTCAACTTAGCCGGGAGGAAATCGAAGCGATGTTTAGTTTAAATGATTTGAAACAAACCCGAGTTTATCAAGAAGCGTTAGAAGAAGGGCGACAAGAAGGACGACAAGAAGGACGACAAGAAGGGCGTCAACAAGCCAAATTAGAATTGGTTCCTTTTCTAATTAGTTTGGGAATTAGTTTGGAAGAAATAGCCATCAGATTAGGACTAGAATTAGAACAAGTTCAACAAGCAGCCCAATCCTCAACCGAAAATCAAAGCGATGCTTAGTTTTGCCAAATGTTACGGATGATTTATCCCCCTAAATCC
>NZ_LATL02000354.1 GCF_000972705.2 Limnoraphis robusta CS-951 | reverse complement strand
GCGGGTTCTAATAAATATATGCTTTCTCAGCAACAATTTACATAAACCCGCCCCCCTCTTCCTGTTTCCCCAACATTAATATGCGGGTTCTAATCAAATCTATGCTTTCTCAGCAACAATTTACATAAACCCGCCCCCCTCTTCCTGTTTCCCCAACATTAATATGCGGGTTCTAATAAATATATGCTTTCTCAGCAACAATTTACATAAACCCGCCCCCCTCTTCCTGTTTCCCCGACATTAATATGCTGGTTCAATAAAAATATATGCTTTCTCAGCAATAAGCTACATAAACCCGCCCCGTCTAGCGGTTTCCCCGACATTAATATGCGGGTTCAACAAAAATATATTTCCCAGTGTTTAGGGGCGGGTTTTGTCAGATAGTTTCTCAGATGAATCAATCTATGTGAACCCGCCCCTACCAAACTATTTATATTGAATGCGGGGATCTAAAATTCCATATAACAAATCAGCGATTAAATTAAAAATAACCACTAAAATTGCATAAATAAACGTAATCGCCATGACAACAGGCGTATCACTGCGATAAATAGATTCAACGAGTAATGCTCCAATTCCTGGGATTCTAAAGATTTGTTCGGTGATTAAAGCACCCGTAAATAAACTGGGAATATCTAACGCAATTAACGTGACAACTGGGATTAAAGCATTGCGTAAAACATGACCTTGAATCACGTTAAAATTGGGTAATCCTTTTGCATAAGCCGTGCGAACATAATCTTGATTTAACTGTTCTAACATCGAAGATCGAATAAACCGCATCAACACCGCAGATTGATATAAAGCCAATACAGAAATCGGCATAATAGACTGTTTGATTTGTTCTATTAATGTTTGCCAATTTGTCACTTCTAAGGTACTATTATAAATAAAGGGAAACCAGTTTAACTGAACGCTGAAAATGATAATAAAGAGTAACCCGGTAAAAAAAGGCGGTAAAGAAAATCCGAGAAAGGCGAATGTTGTAGCAACTTGATCAAAAATAGAATAGCGTTTAATTGCTGAAATAATCCCCAGTGGAAAGGCAATTAACATCGCAAAAAAATAGGCTGAACCCGCTACCCATAACGTTGTCGGTAAACGTTGTAAAATCAGTTCACTCACAGGACTACGACTGGTAAAGGAATAACCCATGTCGCCCTGAAGAAAAGCCCAAGCCCATTTTAAATAGCGAATTGGAATTGGTTGATCTAAACCCAAAGATCGACGAATATTTTCTCTCACTTCGGCGGTAATTGAAGGATTGGTGGCAAATTCTCCCATCGGATCTCCCGGTGCGATCGCTAAAATTCCAAAGACTACAATACTAATTGCTATTAAAGTCGGAATTGCACTCAGAAGACGATTAATTATATATCGCGTCATAAACTCTTAATCGACTGGATTTAAATAGACAATTGCTGAAAACTGAGTTATTATAGAAGATGTTGAATCAGTCTAGCATTAAAACTCGATTCCAGCTATAGCAGTATAAAATGAGTGGTGAACTTCCAGCACTACAGGGTTTCTGAGGTTGCTAACTTTCACACCTGATTTTCAATTGCTATAAAATTAAAGGCTAATATTTGTTTATTTTGCAACTGTGTCTATTCAATCTAGTTCAAAAATTCTGACGGCTGAAGACATCAAAGCCATTGATGATCAGCTTTCCCAACGGTTTATTCATCTCGATCCGGCAGGTTACTTTATTATTTATGTTGATCGAGAAGCGGGTTTAATTTGCGCGGAACACTATACCAATAATATTAACGATCAAGGACTCGCCGTTGACCCGGAAACAGGCGAACCTTTCCCCTGTACGGGTAGTTTGAAGCGTCAACCGAGCGCAGTTTTTCAGGGAAGAACCGCGAAAGAATTGGGGGTGAAAATTACAGAAGAAATCAATCCTTGTCCGTTAAGCTGTTTGGATCACGCGCTTTACTTAGGACGAGAATTTATGAAAGCAGAAATTGCACTCTTAAGCGGACAAGAGTACATTCAAGACTAAGCAAATTACTAACAAAATCGCCAAACTGGGGGATCGGTGAAAAGAAACACAAGCTGTTCCCCTCGCCCCCAGAATAAACGTTTACAGGTCGCCACCGCGAAAAGCCAGCAAAAAGATGACCACAGGGCCAGCAATTACAATCAGCGCTAACATCGTAAGCTGGGCAATGAGTTCAAAGTTGATGTTGCTGACAAAGTTAGTGATAAAGTCCATTGTTCCTCCCGAAGAATGCCAGTATTTGTCTGAAAGATTGAGTTATGCTAAGAACCAACTGTTAATCATACAGGCGATCGCACAGTTTTTTAATAATTGTTACAAAACTCAATATTTGCGGGTTTGGGCTTCTCGAAGAAGCAGAGGGGAGTCAACCCTAGCTGATTTAAAATGTAAGCAATGGCTAAACGTAGCGATATTCTAACGATGACTGCTTATACAATTGATTTTAGTTCTGTTTGTCAAATGAGTGACGAACAATTTTATCAACTTTGTCGGAAAAACCCGGAGATAAAATTTGAACGCAATGCAACCGGAGAATTGATGATTATGTCGCCGACGGGGGGAGAAACTGGAAATCGTAATATTGAAATTGCAGGAGATTTTGTCTTTTGGAATCGTCAAAATAAATTAGGTAAACTCTTTGATTCTTCCACTTGTTTTAAACTGCCCAATGGTGCTAATCGTTCTCCTGATATTGCTTGGATTAAACAATCAAGATGGGATGAACTCACACCAGAAGAAAAAGAGAAATTTCCCCCAATTGCACCGGATTTCGTCTTAGAGTTAATGTCTCCTTCTGATAGTTTAACCGCAACCCAAGCCAAAATGCAAGAATATATGGAAAATCAAGTTAAATTAGCTTGGTTAATTGACCGCAAAAATCTCTATGTTGAAATTTATCGTTTAGAAAAATCAGTAGAAGCCTTCAATTCTGCTACAACGTTATTTGGAGAAGACGTGTTACCAGGCTTTATTCTTGACCTAAAAATTGTCTGGAGTTAATCGTTAATCAAGGAGAGATATTCTATGATTGCTCATTCTCAATCTCAATTTATGACAGCCAAAGAGTATTTAGAATGGGAAGAAAAACAACCGATAAAATATGAATATATCAACGGTCAAGTATTCGCGATGACAGGGGGAAGTTTACCCCATAATTCTATTGCTTTAAATTTAGCTTCTGCACTCAAAAGCCATCTACGAGGAAAAGGCTGTAAAGTGTTTATGGCTGATGCAAAAGTTGGGGTTTCTAGTAACGGCCCCTTTCATTATCCTGATATCATGGTAACGTGTGACAGTCGAGATCAAACTGCCCGTCAAGTCATTTATTATCCTTGTTTAATTGTCGAAGTGTTATCTCCGAGTACAGAAGGTTTTGATAGAGGAAAAAAATTTAGACATTATCGCCAAATTGAAACGTTGAAAGAATATGTACTGGTTGACACTGAAAAAATGAATATTGAGTGTTATCGTCTGAATGAACAAAATAAATGGGAATTAACCTCTTACTTCCCAGAAGAATTAGCAATTAATCAAACCGAACTCGAAATTCATCTAACCAGTGTTAATTTTAACAGTCCAATTTCTTTAATCTATGAAGATGTCGTTTTTCCTGATGAAAATTTAGAAGATTTGGTGTTGAGTTGAGGTTCAAAACTGATTTCAAAATCCATCAAAAAATCATGATTTATTTTTCTTAGCGGTAACGGTGGTGAAGTCAATCAACTTGACAAGCTTGTATAGCAGAAATCAGGAGACAGGAGACAGGAGACAGAATTGAAACCTTTATCATAAAAGGATTTGACAGAAAAACAGTGTCCTAATCAACTCTTTCTCTGCTATATATAATCCCTACATCCGACGGTCATGTATCCCCCAGTCCAAGCGCATCAAGTCAAGCAGCAAGCCATCACCCTCGGATTTCACAAAGTTGGGATAGCGACTGTTGTTGAACCCAAAGCCGAAGTTGAACGGTTACAGGCTTGGCTGAATCAAGGCTATCAAGCAGAGATGGCTTGGATGGCAAACCCCAGGCGTCAGGATATTCGTCAAGTCATGCCAGAGGTACAGTCTGTTATCTGTGTGGCGTTGAACTATTACACCCCTGACGAACGTCGGGAAGGGGCTGAATATGGCAAGATTTCCCGTTATGGTTGGGGGCGAGACTATCATAAGGTGATGCACCAGAAGTTGAAAGCGTTTTCCAACTGGTTACAAGCCCAAGGAGAAGGCATTCAAGCGCGATATTACGCCGATACTGGCCCGATATCTGATAAAGTTTGGGCGCAACGGGCGGGTATCGGTTGGATTGCGAAAAATAGTAATGTAATTACACGAGAATATGGGTCTTGGGTGTTTTTGGGGGAAGTCTTAACGAATTTAGAATTAACCCCAGATTCTCCCCATACCGAACATTGTGGCACTTGTACGCGCTGTATTGAAGCTTGTCCGACGAATGCGATAACAGAACCGTTTGTGGTGGATGCGAATCGCTGTATTGCTTATCATACAATTGAAAATCGCGCCGAACAGTTACCGGAGAATATTGATTTAAACGGTTGGGTTGCGGGGTGTGATATTTGTCAGGATGTATGTCCTTGGAATCAACGCTTTGCTAAAGAAACTGATGTTGAGGCGTTTCAACCTTATCCGGGAAATATTGACCCAAAATTAAGTGAGTTGGCAGAACTTTCAGAAGAAGAATGGAACGAACAATTTACCGCTTCAGCGTTGCGACGAATTAAACCCCAAATGTGGCGACGTAATGCCAAAAAAAATTTACTGTAGGGGCGGGTTCGAGTTGATGTATGTTTTCCCTGCAAATCAGTTAAATAAACCCGCCCCAGAGCCTTCGGACTTCTTCTCAGGGGGGCGGGTTTATCTCAATCTCTCAGTAGTAGTAAAGATATTGTAGACCCCGCCCCTACAGAATAATTATTGATTAGTCGGACAGATATGACATCAACCCGCCCTCTTTTCGCTTTAAAGTTCAGGGTCGTTTTAAAACTTGAATTTGGGTGTTTTTGAGGTAAGGATTACCTGTAATTCCCGCAAAATATTTTCCGTCTGGACTGACAAATGTGCGCGGGTGTTTAAAATTCACCTTCAATATTCAGGAGCCTTGAAGCATGAAAAACTGTTAGAATGGTGACTTCATCTCCAGTGACTAGATATACAATTCGGTAGCTACCAAAAATGATTTCTCGAATTTCCTCTTGAGAAATTTACGGTACAATTCGTCCAGAAAGAGGAAAACGCTCTAAACGTTCGACTGCTGCAAATATTTGATCTATAAATACTTGAGCAAAACTTGGTGCATCTATAGCAATAAAGTCACCAATTGCTTCCAAATCAGCTAATGCTTGACCTGTCCAATTTATTGTTGCCATGTTTTAACACGTTTTTTGGCTTCGTCGTGAGAAATCACATCACCCGCTTCAACTTGTTTAAGTCCTTGTTCTACTTTATACAAAAAGTAGAGACGTTCCATAACGTCTGAAAACGTAACATCTGCTGGCATTTCTTCAATGGCTTTCAGAATTTTTTGTTTAACTGTTGAATTGACCATGATTACCTTTTGCTGAACTTTAGTTAATCGGAATTAGGTAAAAGTAGAGTACGTCAAACGATATTAACGCACTCTACTGTTGGGTTTAGAATTCCCCTGCTAAAGCGGCGACGCAGCGTTCACAAATAGTTGGATCTTCAGTAGACTCACCCACATGAACGGAATAATTCCAACAACGATCGCATTTTTCGCCATCAGCTTTCACAACTCCAATACCCAAGTCTTCGGACTCATCGCTGTATTCAAGTCCTTTTAACTTGTTGGGGGTTTCTAACAGTTCAACCTGAGAACAAATAAACAGATAACGCAATTGATCAACGCCGTTATGCTGTTTTAACTCTGTAGTTGATGGGTTTATTTGTTCTAACTGTTTGCGGAAGTTCTCATCAGAAACATACAGTAAAACTTTCGCTTCTAGAGATGAACCAATCATCTTTTCTTTTCGCGCTTTTTCCATGACTTGGTTAACTTCTGCGCGAATTTCCCGCAATTTTTGCCAGAATTTAGCGAGTTCCGGTTGTTTCCAATTTTCCTCTAATTTCACCCAACCTGACTCGAATACCGATGAATAAGGAGTCGCATAGGGTAAATTTTGCCAAATATCTTCCGCCATGTGACAGAGGACAGGTGCGATCGCTTTGGCGAGGTTTTCTAAAGCAACCGCTAACACCGTTTGACAACTGCGACGTCGGAAGGCATTATCTGCACTAATATACAGCCGATCTTTGGCAATATCAAGGTAAAAATTCGACAGATCCACAACACAGAAATTCTGCACCGTTTGGAAGAACCGGAAGAATTGAAACTGATCAAAGGCATCTTTGATTTCTGTAAAAACCTCCGTTATCCGATGCAGCATATATCGGTCTAAATCGGGTAATTCCTCATAACTAACCGCATCTTTTTCGGGGTCAAAATCATGCAAGTTTCCAATTAAAAATCGGGCTGTATTTCTAATTTTGCGGTAGATATCCGCCATTTGTTTGAGGATATTTCCCCCCAACGGGACATCAGTTGAATAATCAACAGACGACACCCACAACCGCAAAATATCAGCCCCATAGGGTGGTTCTTTGTCTTTGTTTTTACCCCCTTCAATCACAATCGCTGGGTCAACGACGTTCCCTAATGATTTACTCATTTTATGTCCCTTTTCATCAAGAACAAATCCATGAGTTAATACGATTTTATAGGGCGCATGACCATAGTTAGCCACACTGGTTAATAAACTGGAATTAAACCAGCCTCGGTGTTGGTCTGAACCCT
This sequence comes from Limnoraphis robusta CS-951, assembly GCF_000972705.2. The sequence goes on along the minus strand of NZ_LATL02000354.1, from coordinate 5,713 downwards.
CTAAATACATATCGACAGGATAACCTAACCCCCGTTGTTTGGCGACTGCTGCCCAGGAAGAACCGGAGTCAAACCAAACATCCATTGTATCGGTTCCTTTGCGGTATTTTGCCGCATCTTGGCGATATTTTTCGGGTAATAATTCCTCAACAGACAGTTCCCACCACGCATCTGAACCTTTTTCAGCGATAATATTTTGAACGTGAGAAATCGTTTCTTCATTCATCAAATGTTCGCCTGTTTCTTCATCATAAAAAACAGGAATGGGTACACCCCAACTGCGTTGACGAGAGATACACCAATCTGAACGTTCCGCCACCATTGGCGTGATGCGATTTTCCCCTTGGGCGGGAATCCAACGCACATTTTGAATGGCTTTTACAGCTTCTTCGCGGAACCCTTCAACGGATGCAAACCACTGTTCAGTTGCCCTAAAAATCGTTGGTTTTTTGGTTCGCCAATCATAGGGATATTTGTGTTGATAGGGTTCTTCTTTAATGAGTGAACCTGCTTTTTCTAAGGCTTTAATAACCGCTTCGTTGGCATCTTTGAGAACATTTAATCCGGCAAATTCACCCGCTTCTGCGGTAAAGTTTCCATCTGCATCTACCGGACACAATACAGGTAAACCATAGCGTTGACCAACGATAAAGTCTTCCTGACCATGACCAGGGGCGGTGTGAACGAGTCCGGTACCGGATTCTGTGGTAACATAATCTCCCCCAATTAATATCGGACTTTCCCGGTCAAAGAGGGGATGTTTGTAAGTGGAATGTTCTAAATCTTTGCCTTTTACCGTTGCTTTTACGGTTAGGTTATTCCCGAAGGTTGCTGATAGACGTTCAACCAATTCTGTGGCAATTAATAAATATTTAAACGGAATGGGATTTTCCGCATTTTTTTGTGTTTCTACCACAGAATACATTAATTCAGGGTTCAACGAAACGCCTAAATTTCCGGGAATTGTCCAGGGTGTTGTTGTCCAAATCGCGACACCTAAATCGGGTAGAAAAGGCGTTAATTCTGATTTAACTGCTTCCGCCAAGCTAGTCATTGGAAAAGCCGCAAATAAACTGCGAGAAACATGACCCTCTGGATATTCTAATTCAGCTTCAGCTAGGGCTGTTTTTGAACTCGGACTCCAATGAACAGGCTTTAATCCTCTATAGATATAACCTTTGAGAACCATCTGGGCAAACACGCCAATTTGGGCGGCTTCGTATTCTGGTTTTAGGGTTAAATAAGGATTATCCCAATCTCCCCACACTCCATATCTTTTGAAAGATTCTCGTTGTTGGTCAACCGTTTCTAGGGCGAATTCTTTTGCTTTTTGACGCAAGGTTAACGGGGTGAGTTGTTCCCGTTCCGACTGTTTCATTTGTTGTAAAACTTTCAATTCAATCGGCAAACCGTGACAGTCCCAACCGGGAACATAACGCACTTTTCGCCCTTGCAAAATTTGGTAACGGTTAATAATATCTTTAAGAATTTTATTGAGGGCATGACCAATATGTAAGGCACCATTGGCATAGGGCGGCCCGTCATGTAAAATAAACGCATCGCCCGGATTATTTTCGGATAAACGTTCGTAAATTTGATGTTCTGCCCAAAATTTTTGTAATTCTGGTTCGCGTTTGACAGCATTTGCCCGCATATCAAACTTTGTCTGTGGCAGGTTCACCGTATCTTTGTAAGATTTGGCTGCCATTTCTTGTTCTTTTCCGTTTACATCGCTACGTTCAGCCATAATTTACCCTTATTTGCGGCTAGCTTGCAATACAACCTTTAGTTTACCGTAGAAGTCTACGGCACTGTCAGATTACGTCGTTGTCGATCAGATGTAATTTACATACTACAATTATAATATAGCAGAGAAAGAGTTGATTAGGACACTGTTTTTCTGTCAAATCCTTTTATGATAAAGGTTTCAATTCTGTCTCCAGTCTCGGTGTCTCCTGATTTCTGCTATACAAGCTTGTCAAGTTGATTGACTTCACCACCGTTACCGCTAAGAAAAATAAATCATGATTTTTTGATGGATTTTGAAATCAGTTTTGAACCTCAACTCAACACCAAATCTTCTAAATTTTCATCAGGAAAAACGACATCTTCATAGATTAAAGAAATTGGACTGTTAAAATTAACACTGGTTAGATGAATTTCGAGTTCGGTTTGATTAATTGCTAATTCTTCTGGGAAGTAAGAGGTTAATTCCCATTTATTTTGTTCATTCAGACGATAACACTCAATATTCATTTTTTCAGTGTCAACCAGTACATATTCTTTCAACGTTTCAATTTGGCGATAATGTCTAAATTTTTTTCCTCTATCAAAACCTTCTGTACTCGGAGATAACACTTCGACAATTAAACAAGGATAATAAATGACTTGACGGGCAGTTTGATCTCGACTGTCACACGTTACCATGATATCAGGATAATGAAAGGGGCCGTTACTAGAAACCCCAACTTTTGCATCAGCCATAAACACTTTACAGCCTTTTCCTCGTAGATGGCTTTTGAGTGCAGAAGCTAAATTTAAAGCAATAGAATTATGGGGTAAACTTCCCCCTGTCATCGCGAATACTTGACCGTTGATATATTCATATTTTATCGGTTGTTTTTCTTCCCATTCTAAATACTCTTTGGCTGTCATAAATTGAGATTGAGAATGAGCAATCATAGAATATCTCTCCTTGATTAACGATTAACTCCAGACAATTTTTAGGTCAAGAATAAAGCCTGGTAACACGTCTTCTCCAAATAACGTTGTAGCAGAATTGAAGGCTTCTACTGATTTTTCTAAACGATAAATTTCAACATAGAGATTTTTGCGGTCAATTAACCAAGCTAATTTAACTTGATTTTCCATATATTCTTGCATTTTGGCTTGGGTTGCGGTTAAACTATCAGAAGGAGACATTAACTCTAAGACGAAATCCGGTGCAATTGGGGGAAATTTCTCTTTTTCTTCTGGTGTGAGTTCATCCCATCTTGATTGTTTAATCCAAGCAATATCAGGAGAACGATTAGCACCATTGGGCAGTTTAAAACAAGTGGAAGAATCAAAGAGTTTACCTAATTTATTTTGACGATTCCAAAAGACAAAATCTCCTGCAATTTCAATATTACGATTTCCAGTTTCTCCCCCCGTCGGCGACATAATCATCAATTCTCCGGTTGCATTGCGTTCAAATTTTATCTCCGGGTTTTTCCGACAAAGTTGATAAAATTGTTCGTCACTCATTTGACAAACAGAACTAAAATCAATTGTATAAGCAGTCATCGTTAGAATATCGCTACGTTTAGCCATTGCTTACATTTTAAATCAGCTAGGGTTGACTCCCCTCTGCTTCTTCGAGAAGCCCAAACCCGCAAATATTGAGTTTTGTAACAATTATTAAAAAACTGTGCGATCGCCTGTATGATTAACAGTTGGTTCTTAGCATAACTCAATCTTTCAGACAAATACTGGCATTCTTCGGGAGGAACAATGGACTTTATCACTAACTTTGTCAGCAACATCAACTTTGAACTCATTGCCCAGCTTACGATGTTAGCGCTGATTGTAATTGCTGGCCCTGTGGTCATCTTTTTGCTGGCTTTTCGCGGTGGCGACCTGTAAACGTTTATTCTGGGGGCGAGGGGAACAGCTTGTGTTTCTTTTCACCGATCCCCCAGTTTGGCGATTTTGTTAGTAATTTGCTTAGTCTTGAATGTACTCTTGTCCGCTTAAGAGTGCAATTTCTGCTTTCATAAATTCTCGTCCTAAGTAAAGCGCGTGATCCAAACAGCTTAACGGACAAGGATTGATTTCTTCTGTAATTTTCACCCCCAATTCTTTCGCGGTTCTTCCCTGAAAAACTGCGCTCGGTTGACGCTTCAAACTACCCGTACAGGGGAAAGGTTCGCCTGTTTCCGGGTCAACGGCGAGTCCTTGATCGTTAATATTATTGGTATAGTGTTCCGCGCAAATTAAACCCGCTTCTCGATCAACATAAATAATAAAGTAACCTGCCGGATCGAGATGAATAAACCGTTGGGAAAGCTGATCATCAATGGCTTTGATGTCTTCAGCCGTCAGAATTTTTGAACTAGATTGAATAGACACAGTTGCAAAATAAACAAATATTAGCCTTTAATTTTATAGCAATTGAAAATCAGGTGTGAAAGTTAGCAACCTCAGAAACCCTGTAGTGCTGGAAGTTCACCACTCATTTTATACTGCTATAGCTGGAATCGAGTTTTAATGCTAGACTGATTCAACATCTTCTATAATAACTCAGTTTTCAGCAATTGTCTATTTAAATCCAGTCGATTAAGAGTTTATGACGCGATATATAATTAATCGTCTTCTGAGTGCAATTCCGACTTTAATAGCAATTAGTATTGTAGTCTTTGGAATTTTAGCGATCGCACCGGGAGATCCGATGGGAGAATTTGCCACCAATCCTTCAATTACCGCCGAAGTGAGAGAAAATATTCGTCGATCTTTGGGTTTAGATCAACCAATTCCAATTCGCTATTTAAAATGGGCTTGGGCTTTTCTTCAGGGCGACATGGGTTATTCCTTTACCAGTCGTAGTCCTGTGAGTGAACTGATTTTACAACGTTTACCGACAACGTTATGGGTAGCGGGTTCAGCCTATTTTTTTGCGATGTTAATTGCCTTTCCACTGGGGATTATTTCAGCAATTAAACGCTATTCTATTTTTGATCAAGTTGCTACAACATTCGCCTTTCTCGGATTTTCTTTACCGCCTTTTTTTACCGGGTTACTCTTTATTATCATTTTCAGCGTTCAGTTAAACTGGTTTCCCTTTATTTATAATAGTACCTTAGAAGTGACAAATTGGCAAACATTAATAGAACAAATCAAACAGTCTATTATGCCGATTTCTGTATTGGCTTTATATCAATCTGCGGTGTTGATGCGGTTTATTCGATCTTCGATGTTAGAACAGTTAAATCAAGATTATGTTCGCACGGCTTATGCAAAAGGATTACCCAATTTTAACGTGATTCAAGGTCATGTTTTACGCAATGCTTTAATCCCAGTTGTCACGTTAATTGCGTTAGATATTCCCAGTTTATTTACGGGTGCTTTAATCACCGAACAAATCTTTAGAATCCCAGGAATTGGAGCATTACTCGTTGAATCTATTTATCGCAGTGATACGCCTGTTGTCATGGCGATTACGTTTATTTATGCAATTTTAGTGGTTATTTTTAATTTAATCGCTGATTTGTTATATGGAATTTTAGATCCCCGCATTCAATATAAATAGTTTGGTAGGGGCGGGTTCACATAGATTGATTCATCTGAGAAACTATCTGACAAAACCCGCCCCTAAACACTGGGAAATATATTTTTGTTGAACCCGCATATTAATGTCGGGGAAACCGCTAGACGGGGCGGGTTTATGTAGCTTATTGCTGAGAAAGCATATATTTTTATTGAACCAGCATATTAATGTCGGGGAAACAGGAAGAGGGGGGCGGGTTTATGTAAATTGTTGCTGAGAAAGCATATATTTATTAGAACCCGCATATTAATGTTGGGGAAACAGGAAGAGGGGGGCGGGTTTATGTAAATTGTTGCTGAGAAAGCATAGATTTGATTAGAACCCGCATATTAATGTTGGGGAAACAGGAAGAGGGGGGCGGGTTTATGTAAATTGTTGCTGAGAAAGCATATATTTATTAGAACCCGC
>NZ_LATL02000353.1 GCF_000972705.2 Limnoraphis robusta CS-951 | reverse complement strand
CCCCTCAATCATCTGTCGCCAATATTAAGCGATTTCATTTTACATACTCCCCCGTTTTAAAACGGGGGATTCTAGGGTCAAACAACAGTTGCAAGGAAACCCTGTCTTACACCGTCTAACCTAAGAGTCGATGCCCCGACTCTTTTAATATTTAGAGAGGCGTTTTCGTCACGTCCATTAACAATAGAACAGGACGGACAACGCCATTCTCTAATATTTAATTCCAACTTTTCTAGGACATGACCACAGTGGAAGCAAGTCTTGCTTGATGGATACCATTGGTCAATAAATATTATTAATTTGCTTTTCTTGCTGGCAACCCATTCAAGTATTTCGATGAATTCACCGAAGGCTAAGTCACCTATTTTTCGTCCCCAAAGCTTTTGCATTCCTTTGAGGTTTAAAGTCTCAAAGCAGAGTACGTCAAATTGGTTAGTTAGACTGTGCGCTAGCTTCCAAAACCAATCACGGCGACGGTTTACAACTTTCTCATGCTGTCTGACTAAATGCTTTCTTGCCTTTTCCCAGTTGCTAGAACCTTTCCGCTTTTTGGATAAACTTCGAGAGGCTTTCTTAACATCGTTGAGGGCTTGCTTTAAAAACTGTGGTGACTGTATTGAGAACCCTTCTGAACAGGTTAAAAACGTCTTCAACCCGAAGTCAAATCCAGCAATTTTACCCGTCTCCGATTTAACTTCAGGAAAGAGACCGTTATCGACAACAACAATTAAAAACAACTCGCCCAAAGGTGTTCTCTTTACCGTCACAGTCTTAACTTTTCCCTCAATTGATTGAGAGTTCCAGAATTGATAGACTTTGCTACCAATCTTGATTCTGTTGCCACCGAGGAATTTGTAACCCGCTTGTTTTAACGTAAATGATTTGTACTTTTTGACTTTCTTGAAATTGGGCGGTCTGACTCCTTTCTTGCTGTGTTTAAAAAACAACTGGTAGGCTTTTTCAATACGCTGACAAATATCTTGAGCGGATTGAGAACCTACCAATTGCCAAAACTTATTCCGTTTTCTTAGCTTCGCAATGTGTTTCTGAAGTTTCGCACAGTTTAAGTGTTTACCAAATATCCGGTAGTACCGTTTATGCAAAGCGACGCAGTGATTATAGATAACTCCTGCGGCGTTGATAGTCCGTTTGAGATACCTATTTCGCTTGTGTTGGTATAACTTAAACTTGAGTGTCTTCATGGTTTATGATTATAACATCATTGCCAATCTTTTCACTGCCAAATAAAATGGGCTGCCCTCGCTTGTATCCCCCGATTAAAATGCGGGGGCTTTACGCTTCGTCACCGTAAAAAATTCAACAAAAAATGGGATAGTTTAAACTCAAATTTAACTTGAATTCCCTATCCCAAAATTCTGTGATTTCAACGTGAAAAATTCATTAATACTGTGGAACCGAAGGATCAACTTCCAGACTCCAAGCGTTAATTCCACCTTTAAGATTAATCCCTTCAATTCCCGCTTGTTTGAGAATGCCTAACGCTTTTGCCGATCGCCCACCCATTTTACAATGAGCAATTAAACGATGACCGTTGAGCAATTCTTTCACTTTCTCAACACCCACACCCCGCTCGATATCAGGTAATGGTACTAATACCGAACCCGGAATTTGAGCGATTTCATATTCATTAGGGTTGCGGACATCGACGAGTACAAAATCATCCGCCCCACTGTCAAGCAGTTGCTTCAATTCCTGAACCGTCATCTCAGGAAGTTCCATTTGTTTTGCCTCCTCTGCTTTAGCTTGGGGAATACCGCAAAACTGTTCATAGTCGATCAGCTTTTCGATCACAGGCCGAACCGGGTTGGGTCGCAACTTCAACTCACGGAATGTCATGTCAAGAGAGTTGTAGAGCAACAGCCGACCACTTAACGTCTGACCTTTACCCAGAATAATTTTAACCGTTTCTGTAGCCTGAATCACACCAATTAATCCCGGCAGAATTCCCAAAACGCCACCTTCAGCGCAAGACGGCACCATTCCCGGGGGTGGCGGTTCTGGATAGAGATCGCGGTAGTTCGGGCCACCTTCATAGTTAAACACCGTCGCCTGACCCTCGAACCGGAAAATCGAACCGTAGACGTTGGGTTTATTCAACAATACACAGGCATCATTGACCAAATAACGGGTCGGAAAGTTATCCGTCCCATCAACAACAACATCGTAAGGTTCGAGAAGTTCCAGGGCGTTTTCTGAACTCAGACGGGTGTTGTACAAGTCAACTTGACAAAAGGGGTTAATTTCCAGAATCCGATTTTTCGCCGACTCAATCTTCGGCTTTCCCACCCAAGATGTGCCGTGAATCACTTGACGCTGGAGGTTAGAACTGTCTACGATATCAAAATCGACAATTCCAATCCGTCCAATACCCGCCGCCGCCAGATACAACAGCAGGGGCGAACCCAGTCCACCTGTGCCAATACACAGCACACTGGCAGCTTTCAGGCGTTTCTGCCCCTCTAAGCCGACTTCTGGTAAGATCAGGTGACGCGAATACCGTTCGTATTCTTCTTTGTTGAGCTGGATTTGCTCCAGATTCGGATTTAGCATGATAATTCAAAGAAGGAAAATGACCTTCACTTGCTAGGATATCGTGCATCCCAACAATATAGGGTTAGCCAAAGATTAATATGATAAACCGATTGAGGACGAATTGACTGAGGTGCTTATCATTTCTTCAGGTTGAAATTGCTGATTCTCATCTAAGCACCAATTTTGAATATCGTTGGCTTTTGCCTGTTTGACTGAAACAATGATATAAGAATATTGCGGCCAAGCACAAACCCGATCAAATTCAGAAGGGATGGCGGTGTGTTCAGGATGGGAGTGATAAATGCCAATAATGCAGAGATGGCGATCGCGTCCCTGTTTTTGAGCGGCAATGAAGACTTGGGGATCAATGGTGTAGCGTCGTTCTTGCGTGGTGACGGGTTGATCTGCTGTTTCCATCTCCTCAAACAGTTCAGCCGACTCAGCATCCCAGGCGTTTTCTGTTGGCCAGATTTCAACAACCGTTTTGTCGGAATGGGAGTCAATCTTTCCCAATATTAAGCCACAACACTCACGGGGATAGCATTGTTCAGCATGAGTGCAGATTTGCTCAAGGTGTTGGGTAGAAATTGTTAAGGTCGGCAAGGGTGAGCAGTGATTTTATCAATTAGGTTGACATCCTCCTCTCCCTAAAGGAAGAGGATTCCAAACCTCACGGTTTGGGCTTCCTCTTTCTGCCTCGTTGACTTACTTAATTGGGTTTCCCCATTACTGCCGAGATCAGTCTCTCCGGAGGCGTTTTGCTCCATTTCAGAAGCCTGTTTCGGTATGCCCTACCGTACAGTGGAAAACCTAAAATCTTGGTTTCTCTGTACTTGTTGCTTGAAGCTTTTACCCGCACAAGCTTTCCTGCACGGAACCCCATAACTTCAGTTTTCAAGGTGCGCTGCCTTTCGGCGACTGGGTTTTTAGTGTGGTTGATTACCATGACCACAAGAGAAAGTTTAGCATAAAGCCGTCAATCACGGACGGGGCTTTACACCCAATTTTTTCGGTAACACATCCCCAGTCGGCAGAAAAGTGTCCGGCTCCTGAAAATCGGACAATCTATGGAAAATCGACATTCAGAGCGATGAGCCGTTTCACTTAGCATAAAATTTTTCAATAAAATTGTAAAAAAACATAAAATTTTGAGCGAGTGAAAAAGTTGTGAAATTAACAGGAATTCGGTCACTTCGTATTCAATGATACTGAAACCAGAAAGGATTTTTTCAATGATTAGAGTGAGCGAAAAAATCTAGAAATTTAGGGAATCGATCTCAACTCAAATGTTTATGAGTCAGACTCTAAGCTTAAGCGAAACCACCAGTCGTTGGCTACTGGCAAATGGTTATACTCCTGTGAATCTAGACTGTCAGCGTGAAAATGGGGACACTGCATTAATGAAAGCAACCCGACAGAAAGAGTTAACAGTGGTTAAAGAACTGATTGATCGCGGTGTCAATCTAAATTTGAGGAATGATGATGGCAACAATGCCTTATGGTACGCTTGTTTTGGAAATGATTATATTTTGCTCGATTTATTAATCAATTCTGGAATTAATATTAATAATCAAAATGATCACGGTGCAACGGTATTGATGTATGCAGCTTCAGCCGGAAAAGAAGAAATGGTGCAGTTTCTTTTGAGTTATGGTGCCGATACCGACCTGAAAAACATCGATGATTTTAAACCGATTGATTTTGCCAGTACCGTAGAAGTCTTGAGGATACTGAAGAATGCTAAAAACTCAGAAACTCGCCAAGCAGAATCACCCGCCCATGAACCACTGTTATTTAGGAGTTGAAACAACATACAGAGAAACCGTTGGGCTTTATCGCTTTCATCAAATCTGGAAAACACCCCCATTTTATTATGAACCCAAGAAATTTTTAGAAGTCGTTTTTAAGCGACGATCAGCTCCCAGTTTAAAACAGCAATCGATGATTCAGATGAAACACTTAGGTTTCTAAAGAGAGAGAAAGATTGCTAGATGTCTTGACAACGACGGGTAAATCATTAAATCAGGAGAACACAATGACAGCTAAACGTGAAGATCTATATTTCAATCTGATCGATGAATTAATCAGATGTCCAAATGGTCAAGAACCCGAAGTTTTATCCAGCCATGAGGATTTATTAGATGCAGGTTTCATCAAAAGTTTAATGCAAGTTGCCACAATGATGGCCCATGAAAACAATCAGGATGGTGCTAAGTTTTTAATTCACCTTGCTCGCGAACTTTCTAAAGCTTTGGGTTTGTATCCCGAAGTTTCTAATCCTTCTCCAACTGCCACTGAAAGCTAATTATGGGGGCAAAAAATGGTTACTCAGTTAGATGCTAAACAAATCGCTATCGATTTTTTAGGAGATGATTTAGAGCTTCTAGATGAAGAACGAGAATGGCTCAGTGTTATCGATAGCCGTTTAATCAATGAAGGTTGGTATATTGTAGAAGTTGGAGTCGAAGGATTACCCGATAAATGGGTTCTCCAAGTTTATGAAAATGGAGAATGTGACCCCTGCTATACTTTTATCTCTCCCATTTTGCCTTCAGAGATTACAACGGATTTAGAAGAAATTCCCGAAGGAATTGCAATGGCCATTGAATCGGAACGGGCGGGTCGTATCATTGAAAAGGTTCATTAGATGATATCATGTCCGACTAATCAATAATGATTCTGTAGGGGCGGGTTCAGTCAATATCTTTAGCACTACTCCGAGATTGAGATAAACCCGCCCCACCCCATAACAGAATTAATCAACCGGACATAATATGAGTTGGCTTTTGGGCTAATCATTCTATCTCAATTTAGAGTCTCTTTTGATATCTAAATCTTGATCAGTCAGTCTCAAACTCTTGAGTCTGGCTGATTATTTTAATGAGGTTGTTTACTCCAATTCTGTTGGATGACTAATATTCCCCAAAAAATCACCTGGGGAACTTTAATGATTTGAGTATAAATTGAGGGAAATTGTACTTGTAGATAGGTGATTAAAATATCAGCATCGCCTCCCGTTAACACAATTTTACTATCAGGAAACTCTTGACGCCAAGCTTCAACAAAATCTCTGATTCCCGCTAACAACGTGTAAATTATACCACTATGAATCGCTCCCGGTGTTTCTATCGCCCAACGGGGAGGAAGTTGTTGGGGTTTAGCAGTCTGAGGTAACGCCGCAGTTGCCGCTAAAGATGAAAATTGCAACCCTAAACCCGGTAAAATTGCACCCCCAACTAAACAATGATCGCGATCGCATCCCGTAAACGTTAAAGCCGTACCTGCATCAATCACCAATACAGGAAAACCGAGTTTTGTTCCCGCTCCTAATACGGCTAAAGCCCGATCAATTCCGAGGGTTGGATAGAGATTTTTAAGCGGTATTTGTTCTAAGGTAATCACCTCAAGATTCGGGTATTCTTGCCAAATTTTCGTTTGTTCAGGAACCACAGAAGCTAAGAGGATGGGGAGTTGATATGATACTGAATCTAAAATATTCTCTCTATTTTCCTTGAAGCTTAAATGTTCTGTGTCCCAAGTTTCTATCATTTCCAAATTATCAAATTTCGCCCAATGTAGCCGAGAATTGCCAATCATTAGCCCTAACCAAAACGCATTTTTAAAATTAAACATTATTCCTGATATTTATAATAAATTCATATTAATCGATATTGCTCGATCAGTCATTATTCAGCTTGATATTTAGCCTCTTCAACTGACACACCCAATACAATCACTGGATCATCGGCCTATTTGGTTATCTCGTCAACCCGGATCACACAGTTATAAATCGCTATCCAGATTTTTGCTAAAAGTTTTATAGGGAGTCGGTTGTGACTCCCCAGATTCTAGAGCTGAGTTATGGCATTCACCAACTCATAAAACAATTCTTTTACAACCTTGTGCCGAATTTCAGTCCTCACCTTATTTCGCGGTCGCTTCTTCTTGACTTCTGCTTGGAACTCAAGGCGATACCTTTTGCCCCTATCCGATTTCAATGCACTGTTAGAACGACTAAACTCAATCCGAGATCGAAACCATAAAAACAACGCAGTCCGACATAGTTGACTCCCAGCCTTTGCACTTTTCCGCTTTTTCCCAGACCATTCCCTCACAGGTGCATCACCCAAAGCCTTCTTAAACCGCCTCAGACTAATGTATTTCTTGGTTGGCTTCTTAGAGTAGCGGCCTCGACTGATTTTAACGATTGGCTTTCTATCCGGGCCGAGATAGTCCTCAATCGGGAAGATTTGAGAGAGGATTTTTGAGGCACAATCCAGCCCGAACCCGAAATTTTTGAACACAGAGCGATAGGGTTCAAACCGTTCGTCTCCTAAGTACAGCTTTTGTAGTTCCCGTTCCAGTCGCTTATCTTCGGTGAGGTAATGAGATAAAGTCATTGCGTCGAACCGGGTTGCTTCGGACACTCCTAAACCTTTGGAAGCTTCCAGCATGAGGTCGTACCGCTTTGATTTGCGAATTCCTCCAGCCCATCCCCAAAACAGAGGAGCGTCAGTTGTGGCATCTGCCATTTCGGGAAATTCGTGACGCAAGACCTGATGAAGTCGGTTGATTATTGCCGTTTCAATCCGCGCATTGTGACCTAATTTCAAAACTAATTCTCGCATCTCCTGAACAACGGGGTCACGCAAACTTACCCAACGCTTTGGATTATCCTGGTACATCCAATAGTAAATTGCCAGTGAATACGCATCGGCTTCATCATCTTTGTCAGGGATGTCCAGAATTTCTGCTCTATGCTGGGGAAGTCTTGAGTTATGAACGAGTCTAACTTCGATGTCGTTCTTGTTCAAATGATGCAACCAAAACTTGATGTAGTGCATTCCGGTAGGTTCCAAAATCATCACATCAGGCTTTAACTTCAGAAGCTTTTGTAAGCCGATTGTATCAGTGGAAACTTCGATAAATTCCATGTCAAGAAACTCCTCTCTCGGGTTAACTGGAGGGGATTCAAGACAGCACAAAACGAGCTTGTCACAGCAAGCGTCGGCGCCTATTACTTTCATAGTTTCTAATACGGGAGTGAATTTGCGGTGAAACCCCAAGACAGCCCATGATACTCCCAAAAGTCCGTAGACCACATCGCTATTAGGGCATTGCTAGGGGGTGGTGAGAGAACAGCTCACGATTTATAAAGGGCATCAACTATCACCCAATTATGGCGATCGCCTTAGCAGCCCATATCTGTCTTGGAGCATTGTCTCTCACCGTGCGATTAGGATGCGACCCTAACCGCCAACGCCCCCCTAATTTGATTAAGGAGGCGTAAGCGATCAGGATTCGTCTTTGTGGTAAATCGTTTTTAATACTCTCCTTGTGATATTTCCCATAATTAGACTCTTTACAAATAGACTAAATATGGCATCTTTTCTATCATTGAGCATTGAATAAATTTGTGCTTGTTGATAGATTGATTCTAGTTCGGGTGTTTTGATTTCTTCTGGGATATCTTCCCATGCGGGTAAGGGTGGAGGAATTTCATCACCTTTTATCCATCGCTCAATTTGATTAGCGAAAAATAATTTCAGTTTCTCGAATGTTTCCTGATCTTTGTTTGGGTTATCGCGGTAAAACTTTGCAAGTTCAATGTTACGGGTAAACCCTTCAGTTCCAACTGTTAATGATGCAACTTCAGTTTCATTTGATAATATTAAGCCGTCACATCTTTCTGCTTCGGCTTCTACTTCATCACGAGTAACATTGTATTCATCAGCAATTAAATCAATTAGTGCATCTGCTTGATATCCAATTAATCGAGTTTCATCAACTACCCAATAGATTTGATTGTCTGAATCAACTTCCATAGGAAAGGGATCGCGCATTGGGATACCATGAGGAAATAAATGCTTGATTTTGTCGAAGTTTGAGGGTGATTTAAATTTTACCCAAGTATCATGTTTAGTCATGTTTACAGAAACAGTAGATTTTTGAGTTTGCGGATAATTAAGGTTTTAAGGTTCAAAGAACTTTCCTTAAATACTTTGTCCATTTCATCGATAACGCTGTCAACCATTTCGTTGAAAGTGTCCTGATTTCTCATTTTGATTCGTTCACATAGTCTAACGCAAACTAATATCTGTTGCCAGATAGACAGCGAGTAAAATTTTTTACTCATAGTTAAAACTCTGGTGAAGTTTCGCTTGAAGTTTCGCTTGAAGTTTCGTTTTTTGGATTGACCTCTTTAATTTGATGACACAACACGTTGTAGCTGTAAATAATATTAGAAAGCTCTTTCAACGTTGAGTCCTTGTACTTAAACTCGTCGTAGGTTTTGAGTAGTTCTTTAGAATCTGAACAGAGAGACTCAACAGCTTTAAGTTTTGTTTTTAACTCTTCTAATTCTGATTCTTTCGCTTCAATTTCTCGAGTTACGGTTCTAATTTCCTTGATGTATTTTCGCTCAAGGTTGATTTTACCCAATAAATTATTGTAACCGTTACTGAGTTCTACCCCAGCAATTGAAACAAGTTTTTCTCGGAGAACCTGCATTGACTGTTCTGTGTCTTCCCAGTCTTCTAAGTTGGCTTGAATGTCAAAGCGGGTTGATTCGTAGTTTCCCATGTTAACGGTTAACCCGAATGAAATTTGATTGATTTTCATACGGTAGTAAAGGGGGAAATTCCCCCTGGCTAACTTTGTTGAAAGTAGTGAAGCAAGTGGTAATTATGCAGACAAGACGTTTTTTACATAGGCAACATCCTTAACTTGAACGCTTGTATTTTGCTTGACGACTGAACCCTGAAAACTCTGGAGATGAAAGAGTTTTGGCTCCCATTGCGCCTTCTAAATTAAGGCGTTTCAGTCCTCGTTTTTTTCGGCGTCGGTTTTTTTGAACTATGTTCATTCGTATTGACATAAACTTTCTCTGTGTGTTGAAACTCTTTCTTCATTCTTTGAATATTATTTCTTTTGGTGGTGGTCGAATTCTTCGCTCTATTGTAATGGTTTTGTCGGGGTGTTTTTTCTTCAGGTTGTTTGCTAGTCGTTTCGCTTCAGATTCGCTTTGACAGGTGATTAACTTTCCTTCTAAGTAGATGCAGAAGCTTGGGTTACAGTGAATTGGTTGTTGGGCAAGTTGATTAACTTGGTTGTTGGGCAGTTGTTGGGCAAGTTGACTAACTTGGTTGTTGGGCAGTTGGGGATTCAGTTTTTTTCTAACTGCTTCTAACCAAGACTCTATATGGTTTGCTGGCCCGACTTTTTTAACTTCCTCTCGGGTAATTCCCAGTTCCTCAGCGATCGCTTTGAGCTGTCTGAGGTTCATTTGAGGTAGTTGCTTGCAGATTGATTGCCTGATGAGCTGTTCACGGGTTTTTGTGATCTCCTCGATGCGTCTCTGTTTTTTCTCTTGTTCGGCGATCGCGTTTTTCCGGTGGGCGATCGCATTTTCCCAAGTTTCCCGCCGGCGCAAGTCTCCAAATTTCCTGACTTCCTCACGGGATATGGCTAGTTCCAGGGCGATGGCTTTGAGCTGTTCGAGTTTCATTGTTTAACTATGGGTGAGTAAGGGCTGGACAATATCCAGCCGTTATGTTGACGCTCTGCTAGATTACGTGCGTAATCTTTTTATTATTATTGCAGCTTCCATGTAAAATAACAAGCATAATCTTTCTTGTTGTTTTGGATAATGCCTGTTACATTATAGGTGTAATCTTGTTACTATTGAGTTGGAGTGTATGAGTGAAGATAAAGATGATAAAGCGGCGTCACAACATGGACGGCGATTTGGAGGGTTTCAGCCTGAGTGTGACAGCTCAGGGCAAGGTGGGTTTCAAGAAGATAGCTCGAAGTCTCGGTCTCAGCGCTTCGGCTTTGGTGGATCGGATTGGTCGCAACGAGCTGACTTTGGATCAGGTTCTTTCGGGTCAGGCTCTCGAAGAACGGTATCTGGGGGAATCCTCCAGCAATTGATTGATGAAGTCGATGATCAGTTGCTTGAGTATGATTCTGAAATTGACAAGCTTAATTCTAAAAAACAGAGATTAATTTCTCGTCGTTCTAGTTTACTAAAACTTTGTGAAGAATTAAGCCATAAAACCGGTGAATCGCTTCCACCTATTGATAATTCTGAAGAAGAATGATTTAACCAGTCCTTGTATTTGGGGCTGGTTTTTGTGTATTTAGAGAGAATTTTGTTATGTCATTTTGGAGCGCTAAACATCAGCAGCTTTCTTTAAAGCTGCAATTGACTCCATCGGCTACCCATTTCTGGCAGTGGATGGTTAATAATCCTAACTCTGATGCCTATGATTTTCGGGATTTTAACGACTGGGTTAAAACCCATCGGGGGAAATCCTATCACCGAGATACCCTCAAGGCTGCAATTCGTCTTCTTGAGGATAAGGGGGTAATCAACATTGTGCGTGAATTCGCTTGGAATATTAAGCGGATTGTCTGTTATGGGATTGACAAGCTGTTAAAAAAACCCCCGCGAAAAAAATCCCAAGACCCCGCAGGAAATCGTAAAAAATCACCCCAAAACCAGCTACACGTCAAATCGGATGATATACAACAACAACTGTTTATCATCCATGAAAGTGACTCTCTTGGTGATGATCATTTAATCAACCAAGCTGAAGAATTGGATAGTGATTTTGAGGAAAACTTTCAGGAAAACATTGAGTTGGTTCAAGCGGCTGGAATTGAACTCAATGTTCACCAATCCGACTGGTTACGAGCGTTTACACCGAAAGAAGTGGCGATGGCGATCGCATACCTTTTGAGTCAGAAAAATGTTCTGAATCCCCCTGGGTTCTTACGTCGGGCTTTAGAACAGGGCTGGGAATATTACTATACTCCCCGTCCTATAGATTGGGACAAACTTTATCAAAGGTTTGCTGAACTGATACCTAATACCTGGAGGAAATAACATGGATGAACAGCATAATTACCTGAATGTTATGTCTGTTATTGATAGTAGATTGCACCAACAGGCAAACAAGAAGTTTTACTCTTATTCGGATTTTTCTCATCTTGCAGCGGCTTTATGGTGGTTGAAATCTGATTCAGATAGGCGATTTCAGGAGGCTTCATATTATTTGCGTCAAGCTGAAGCCTGGGATATTGCATCAATGCTTCTAGAATATATAGCTCAAACTCAAGGTTGGTATGTTGTATCAATGCTTTTAGAAGATATTGATGTTAATTCGCATATTGCATCAATACTTTATAAAGACATTAATCCTAATGTCGATTTTTAGAAGTAATTAGAATTTTTTGAACTGATACCTAATATCTGGAGAAAATCAAATGATTGAACACATTGGACAAAATCGAGAATGTCAAGTTGGTGATCGCGAAACTTCCCCCTGTGTAAATTCTGAAGTGATGGAAGTTGGCGATCGTGAAATTTCCCTTTGTCCAAATTCTGAAGTGATGGAAGTTGGCGATTGTCAGACAACCATCGATGCTGATTCTGAAGTGATGGAAGTTGGCGATCGCGAAACTTCCCCCTGTGTAAATTCTGAAGTGATGGAAGTTGGCGATCGCGAAATTCCCCTTTGTCCAAATTCTGAAGTGATGGAAGTTGGCGATTGTCAGACAACCATCGATGCTGATTCTGAAGTGATGGAAGTTGGCGATCGCGAAACTTCCCCCTGTGTAAATTCTGAAGTGATGGAAGTTGGCGATCGCGAAATTCCCCTTTGTCCAAATTCTGAAGTGATGGAAGTTGGCGATTGTCAGACAACCATCGATGCTGATTCTGAAGTGATGGAAGTTGGCGATCGCGAAACTTCCCCCTGTGTAAATTCTGAAGTGATGGAAGTTGGCGATCGCGAAATTCCCCTTTGTCCAAATTCTGAAGTGATGGAAGTTGGCGATCGCCAGACAACCATTGATGCCGATTGCGAAACTTGTTCCGGTGCAAGCCTTGAACCGTTACCTGCCGATCCGAAAGTTTGGACGTTTACCGAAGAATTGCACTCAACCATCAAACTTAAAGTTTTAAGTCTTTTCGCTTGTGAAGTTGAAGATGGTTTAATTTTGGACGATTTAACAGAGGAACTGACCGATTTTATTTGGAGAAAAATCAACTCCTGTCCTAAGCTTCAATTCTTTGTTGACAGTGATTGCAAAACTCCCCCTGGTGCTAAATCTGAACAGACTAAACCTCCTGTTTATGTTTCTCACTTAGAGCCTTCTGTTCATCAGTTTGAAGATATTTTAACTGTGATCATTCCTCTTGACTGGGCAGATCAACCTATCATGGTTAACTCTTCTTCTTCTGGGTGGGAAGTTGTTATTTGTGACGGTTCTGATTATTAAGGAGACGGTATGGATTATCAGAATGTTATTTCAGCTATTGATCGTACATTGCAGCAAGAGGCCAAGAAGAAGTTTTACTCTTACTCGAAATTTCGCTATCTTACTGCTGCTTTATGGTTGTTGAAATTTGATTCAGATAGGCGATTTCAGGAGGTTTCATATTATTTGCGTCAAGCTGAAGCCTGGGATATTGCATCAATGTTTCACAAATATATTGATGCTAACAGTAAAACTTCTTGTGACGGTTCTGATTATTAAGGAGACAGTATGGATTATCAGAATGTTATTTTGGCTATTGATAGTAGATTGCAGCAAGAGGAAGACTGGAATTTTAGCTATCTTACTGCTGCTTTATGGTGGTTGAAATCTGATTCAGATAGGCGATTTCAGGAGGCTTTATATTATTTAACCAAAGCTGAAGTTTGGGATATTGCATCAATGCTTCAAAAATATATTGATGCTAACAGTAAAACTTCTTGTGACGGTTCTCAGTAGCAATTAAAATGCGATCGCTTATTCAGAGTGCGATCGCTACGTTGTTATGTCATTTCAACAAAACTTATTATGGCACGGAAAAAACCTTTACCGATTAATCCTGAGCAGATTCATCCTGGTGATTGGGTGAAGATCGTTTATAAGCCTGAGCTTGGCTGTCTTTATTCTCGTGGTCACATTGTTCAGGTTGACGATTCAAATTACGAGAAACGGATAGCTAGAATCAATGATCTAGATTTTGGGCCACAGTATTTGAGTTTTGACGAGGTTAGGTTAACTTTACCGCTTGTCCAACAACTGCCCAACAAGCAAACTGAGGAACTGCCCAACAACCAAACTGAGGAACTGCCCAACAACCAAACTGAGGAACTGCCCAACAACCAAGGCGGTACCTTTGCCCAACAACTACCTGGTGATGAACTGCCCAACAACCAAACTGAGGAACTGCCCAACAACCAAACTGAGGAACTGCCCAACAACCAAGTCGATACCTCTGCCCGACAACTTTCATCTAATGGTTGGTATGAGCGTCGTTATGTTCAAAAATCGAATGGTAACAAGTGCGGCCCTTATCTTTATAAGGTGTGGCGTGAGAATGGGAAACGGCGATCAAAATATTTGGGCAGGTGTTAGGACTGCTTTATAAAACAGCATGAACAATTTGAGGTGATTTGTCATGGAAAATTATCTTTGTTATTTGTCTCGCATTGCCAAGGCTTTGGAGAAAATAGCTGTTTCCTTGGATAAGCTAGCGACTTCTTCAATGTTATCGACTGATTCAAAAGCTCCAGCCTATCAGGTCGATATTAAGTCATTCCCCAAGTTTGACTGGGATTCAATTGGAGCGACGGTGGTTGAGTGTGATCGTGATGGGGTGTCGATTGTTCGTTGGGGAGGACGGGATTTTAAACGTCGTGCGAAACAGAATGCTGTTTGGTTTAGTCGTTCATTAGGTGAAGGTGAAAACGGTCGAGTTGAATATGAGGTTTTGGTTAGATTTAAACCCACTCAGCCTGTAGAGCCAATTGATCATAAAGTTAGACAGTTTTATCAGTCGTAGATTCCAAAAAATCCACCCCCCCTTGCCAAAACCCTTAAGCTGCAAGCGGCGACGGATTCCTTGGCGGGTCGAGTTGAAGTTTTTTAGCACTCCCGCAAGGTCGTACTAGCCAAGGTAGCGTTACAAAAGTTTATATCTGGATCACATTTAGTCTAAAAATAACTTCCCTGACTTAGCCTGACTTATCTGACTTATCTGACTTAAATCTTCACAAACTTCTTATTTTCTTCCTATTTTGTGTAAGACGGAAGACGAGTTAGCGAGAACAGGCAAATTTTCGCGCCTAATAAATCTCTGCTTTTGGCCGGGGATAAAGTTTGCGCGAAAATGTAGCCGCTTTTGCGATAACCGTCTGGAGGCTCCCCACACCGAGATTTTTCGGCTACCAGTGCAAGGATTAAAAAAT
The DNA here is from genome assembly GCF_000972705.2 of Limnoraphis robusta CS-951. Next base: position 7,561 of record NZ_LATL02000353.1, on the reverse strand, counting down.
ATAAATTTTCCTAATACCGTGAAAATACTGAGAGAAAAACACTTAGATTTTTTGTACTTCAAAAATCCGTATTGCTACTGTTACGCTTTTTTTTCGGTTCGTTTATTGTTGAAATTGAACAACTGAATGAGGCATTTATATGTTCATTGTTGATATTCCTCCTCCGGTCGTTGTTGTGGTGCAACCGAGTCAACCGACACCTATAACTACACCGACAACCAATCACCCAGTTTCTCGACCGACGACAACGACAACTCAGCCAACACCAACGGTAACGCCTACACCTTTAACTACTCCAACTACACAAGATAAAGGTTCGATGGAGAAATTAGAACAGCGTGTTTTAGATCGAATTCGTCAAAAGGCGGGAGGTAATTAAAATGGCTTCAGCTAATCAAGATTTATTGGATAAGCTTTTATCCCTTGCTGTTGATAACGCTCCTTCAGCAAACATCGGCGTTAAATCGACAACCATTCCTGGATATCCTCTTTTTAGTGGTTGGGGATTTTTGACTGCGATTGAGGTTGATCAGTCTAAAGGAACCCGCAAGGCTTTGATGCTTTGCCCCTTTGTATCGGTTCCGGCTGTTTCCCTTCAAGTTCAAGCTGCCTGTCAACCTGTTGGACTGATTGAAACTGAAATGACTTATCCGCAAAACTTAAAACTTAAGATTCCTAATCACCTTAATGCTAGCCAGTTGTGTGAAGGTTCACCTTATTTGTTTATGGCGGCTCTTAAACCCGGTGCGGTTGGTGGTAATAGAGGTTCTAACGCTATTGCTTATTGGGATGGCTATTTAATGGCTGCTTCTCAATCTACTGAAATAATTAACCCATTTTTCAAGGAATTTAAATCTTCCTTGAATTACGTCTCTAATACTTCTCAGCCTGTTTATGACCAATATAATACCTCGTCTCAATATAGTACATCAGAGGATGAATAGAAATGACTGGTGTTTCTGCTCTTTTTGAATCAGGAGGACAATCAACTGAGATTGAATGGGGCAATAATAAATGCGTCCTTACTGATTACTCAAAGCGTTATCCTCAGAGTGTTTCTAGTTATCCTGATACTTCATTAATGGATTGTTTTAGGATTGCGATTGATACTCCAGGTGGTCGAGGTTTAGTACAATCATTTAACTTTTCAAGTCAGGAAGAACAGTTAACTGATATTCAACTTCAAGAAGTTGAGGAGCTTTCATTTACTTATCAGGAATTTTTCTGGGGTTCGCTTCTTCCTTTGGCTGCGATGATTTTTGCATTCTGCTTAATCATTAAAATACTGAACAAATTCTTTACTGTATAAAGGGAAAAATGAATGGTTTCATTGCAATATTTTCACCTGCTACTTTTATTGTTTCCGCAGTTGCTCTTGTTTGCTGTAGTTATGTTTGCCTTTTGGGCTTTCCTGACGGCGTTTTAGCAACTGTTCCCCCTCCAAAGTCTGCTAGTGAAGCGATTGCAGATATTGATCGTGTCCTTGGAGATCCTGATGATTTTGTTAATGATGTTTGGGATGGTGTTAACTCATTTGTTGGTGAACATTTTGGCTCTATGGCAGTTGCGACGGGCTTTGGTATTGCTATTAGATCGATTGTTAAATAAGGGGCAAAATGCCTATAATCTTAAGCCTATTTTTGTTAATAGGTTCTGCTCCAACTTACGACATAGAGGCGGCTACACAGCGTACTACAGATTACTTGCAACAAACGGTTAGTCCCGTGATTCAAAAAGGCGCTGAATGGGGCGTTAAGGCTGGTTTAGCTGTATCTGGTATTAATGCGTTTCTAGTTGTTGTTAAGAAGTTTATGAATGTTGATTAACCTGGGGGCAGTTCACCCAGCAAAAACGATGCGTTGTTTTAATTTACTTTGGAGGATTTTTGCATGACTGCTTTTTCTATTAATCAAGATGCCATTGATTTAACTTCATTTGATCAATTTTATTTGATGAAAATGCTTAATCGTCGCTCTATGAAAACTGCGGCGGTTGCGGGTGGAGTTGGTGCAGTTTTTGTTGCAGGGACTGCTTTAGCTACTGGTGGTGCTGCTGGTACTGCTGGTGACGGTGCAAAGGCTAGTGTTGAAGGTGGGGTTACGAACGCGATCGCTATGATTGGTGCTGTTGATGGGATTGCTTTGGCAGCATTTGGTGTTGCATTAGCACCTATGGGGTTTATGCTGGCGCTGCGTATTCTTAATATGGTTTTGAGTCGTGTTTAAACTTCTTGGTTGATTATTAATGGGAGGTGATTTTTTTGCCGTTCACAGCGATATATGGGCTTCCGGGTAAAGGAAAATCACTGTTTCAAATTCAGTACGCTTTGAGGATTGCTGAACAGTATAGGCTTAGGCTCGTGACAAATTTTTTAATTAATCAACACGCTTTAGCTTATTACTGTAAGGTTAATAATTATCGGTGGTTGTTTGATAATTTGGGTAAAGGGATTGTTTATTACATCTCGACAAACAAGAACTTTGCTCAACTTTTACAGATTCCGAATTCAGTGATTGCGATTGATGAGTTTGGATTGTACGCACCGAGTTCGCAGCATTGGACTTTACCACCAGAGGCTTACAATGCAATTGCTAATAATCGCAAAAATTTACAGCATATTATCTATGCTGCACAGTATCCTTCACAGATTCATTCATCAATTAATCAGATTTTGACTGATGTTATCTATTGTGAGGGTAAAACTGTTTGGGATTCAAAACTGAGAAATGAGCGCTTGATTTTTAAAGATACTCATGCTTTTGACTTTGCTCAGTTTGAGGTTTGGTTTCGTGACCCGAAACTTCGTAAGAATCCTATTAAAGTAATGGTTTTAGGTAAGAAGCATTGGAAAGGTCCTTTAAGTGCTATGGATAACCTATCCTTTATGCTTTATGATTCGTTTTCTCTGCTTGAACGTCAAGATGATCGGATGAGTTTTGAGTCGTTTTAATTTGGCTATAATCCCTATATTATTGACCAATTTCAAGAGCAGAAATTAGGAGATGATAGTCTTAAACAGCGTGGATTTACTCTCGCAGAATTAGATAAACTTGCTGAAACATATTCACAAGCTGAATCTAAGAAGAAAAAGAGGATTTATGAGGCTTCTAAAATTCCTCCGTTTTTATGCTGGAAGTTAGAAGGGGTTAATCGGGTTAGTCCTCCTCACCCTCTTTCTGCACAAATGCGCTTTTTCTGGAATTGGCTTCCGGCTTCTAGTTATCCTGGATTGAAACAGCTTGATTTTCGATTAACTAAGGAATTTCGGAATTATTACAAGCTTTCTTCTTCTGAACATCAGGCATTTAAACAGACCATTCAATGGGGTTTTTGGGGTTTTATTTTGTTGTTAATTGTTGGAGTATTTTTATGAATTTTGAATTAGAGGTTACGGATAGACAATTTAAAATTGACTGGTTTAAAGCTTTTTTGCGTACTGAAGAACCAGATATGATTCATCGCTGCGCTCAACAGTTGCAAGTTGAATCTCCTCTTCTTGCAAAAGATGTGGTTTTGGGTCAGAAATATTGGCATGAACATTATGGGATTCCTGGTTGTTCATTTATGGTTCATCGTCCTACTTCTTCTGGTGAGGAATATCTTTACTGTGTGGAATTGACGGGTCGTTTTTTGACAGGAAATATTCTTCAAGTTTTGGAGTTGTGTAATTTGTTGAATGACTCTGGTGAGTTAGATGTCCGTCGAATTGACCTTGCTTGTGATTATTACCCATACCAGGGTTTGAGTCTTAAGCCGTGGGAATCCTATGTTCAGAATCATAAGGTTGTTGGATATCAGAAAGTTCAACGGATTGTTAGAAGCGATTCGACTGGGACGCGCTCAACTGTTTATCTCGGTTCTCGTTCTAGTGAGCAGATGGTGAGGTTCTATTGCAAGGAAGTTGATGGCATTCTTTGCGATCGCTGGGAAGTTGAGTTTAAGCGTTCTAAGGCTACTCAGGTTGTGGACAAGTTTTTAACTGATGGGCCGCGCTGTTTGTTTGATTACCTGTTTGGCTCGGTTCAGTTGATGGGTGAGGATTGGTTTGATCAATATCGACTGTGTGAGGGTATTCGTTTGAGTTCTCAGACTTCGATTACTTCTATTCAGCGATCGCTTAACTTCCTCTGGTCGATTGCGCCGTCGTTGGGAATGCTTAATGAGTGTTTCGGCGATGAATATTTCTTTGATTTGGTGCAGCGAGTGGTTGATTCGGGGAAGCTTAAGCTCCGGACAAGGCATATTAATGCGATCGCAGAATATCAAAATTATCATGGTGTTGCATGATGTCTCTGGTTTTAGCTGCTACTTTGAGTTGCCCAACAACTCCCCTTAATCCGTTTGGTCAATTCCCTCAGAAGTTCCCTTTAGACATGGTGATTCCGAATGATGCGGAATTGGCGGAATTTAATCAATATCAAGATGGCTGTTTTCTGATGAATGTTGGCGGTGGTGATAGAACAATTTGTGCGCCTGGTCAGATTGTTACTGCTATTAAGCCATTTCTGATTATTGGGGTTGGGTTGAGGTTCATTTTTAGTGATTAAACTGTTTTTGGTCTTGTTACTGCTGTTGGTTCCTCTTCCTGTGTTTGCTTCTGGTGGTGATGGTACTGCTGATGATTCTGGGGAAAGTGAAACACCACAGGATAATTACTTTTGTGTTTTGGAATTTGTTAAAAAATCCAGCCGTGAGTATATACAGACTGCCTATGGAATGGGGAATATAGGCTCAATGAATTTGTCAGAACTTTGTCAGGACTTTTATAGCCGTGATATTGCGACTCAGAGTAATGATTTAGTTTTGATAAACTCTTGGGGTGATGTATCTGAGAATCCTGATCAGTTTTGGTTAGATCATAATCTTCGTCGTCCGTTGAGTATCTCTGAACTTGAGCAATATAAGTGTTTTTTTCAGGATGATAGTTTTCTTGCGGTACTCGGAAATGGAGCGATTAATTTAATGCCGGAAACTCCTGATAGCTTCCGTGTTCCTGCATTATTTCTTAATGCTTTGGATGAGTATAATTCACCTATACTCAGGTTTCTGGCGGTTCAGTCTTATTCAACAGTTCTTCCAATTTTGTCAATTGCAGCTATTGTGAAAACATGGAAACTCGTCAAAAAATGACTTACTTTGTTTTGGGAAAACAAAAGTCTTCTAGGCATGATGCTATTGCTTATGCAAAGTCTCAGATTAAATTTTGTGAGACTCGAATTCAATTGTTAACGAAAGTTATTGCATTTTTGGAGAAGCAGAAGTAATGATTATTCAATGCGAACAAGAAGGAGTTACTCGTCAAGAGATAATTGAGATTAATCATCGATTAGATGATTTTCAAGATAATACTCAAGTATCGAATGAATTGTTAATTACGCTATTTTCAATTAGTTTGGGTTGTTGGGGTATGACTTTTGCATTTTTAGCTTCTTTTGTTGTTTATTCATTTTTGGATGCTTTCAAGAATTTAGAGAAATATTTTCCGGCATTAAAGGATATTTTGATAAAGGATAGTAAAGGTAATGCAAAGTGAATCGCTGCGTTATTTGGCATTTATCTTTATGGTGATTGACCATGTTACCCTGCTTTACTTTCCCGGTTTTGTTTGGGGTCGTATAGTTGGGCGGTGGTCTGCTCCGATATTTTTCTACTTGTTGGCTTCTGGATATCGGAATACGCGATCGCCAAGACAGTATTTTCTCCGGCTGCTTAGTTGGGGAATTGTGAGTGAGGTTGTCTTGTGGTTGTTGGGTTTGACTCTTAGTCTCAATATCCTCTTGACGTTGGCTTGGTGTTTGATGACTTTAGTTGCGATACATCAGGCTAAACCGATGGTTAAATTATGGGTGGCGTTGGTTTGTATGTTTGGTGCCAGTTTGGTTGGTTTGGATTATGGTTGGTATGCGGTTATTGTCTCGGTTCTCTTTACCCTTTATACTCCCTCTCAGAAGTGGTGGTGGGGATTGTGGATATTTGTTAATGTTTTGGCTTCTTGGTTGATTTATCCGTTACAGATATTTGCTTTTCCGGTTCCGTTTTTGATTAGTGCTTTTGAAGGTCAAACTTTGGATTTACCTCGATTGCGTTGGGTTTGGTATTTGTTCTATCCTTTACATTGGGTAGTTTTATGCACTTTGCCACTGCTGTAAAATTTGTCTTAGGAATGCGAGTAGTAGTAGCAACATCAGGCGCTATTGTTGCTGCAAACATTGGAACTATTGCTACAGTTGCAGGTGTTAACATTGCTTATAGTTTAGGATTTATTTTGGGAAGTTTGGTTAGTTCTATAGGACTGCCAGTATTGTTATTAGTTTTAGGTTTATTGATTGGTGCAGCATTGGATTCAGAATGTGAGCAGTATTGTAATGAGTTGAATAACCCCGACCCAGCAACTTGTACAACTTACACTTATATTCAAGATATTTTTGGCCCATGCCCAAATATCAGAGTCTACAATCATTGTGCAACCCAAGAGGAATATTATCTAGCGTACACTCAATGGGGATATTCTCCAGGAGATCGAGATAATACAAATTGTATTTCAGCTAGATTTTGGTCTGCTGGAAAATGGAAATTTTCGATTCTTCTTAGGGCTACAACTCGGGAAATTGTAATAATTGATTCAGTAGAAGATCCCTTATATGAATCAACTTTTTTATTTGAATATCCACATGGGGGAGAATGTGTGGTTTCCTCAGAAGAAATTACCATAACAGAATGCCCAACACCCCACGAGCCAGATAACGGTTGTGATTGTAATAATCAGAAAAAAGTCTGGTTACAGGTTATTTATGGTTCTTTAGATGATTCAAAATTGAATAATAACTTCACATCTGCTAAAGGATGCTGGATTGTAGGATATCAGTACGATGCTGATAATAACCTATCAATTGCTTACAATCCAGGGTTGAATGAAGAATGGCTTAAATTTAAAGCTCTTAAACCCAATGAAGTTGATAGTAAGTTAGCATCTAATATTGAAGTTAAAAACGATATTGAAACTGCCAAGGGATGGGATAGGGCATATTGGAATGCAATCAAACTTGATACGGAGTGTAGACAATGGCAACCCGGCGATTTGATACCCACAAAATGAAGAAATCCTTCTGGTTAGGATTTAAGTTTAATATTTTTATGGGTATTTTGTTAATGATATTATCAGCTTTATCGGTGATTCTAGCTGATTTACTTTATATTGAATCTCATAGTAATATAAAACAATTAGGAACGGTGGGAGATTTAAAATATAATTATCCTGACCAATTTGATTTTTATGTGATTGAAAATCATCAGAGAAACTTTGAATATGATCAAGCTCATCAATTTATTAAAAAATATCCGAATATCCCTACTTATTCTCATCGCTTGAGGCTTTCAGATTGGGATGAGTTCTCATATAACTCGTATTTTTTTCTTGATGACTGGTGGCTTGAAAATTGTAGGTTTTGGTATAAAGATGAATGGGATTATCCATTACGTCAAACACTTAAAATGCTCCCTAAAGGAACAAAAATTGTGATTAATGAACACAAATTCAATTCAATTGATAGATTAATTGAAT
>NZ_LATL02000352.1 GCF_000972705.2 Limnoraphis robusta CS-951 | reverse complement strand
AAAATATTTTTAGTTTAACTATTTAATTAGTTAGAACAGTTAGCCTCGACATGATGGACTAAATATTATGAATATTGAAAAACAAATACCTCTATTAGAAGAAATATTGTCCGAATGGAAAAGTTTAATTGGCCTTGAATATCAAGGCTATAGAAATCATGTCTATCGTATGATCCATTTTTGCTTTATTTTAAAAGATTGCAACGAAGAGGACAGGAAAAAGATTATTATTGCAGGAGCTTTTCACGACCTGGGAATTTGGATTGAAGATACTGTCGATTATATTCCTCCATCAATTCCTCCAGCTATAGAGTATTTGCACAGGAAAAATCTTGAGGCTTGGTCAGAGGAGATTACCTTGATGATTCGTGATCATCACAAGGTAAGCAAATACAAAGGTGAAGAGTCTTCCCTTGTAGAAATTTTCCGTAGAGCCGATTTAGTGGATTTTTCCCTCGGTCTATTTAATTTTGGAATTGAGAAAGCAAATATAGAAAAACTTAAAATGACTTTTCCCAATAATGGTTTTCATAAAAATCTAGCAAAGAGAATTGGAAAATGGGTAATCAAACATCCCCTTAATCCCTTACCAATGTTCAAGTGGTAACAACTGCTAAAGTTTTTAGTTGATTTACAGATACCCTAATTGCAGACAAAGCCTACGATGCCGATCAACCAGTCCTACATCGGCTGGAGCGACAGGGGAAAACAGCAGTGATTCCCCCCAAGCGGAATCGCACTCACCCTCGGGAGTATGATAAACACTTATACAAAGCCCGACATTTAATTGAAAACTTCTTTGCCAAACTTAAACAGTATCGGGCGATTGCCACCCGTTACGACAAACTAGCTCAGAACTTTCAGGGGGCTATCTATCTGGCTGCTACCGTCATTTGGCTTAATTGATCACACGCCCTAGTAGGTTAGTAGGTCGATGCCACTTTTTGGCATCGCTCCCCCAAGCGTCGAGTCCAGCTTGACAACCCAATGATTCAACTTCCATTCATTGGCTTGTTTAACTGCTGTAAATTCATAGACCCCAGTGGTTAGCAAGGATGTTGTGTTATATTGTGTCGTAAACAATTGCAAATAGATCTGTCCGCTTGCTTGATCACTGGTTTGACTGTCGAACCTGGGTGTACTCAGGACATGACGGGGCTGAATCTGCTGTTGCCTGGAAAACTGTTGTATATTTGAGATGTAGTCTCTCCACTGGGAGAGATTCATAATAGTCTTGTTGTTGCCTTGTCCTAACTCGATTGAGGCTGATTTGGCAAACAGAGCTAAGAATTCCTCTAATTTAATTTCATTAAAAAAGTAGCCGTAGCTGTACAGGAGATTAATCACGGCTAATCGATCTGTCCCGTTGAAAGAGGTGTCACCTACGACGGTTTTGGATGTTGTCACTGAACCCGCCTCTTCATTTAAGTTATGTTTCATATTCTACATCATTAGACTGTCGAGGATTTTTCCTTAAGTCCATATTCCGCACCACGACTTCGAGTGTTGAATAATTAATCTATCACTTTGGGGAGCGTATTAAATTACTCTACTTAGCGTGTAGAACCTGGGGAATATGGACTTAAGTTAGCAGTATTGGTCTAAAGCGCAATGACTTTTAGAGAAGGTTTCTCAACTGTGTTCAAGTACATTTTCTCTTTTTTACCTTCTTGCTCTAGTTCAAGGACAAATCTGTACTTATAAACACCAGGAGGTAAGGTACTTAAGACTGCTCCAGCCCAATAATAATATACAGGGCAATAAGGATCTCGCATCATATCAGGCCCACCATAAATCTTGAGTTCGGTCATGACCTTGCTTTCAGCAAACTCTTCAGCGTCCCCTTCTTGGTCGTCAAGGAAGACAAGATTATTGATCTTGGGCATTGGCGGCCAGGTACCGTCTGGTCTTTTTTCGATTTCCATCGGATAGATAATCCAGTTGATCACCTGTCCTGGCTTACAGACGGTTTGTAAATGACCTGTTCCTTGACCTGAACCACCAACGCTATTGTCCATCATGTAGATGGTATCTTTAACCGTTCCCCTTTCTACTGCTTTATGAATATCAATGACTGAGACGATATTAAGCTGTACTGAGTTAAGCTGTCCTGGATTTTGCTTTTTTAGAGTTGTTCCGTTATCTGCCATGGTTTTACTCGCTGTTAGTTGAACAAATTCTGATTCAGTCCTGATTTCGTGGCCACTCAATAGGGCCACCAAACAGTCCATCGTTAAGGCTTATACCGGCTGACCAACAAGACACAAAGATGAAGTGGTTTCAATTGGCTCTGCTCGAGTGCCTACTTGAAACTTGACGCTATAGCGAGTCATTGTGACATCTTTTTTAACAGTGCCGATCCAATAAGAAACATCTGTTCCTTCATAAAACTCTTTTTTGGGTTCGCAGTAGTCCTTGTCAATGATGATGTCGTCAATGGCTGCATAAGCTTCACATTCTAAAAAGATCACAGTCCAAACTAATCGATCGCCTTTTTGAACCATGGTTTTCAAATTTTCAGTTCCTTGCTCCGTGGAGCCATTGGCTTTATTGCTATCCATAAAATAGACTTGTCCATTCAAGGAATCGGTTGCCAATGCTCCGACGACATCAATGACAGATGCAATAGTGATGGTTTTCCCTGTGGTTTTTGTTGCCATGATTTATCCTCCAATAGTTTTTGTCTTAAGATTGACTACATAATGGGAAGCATTCCCACCCCTGCACCCGTGAATCCGTTGACTTTGGGATCGCTAGAAATCTTGAGATAAGCATCACAAGTCATATCCACCGGAACCCAAGTCCATTCCCCTTCTTTTAAAGCAAGTTTATAGAGTTGAACGTGCATGGTGTAAGCATAGACGCCAGGTTTAGAGGTATCTACAGAGGCTGCCCAGTACCAACCGTCAGTCACCATATCAGGAGAACCATAGGCAGCAGGATAAATGATTTTTTTATCTACTGCTTCCCCAGTGATATTGGTAATAATGGGATTAATAGAATTGATCTCAGGGAGTTGATATTCATCAGAAGCATAAACCAGTTTTCCAGTCACATCCATCAGCATTTGACCAGTCGTCCCCAGATCAGACTTTTGTGTTCTACGTTTACTTGTGACTTTAGTTTTCAGGCCTGTGCTACCTGCGATTCTTTTGAGTTCATTCACGATAGCTGCAACATTGCTAAAACTGCCTTTGTCGCTTGTCTCGATTCTCTCAACCAGTTGTTGAAACTCACTGAGTGCTTGAAAATCAGTATTTTTTGATTTATCGGTTAAAAAGGATTTGGGAATTGTTGGGGGTAGAGAACCCACTCCGTAGGGTAGCCAGTTTAAGACCTGCTCATTTGCCTGAGATCCATCGCACCAATAGGTTCCATTGACAGCAGATACTAAGCTATCAGTTCCTTGACCTTCAGACCCTTGCAATTTCATGTTGTCGAACAGGTAAGTATTCCCTTTTAATGTGTTGGCTTTTATGGCAGCCTCTACATCAACCATCAATATGATTCCTAATTGTTGGCTCATAACTTTTCTTCCTGACTTAAAGTTGATTTGTCCTAGAGAACAATGGAGGGTAAACTGCCCTTACGTACCGCTCCTGTTTATGTTTCTTGTTGAGCTAGCCTGCAACACATTTTAGAGACGGTGTATCAACATACATAATGCTGTTCTTGCCTTCATACATTTGCAGTTCAAATCTGTATCGGTACTCCACACCAGGAATCATCCAATAGGGAACAACTCCTTCCCAAACGTTTAAGTGAAGTTTGTCACTTTCGGCATTCATTGGGTCGCTTGGTGGTTTTGCCCCACTACCGTCAAGACCGAAAAACGAGATGTTTCTGATGCCTACAGGGGTCTGTAAGTCAAGGGCTAACATATGCCAATAAATGGCTTGTCCTGGGTAACATAAGGTACACAGGTTAGGGGTTCCTTGATTAAGACTGTCCAGGGGACTGTTATCCATCATGCAGAGGTTGCCATTGCCGAGGGTTCCCCCTGACAGGGATTCAATGACATCGACGACACAAAATATGGTTATTTTGGATTCCACAATTTTCCTCCTATTCGTTTGCTGCAAAAAATGTCCCTGAGAAAAGGAAGTTTGCTTAACTCAGTTCTCTTGGTTTTCTATGTGATACAAAGGGCAAAATTGGTCAACTAGAAAACAATTATTAGCCCGCTCATTTAGGCATTGATAATTGCTTTTAAGCTTAACTCTATCACAGAAATTGTTCAAGAATTCACTATTTTTTGTGAAATTTATTTAATTTTAAAAATGTCCAAAAATAGTGAATTTTTTGAATAGCTTTGGCCAAACTTGGTCAGCTAGAAAATAATTCTTAGCCGGGCCATTTGAGCCTTTAGAATTGCTTTTTCAGTTTAATTGTATCATAAAAATTGTTCAATGATTCACGATTTTTTCTGAAGTCTTACTGACTCTAAAAAACGCAGCAATCTTTTGGAGATAATAACCAATTATCTCCACACAAATAACTCAAAAACAGCAGTTCAGATGAGAAAGCTACTCAAAAGCTAACTCTCAAATAAAGCTCTATTTGCTACTAGAAAATAGCCAACATAAGTCAACCATAATCCAGTGATTATTAGCTGAATAATGAGTTAAAGTAATCACCCGTTTAAACAATATCCCTAATTACAGGAACCTTACTTAAAGGAGTTCGATAAATTTCCTCAGACCAGCGTTCCACTAATCTCACCTCAAAGCGATATCCCGTCTTTTCAATGTAATGATAATTGGCTTCTCCCCCGTTAAATATAGACAGAGAACCGATCAAAGCTTCAAGAAACAAACGTTTTACCCCTTCAGAACCAAGGGTGTTTTCCATTTTAATAAACAAATGCTTCGGCTCATCTACCGCAGCAATTAAAGATAACGTTTTGTTCCTCCGATGATTAACAAACTGAGTTTCATGAGCCAAGGCTTCCAAATCAAAAACCTCAGCTTCTTTTAATTGATGACAGAGCGTCTTATAAACGGGAGGAGCAGGAAATTGTGTATCTCCCAGATGAATAACATCCCCACTACGTCCTAAAAACTCAAATTGTTGAGTCTTCAGTCCTGGCTCGTCCAAATTCGCTCGACGAATCACCTTATCCCCTGATTTAAACCTAAGAAACGGTGTTTCATGGGCATGAAGTCGAGTGACGACCAACTCTCCTTCTTCTCCTTCAGCAACCCAACGACCATCCTCATCGACAATTTCAATGAGATGTAACCCTGGAACTGCCGCTAAATAAGGAGAATCTGCTTTTAATTGTAAACCGATCGCTTCGTTTTGAACTGTGGCAAAATAGCTTAAAATCTCTACATTAGGATAAAGCTGTTTTAATTCAAGTTGCTTACGATAGGGTAAAACTCCACTACCGTACATGGCCACACGAAAACTTTTTCTCGCTTCCTCATTCAAACCAACTCCAAGATCGCTGAGTATGGCAATACCTGCTGAAATCGCCATAATCGCCTTAGGCCCTTTGTAAGACATCATATGTTGATAGACTTCTTTCATCACCGGGCCTGCACCAATATAACTGATGCCTGGTATACTTTGTAAAACCCCGCCAACCATTGTCCCGCTACTCCACATTTGGAAATCAGCCAAGGTTGTCGCCACCCACTTGGGGTCATCTCCTGCGAGGTAATCTTTGAGCATATAATTGCCAATGAAATTACCCGCAATTTTGTAAGTATCCTGTAACTCCCGCAAAGAATAAACCATTTCTGCGGGCACCCCACTACTGGTTCCCCCGCTAGCGACAATTTCAAAGCCACCATAGTTTAACGGGACGACTAACCCAGGTCTATCTCCCATAAAAAAGTCGCTCATCACCGTCTTATCAGAAATCGGTAATTGCTGCCATTCTTCAAAGTTACGGGGAACTTCATTCACCCCTGATTTTTCAATCTTTTCTTTCCACAAGGGATTGAGGTTTAAGGTATGGATCATTTGTTGCAAACGCCGCATGACCAAAGCATTTTGAATGCTTTGGTCAATTTCACTGTAAGGTTGCTCGCAGAGCTTGGCACATTCGTTCATTTTCTCGGCGAATGAGGGCAGTTTTACCACTTCATCAATTGATTTTGGTTGCAACTCTTCTGGTGTAATCAACTGATTAACCATTTGCTCGATAGAAGAATTGACAACTACGGGGGTTTGAGTCATAGTTATTCCTGATTTTTTTAAGTGAACATATGATGCTTGAGAAGCATCTTTAGGGTATTTGGGCTGAACTAATGCAGGGGGTTAAATTCTTGAGGCTTTGTCAATGATTTCTTGTCCGATTTTCCGAATTTCACGAAGCAATAATTGGAAATGAGCCGTCTCGATTTTGTGATTCATAAAAACGACACGCAGACAGGGTTTTTCATCAACATTCACCTTAGAGATGAAAAAAGTCCCTTCTTCTTTGAGGCGGTTTCTGATGGTAACTTGAAAATCAGGCAATGCCTTTTCGTCTAAATTGGAGGGAAGATAACGAAAGCAGAGGATATTCATTTCTGGGTCATGGATGGTCTGGAAATCTGCTTCTTCTTCAAGCATCTGATAAGCGTCTTGGGTCAACTGACACAAATATTCCAGTTTATCGGCAAATAATTTTCTACCGTAAATGCTCCAGGTTACCCACAAATTCATGATTAGGGGTCGTTTGGTACATTCAAAATTCTGTTGCGCTCTATCAAACTGGGTGTAAATGTCGGGTTGTTTTTCAAAGACATAACTGGCATTTTGCTGGAAGGCTCCATAACTCTTTTCTTTATTTTTGTAGAAAAGAAGGGTACACACCCCAGGCAAAAACATCGTCTTGTGAGTATCCCACACAAAAGAATCGACTTTTTCAATGCCTTTTAATTTGTGGCGTAATTGATCGCAAACCAGTAAACTTGCCCCGTGACAGCCATCAACATGGAGCCAGATGTTTTCTTCTTGGGCAATATCAGCTAATTGGTCAAGGGGGTCAAAAGCCCCCTGAGTTGTGGTTCCTGCTGAGGCAACCATCGCAAAAACATTTAACCCTTTTTGGGCCGCTGCTTCGAGGGTGGGTCTTACCTTTTCGAGACAAATTTGTTTTTTCTCATTCAACGGTAACCGAACTATCTGCTCTTCTCCAATGCCTAAAATACCTACAGCCCGGGAAATACTATAATGAGCATCACCAACAGCGATCGCAGGACGACCTTGCCCCTTTAAAGCAGAAACTCCCTCAGACCACATCTGAGGAAATCTATCATTTCTGGCGGCTAGGAGGGCGGTTAAACTGCCTAATGACCCTCCTGAGGTGGTTACCATAGCAAACTGTCCAGGCTCCCAACCAATGAACTGGTTCAATTCATTGGCCATAATTTCTTCAACGACGTTGGGTAACTGGGCCGCTTCGTAAAATGAGGATGGCTGATTAACAATAGAGTTGACCAAGTCCATAATACCAGCCAGGGGAATGACACCGGAAAATTGCCGTCCCATATAGCCGGCGGAGTGAACTGCGATCCCTGTTTTTAAATATAGGTCAACGATTTTTTCTAGCTTTTCTTGCTCTTTTAACCCTAGTCCGTTACTTGAGGCGGCCATCAAGTCTTTTGCTTGGTGTAAAAGCTCATAGGGATTGGTTAGTTCAATGCCCCGAATGGAAGAGTCAGCTAAATATTGTTCTAGCTTCGAGATAACAACTTCTAGATTTTTACGGAATAATTGAGGGTTGAAAGCGTCCAGTTGTAGTCCTGTGGGTCGGTCATTTCGTAAAGTTCCCCCAACCAAGTCTGACAAGACTTCTAGGGGATTAGATTTATCATTCACACTCATGGAATAATTCAGACTCTTGAGGGTAGTTTTCTATCGCTAAAATACAACGCTCGATTTTAGCAATTTGAAGATTAAATTTAAGCTTGACCAGTTCTCTTGGTCAAAAACTCATGTAGACTAAGGACTTGTGCATAGGCAGTTTCTAAGGCACTCAGTATCGCGCAATGCACGTCTCTGGCGAGAATTAACTGATTACGAAAGTAAATGTCTCTAGTGGCACAGGCATCATGGATAACGATACATTTGAAGCCTAAGTCTGTAGCAGCACGGGTGGTGGAGTCAATGCACATATGCGTCATGCCTCCGCAAATCACTAATTCTTCAACTTCTGATTTTTTAAGTTCATAGAGTAAATTGGTTTCCTTAAAGCTATTGGGATAATGTTTAGATATTACCAATTCATCTTTAAGGGGTTTGACACTGTCGTGAATTTCTGCACCTGGAGTCCCTTCAACGAAAGGAGCAGTACCAGGCTCTGCTTTCATAAGGTGTTGTATATAGAAAAGCGGTAAGTGATTTTTCCGAAAGTAATTTAGCAAGTGCTGCACGTTTTGGGCAGCCCAGTCCATGCCAAATAATTCCATGAAACCACCTGGAAAATAATCGTTTTGCAGATCAACAAGAAGTAGTGCCGATTTCAATTTCTTTTCCTCACTAACAACTGCGACTTAATTTTAAACTCCCAATAATGAATATAACACTCAGTAGTATTGCAGTCAATAATTCCGAATTTCACGGAAAAATACGGAAATCAGTTTGTAAGAGTAATCTTAACTGGGTGAACTACTACACCCTCTATCCCATTGCAAAAAGCATCTGGGACTACTTTGCGAATACATGGCATTGCTCACTAGTGTGGGTTGACCGAAAATAAAGAGTTAGGGGAAACTTCTCTCTCTTGTCGCCAAGAGGGACGCTGTGTGTTTTCAACCCCGCACAAGGGCGCAAAGGCTTGGTTTTCTAGGATACTTACCGAAAATTTTGGGTCGAAAGCCCCGTCCTTCTAGGACGGCTTTTTATTCCAAGCTTGATGTATAATAAAGCTTGTTGATTAAACAAAGGAAATGAAATCCAGGTATCGCTACCGATGCTACCCGACACCCTCTCAAAAATTGGCATTAGCCAAGTTATTTGGGTGTGTCAGAGTTGTGTGGAACGATAGCCTGGGTTTCTGTATTTCCGAGTATAAAGAAGGTAGAAAGAAACCAAAGAATAGTGAACTACAAAAACAATTTATCACCCAAGCAAAGAAGTTAGAAGAACGGGAATGGCTGTCAGAAGTTTCAGCAATTCCACTCCAGCAAAGCCTTAATGATTTAGAGCAAGCCTATAAAAACTTCTTCAATTCCTGCAAGGGAAAACGGAAGGGGCAAAAAGTTAAACCTCCTCGCTTTAAAAAGCGGAAATCTAAACAATCCGCCCGATTCACTAAATTAGGATTTTCTACCAAAGGCGGGAAAGTCTATCTAGCGAAAGTTGGAAAGCTTAAGGTGGTTTGGACAAGGGAACTCCCTTCAGAACCCAGTTCGGTCACGATCATCAAAGATAGTGCTGACCGATATTTCTTAAGCTTTGTTGTAGAAATCCAATCCGAAATTTTTCCATCTTTTAACAGTTCAGTTGGCATCGATCTAGGAATTACAACCTTTGCTACCCTGAGTAATGGACAAAAAATAAAAGCTCCCAAACCCTTGATTAAAAGGATGAGGAAGCTGAAAAAGTTATCTAAAAATCTATCTCGGAAAACCAAAGGATCTAAACGGTATGAAAGACAAAGAAAGCAGTTAGCTAAATTTCACGCTAAAGTAGCTGATACCCGAACCGATTTCCTGCATAAATTATCTACCCAGATTATTCGTGAGAATCAAACAATTATCCTGGAAGATCTTCAGGTGTCGGGAATGGTTAAGAACCGCAAATTATCCCGTGCAATTTCTGATTTAGGATGGAGAAAATTTAGAACGTTTCTAGAAGCTAAATCCGAAAAATATGGAAGAGATTTCCGAGTAATTAACCGATGGGAACCGACATCTAAAACTTGCTCTTGCTGTGGGTTTAAAATTGGTAAATTAGACCTTTCAATCCGAGAATGGATTTGTTTAAACTGCGGGATTTCTCATGATCGTGATCTGAACGCCGCAGTTAATATTTTAGTCGCCGGAGGACTTTCGGATACTCTAAGCGAGCGTGGAGGAAGCGTAAGACTATCTCAGGATAGCAGCACCCAAAGAAGCGCTAACCCGCCAGAATTTAAGCAGCTATCAATTTTTGATCTGCTTAAATAGATGGAATCACCGTCCGTTCACGGCGGTGAGGATGTCAA
>NZ_LATL02000351.1 GCF_000972705.2 Limnoraphis robusta CS-951 | reverse complement strand
TCTTTTCCCTCTTGTATTGATTTTAGATTCAGCCAATGTTTATCAATATCTTGAGCGTAAACACTAATTTCTTGGCAATATTGATTAGATTGTGCTTCTGGAGAAACCAATATTTCACGACGAGAAAAGACTAATCCTATTTTTTCATCTTGTTCGGCTAAATTTACTAAGTCTTCAATACAGCTATTTTCTAAAATATCATCTTGAAATATAAATTTTATATATTTTCCTTGAGTCTGAGAAATCGAGTAATTCCAATTAACAGCTAATCCATACTGACAATGACTGAAAATTTGAAAGTTACCCGAGAATTTAGATTGAAAAGATTGAGCAATAGCTATAGTTTTGTCGGTTGAACCATCATCAGATATAATAATTTCTAAATGAGGATAGGTTTGAGATAAAACACTCTCTAAACACTCGGCTAAATATTTCTCACCATTATAAGTCGGGATGCAAACACTGACTAAAGGATAACTCACGGTTCTCTGATGCTGGTGAACAGCAGGAACTTCTACGGATTTAGCGGTAAATTTTTGAATAAAATGAGGATGACAACAGGGATCAGAATTAAATATTTTACCCCATCGTTCTTGGATTAATTGTTGAGCAGAATCCTGAATTTTGCTACGTTGATAGGGGGTTAATTCGACATTCCAACTTTTCAACTCTTGATGATAGAGTCGAACATGAGGAAGATAAATATTTCGATAACCTTGATGGATGAGTTTTAGACAAAAATCAACATCATTGTAGATCAAGGGTAATGCTTCATCAAATCCGCCAACTTCTTCAAATACAGTGCGACGACAGGCTAAACAAGCGCCACTCACCGCAGAAACATTATTAATTAAGCTGATTTGTAAGAACGTATCATAATCATTTATTTTAGTAATTCCCTGATAAAAAGAACTCGATATTTGATTTTTACTTAAAACAAATCCGGCGTTTTGCAGGGATTTATCAGGATATAGAAGCAATCCACTGACAGCACCAATTGAAGAACGTTTAGCTTGCTCAACCNGTAAGAACGTATCATAATCATTTATTTTAGTAATTCCCTGATAAAAAGAACTCGATATTTGATTTTTACTTAAAACAAATCCGGCGTTTTGCAGGGATTTATCAGGATATAGAAGCAATCCACTGACAGCACCAATTGAAGAACGTTTAGCTTGCTCAACCAACGCCTCAATCCAATCAGATGTCAGAATTTTAGTATCATTATTCAAAAAGATGAAATATTCTCCGTTGGCTTGACTCACGCCATAGTTATTCAACTGAGAATAATTAAAGGGAATGTCTAAACGATAGGTTTTAAATTGAGCCGATTTTTGCTGTTTCCAAAAGTTTAAAATGTTTTTGGTTTCGGCTTCAACACTCCCATTGTCAATCACAATAACTTCATAGTTGGGATAGCTTGTATTCTGAAAAATAGAAGTTAAACACTGATGCAAAATACTGCCATAATCTCGCGTCGGAATAATAATGCTAACAAGTTTAGATCGATCAATTTCATAGCGAATANGAGAATAATTAAAGGGAATGTCTAAACGATAGGTTTTAAATTGAGCCGATTTTTGCTGTTTCCAAAAGTTTAAAATGTTTTTGGTTTCGGCTTCAACACTCCCATTGTCAATCACAATAACTTCATAGTTGGGATAGCTTGTATTCTGAAAAATAGAAGTTAAACACTGATGCAAAATACTGCCATAATCTCGCGTCGGAATAATAATGCTAACAAGTTTAGATCGATCAATTTCATAGCGAATACTGTAATACCCCGGAGAATCTTTTAAAGGAATAACCTGTCCGCCTTCATTCCGTCTTTGCATAGCTTCAGTTAACGCTTTGGTTGCGGCTTCATAAGCGTAGGGTTTAGCCGTTTGTGACATGGAAGCTGAAGCCGAGTGCATTCTCCAGTGATAAAGAATTTTAGGAATATGAAAGATTTTATTTGTTTTTTCGGTGAGTCTCAAGACTAAATCATAATCTTGACTTCCTTCAAATCCTTGTCTAAATCCTGCAATTTCATTCACTAATGATCGACGATAAACCCCTAAATGACAGGTGTACATTCGGGAAAGAAATGAATCGGGACACCAATCCGGTTTATAAGCGGCTTCTCTAAATTGATTGTTATTATCTATTTTATCTTCATCGGAATAGATCATATCCGCTTCGGGATGCTGATTGAGTAGCCGCACAACCTCTTCTAACGCATCAGAAGTGAGTAAATCATCGTGATCCAGCAACGCAATAAATTCACCCGTTGCTATTTCTAACGCCGAATTTGAACAAGCAGAAATGTGACCATTTTCCGTTCTGAATATCGGTTTAATGCGAGTATCTTGTTGAGCGTATTCTTCTAAAACCCTTCGCACATAAGGGAAAGTTGAAGCATCATCAGCAATACACAATTCCCAATGAGAATAGGTTTGATCGAGAACGGATTGTATAGCCGCTCTTAAATAGGGTTCGGGTGGATTGAAAACGGGAACAATAATACTAATTAGAGGTTGATGATTCAATTCAGCTTGAGAACGCATATTTTTTTCCTAGATCAGATTTTTAACTTTAAAATTAAATTCGGGAACTTTATAAGCCAGCCAAAACCCATTTCCAACTTTACTATCTGGATCTTCAACGCCAATTAACGTCCAATTAATTGGGGGTAAACCTGCAACTCCTGATTTTAACTTTTCAAGAAATCCTCTTAAGGTTGTCGAGGTAAATTTCCAATAGTGATCGGAATAACAACTTCCGGGNAGATCAGATTTTTAACTTTAAAATTAAATTCGGGAACTTTATAAGCCAGCCAAAACCCATTTCCAACTTTACTATCTGGATCTTCAACGCCAATTAACGTCCAATTAATTGGGGGTAAACCTGCAACTCCTGATTTTAACTTTTCAAGAAATCCTCTTAAGGTTGTCGAGGTAAATTTCCAATAGTGATCGGAATAACAACTTCCGGGAGGTGCGGTGTCAATCGTCCAGTTTTCGTGATAAGCTTGAATCAGTTTATCATAAGTTGATAACGGTCTATTATCACCCAATAAAGCATCCGGTTGGGGAACAATCATCACAATATATCCTCCCGATTTAAGGACTCTTTGCCATTCTAAAAAAGCTTGGACTGGGTTAGGAATATGTTCAAAAACATGACTGGATAATACAAAATCTTGGCTGTGTTTTTCGACAGGAATATCAGTCGCATCTCCATAAAGATCGATTGGAGTAGGAGTTTCACCCATTTCAACCTGACTTTCTCGATAAACCTTTTCATCAAATTTAGGTGCAACATTAATCGCATTAACACCAAAAGGGTTATGAGCCGCAGCGCCAAGTTCTACTCCTGATAATCCTTCTAATAACTTTAAGGTAGGTTGATGGAATCTAAATTTCATAACTTAATTTTAATGCCAATTAATATCGAATTAAAAATCCTTTGGGTGCCCAGGTAAAACCAAATTTCTGCTCTCGTTGTTCATCCAGTTTATAATCATCAGGATATTGGGAAAAATAGGCTTCTATCGCTTCATAAGGCCCTTCTCCCCATTCTGGTAAAACTGGATGACCGTTAATATTCCCATCTTCGACAATTAAATAATCTCCTGATGTTAAAAGAGGACGTAACAAGAGCATTTCTTCTAAGACATGATCTTTGCTGTGGTCACTATCCAAAATGGCAAAAACTCGCCCCGAAAATTCTTGTCGCAACATCGAAATTCTTTGAGCAACGACAGGATGAGTTGAGGATGAAAGCATCAGTTCAATGCGAGGATGTTGCTTAACTTGATCATCGAGACAACTCTGATCATTGTCAACGGAGAAAACTTTAGAAGTTTGAGGAATTTGATCGAGGAGATGAGCAAAAAATAAGGTGGCTCCTCCGTAACGAGTTCCAAACTCAATAATTAAACTCGGTTTTAAGTCAAAAATAATTTCTTGATAGTTCCACATATCACAAGGAGACTTGAGCGCACTGACTCCTGCCCAAGTTGTAGTTGTCCAAACATGACTATTGTAGTACCATAAGTGATAAGCCTCACCCGAATAATTGTTGACCTGTTTCGGCTTCAAATTCTGATGATGAATTTTGCCTAACAGTTTCATGGCAATCTCACAATTGGGAACATTTTCCAAAATTTGATGGCAAACTAACTCGGCTTTAAAATAGTCTCCCGATTGAAAATAACTAACAGCCGATTTAATTGAAAATTCAAGTTCAAACATATAACTTTAACACAATCGCTTTTCTTTATAAATAGAAATTAAAGTCAGCTTTTTTTGCGATTGAAGCTCAGATCAAGAATCACAAACGGCGATTTTAACTTGAACCCCTTCTCAGAGGTTGACAAAAAAATAAATTTATTGTAGTCAAACAACTCCCTGTGTCTGATTAGAGCATCACCTATTTTAAGATGTTAAGGCTTCTTGTCCTGATCCCCAGGATTGGTGAAAAATACGTTAAGATTGGTAAACATAATAAAAAAGATACCAGAGTCCACAGGACTCTGAGCAACATTAGGAGGATAGACCCCGGTGAACAAACGCTGGAGAAACGCAGGCTTATACGCACTTTTAGCAATCGTTGTCATCGCCCTGGCAACCGCCTTCTTTGATAAACAACCTCAAACACGGGAAACTTGGAAATATAGTACCTTCATTCAGGAAGTCGAAAATAAGCAAGTTGAGCGGGTTAGCCTGAGTGCTGATCGCTCTAAAGCCCTGGTTACGGCGGAAGATGGTTCCAAAGTCATGGTTAACCTTCCTCCCGATCCCGGCTTGATCGATATTCTGAGTCAGAATAACGTTGACATTTCCGTGATGCCTCAAAGTGATGAGGGTTTCTGGTTCAAAGCTCTCAGCAGCTTATTCTTCCCTATTTTACTGTTAGTTGGCTTATTTTTTCTGTTGCGTCGCGCCCAAAGCGGCCCCGGAAGCCAAGCCATGAACTTTGGCAAGTCTAAAGCGCGAGTTCAAATGGAACCCCAAACTCAAGTCACCTTTGGGGATGTGGCCGGAATTGAACAAGCCAAACTCGAACTCAGCGAAGTGGTAGACTTCCTGAAAAACGCCGATCGCTTTACCGCCGTTGGTGCGAAAATTCCCAAAGGCGTGCTGTTAGTCGGCCCTCCTGGAACCGGTAAAACCCTCCTCGCCAAAGCCGTCGCGGGTGAAGCAGGTGTTCCTTTCTTCAGTATCTCCGGTTCAGAATTTGTAGAAATGTTCGTCGGTGTGGGTGCGTCCCGCGTCCGCGACCTGTTTGAACAAGCCAAAGCCAACGCTCCCTGTATTGTATTCATCGATGAAATTGACGCCGTTGGTCGTCAACGGGGTGCGGGTTTAGGTGGTGGTAACGATGAACGGGAACAAACCCTCAACCAGTTACTCACCGAAATGGATGGTTTTGAAGGCAATACCGGAATTATCATTATTGCCGCCACCAACCGTCCTGATGTCTTGGATGCAGCGTTAATGCGTCCGGGTCGTTTTGACCGTCAGGTTGTTGTTGATCGTCCTGACTACGCGGGTCGTCTGGAAATTCTGCGGGTTCATGCACGCGGCAAAACCCTCGCTAAAGACGTAGATCTCGAAAAAATTGCCCGTCGGACTCCTGGGTTTACCGGGGCTGACCTGTCGAACTTACTCAACGAAGCGGCTATTTTGGCGGCCCGTCGCAACTTAACCGAAATTTCAATGGATGAGGTGAACGACGCCATTGACCGCGTACTCGCAGGCCCCGAGAAGAAAGATCGGGTAATGAGCGAAAAACGCAAAACTTTAGTCGCCTTCCACGAAGCGGGTCATGCGTTAGTCGGTGCGTTGATGCCAGACTACGACCCTGTACAAAAAATCAGCATTATTCCTCGTGGTCGTGCGGGTGGGTTAACCTGGTTTATGCCCAGTGAAGATCGGATGGACTCTGGGTTGTTCAGTCGTTCTTATTTGCAAAATCAGATGGCCGTTGCTTTAGGCGGACGTCTGGCGGAAGAAATTGTTTTCGGCGAAGAAGAAGTCACCACTGGCGCTTCTAACGACTTGCAACAGGTGACTCGTGTGGCGCGTCAAATGATTACCCGTTATGGGATGAGTAACCGTTTGGGGCCTGTAGCTTTGGGTCGTCAACAGGGGAATGTGTTCCTCGGTCGTGATATCATGTCTGAGCGGGATTTCTCCGAAGAAACAGCCGCAACCATTGATGATGAAGTTCGTAAGTTAGTTGATGAAGCTTACGTTCGTGCTAAAAATGTGTTGATGGAAAATCGCCACGTTNCAGGGGAATGTGTTCCTCGGTCGTGATATCATGTCTGAGCGGGATTTCTCCGAAGAAACAGCCGCAACCATTGATGATGAAGTTCGTAAGTTAGTTGATGAAGCTTACGTTCGTGCTAAAAATGTGTTGATGGAAAATCGCCACGTTCTGGATAAATTGGCAGAAATGTTGATCGAGAAAGAGACGGTTGACTCGGAGGAGCTGCAAGAACTCTTAGGAAATAATGATGTTCGAGTCGCTGCGATCGCCTAGTTGATCGTTCTCATCTGAGAAACTTAATCTTAATCAGGCTACTCTAGGAGATTCTAGGGTAGCTTTGATTTTTTCTCAATGTTTTATATGGTATATTAAATATATACTTACGAAAAAAAGGTAAAATGCTGTGGATGCAATAGATAATAAGGTGATTCAGCATCTTATGGTTCAGGGTCGCATCACCTGGTCTGAACTGGCCACCCT
The DNA here is from genome assembly GCF_000972705.2 of Limnoraphis robusta CS-951. Next base: position 8,976 of record NZ_LATL02000351.1, on the reverse strand, counting down.
CTTGGGGCTGTCTGCACCTGCAACCGCCGAACGAGTTAGGCGCCTAGAGGAACGAGGTATCATTCAAGGGTACAACGCCCGTATTAACCCTGAAGCTGTCGGTTGTGAACTCATGGCTTTTATTGCTGTTACTCTACAACAACCGCAATATCGCGACGCTTTTTTGCAACGAATTCAGGAAATATCCGAAGTGATGGAATGTCATCACGTCACCGGGGATGATGACTATTTAATGAAGGTTCGCTGTCAGAATACTCGTCATTTAGAACGAATTGTCAGTGAACAAATTAAAGGTATTTCGGGCATTTTAAGAACTCGCACAACGGTTGTTTTATCGACATCAAAAGAGACTTCAGCAATTCCGCTACCTCCCTTTGAACGTGAAGTTGAGTAGGTTTATGGAAATTAGTTTTTTCTTAAAAGGTTTGTTGGTGGGTTTCTCTATTGCAGCCCCAGTCGGGCCGATTGGTGTTTTATGTATTCGTCGTTCTTTAACCTATGGAAAAAAAACGGGGTTTATCTCCGGTTTAGGGGCGGCGACGGCGGATGCAATGTATGGCTGTATTGCGGGATTTGGGTTGAGTTTAGTTTCTAATTTTTTAGTCAGTCAACAGGTTTTATTCAAGATTTTTGGCGGATTATTTCTCTGTTATTTAGGCTTGAAAACCTTTTTAGAAAAACCCGCAACGGAAGCCGCAACATCCAATCAAATTGCTGGGGCTTTTGCTTCAACTTTTTTCTTGACGATTACCAACCCTATGACAATTTTATCTTTTTTAGCTATCTTTGCGGGATTGGGACTCGCCACTGCAAATCATTATCTAGATGCTGTTATTTTAGTCTTAGGTGTATTTATCGGATCAGCGTCTTGGTGGTTGTTGTTGGCGAGTGGGGTGAGTTTATTTAGAGAAAAATTTAGCGATCGCACCCTGAAAGCGGTTAACCAAATTTCTGGTGTAATTATCTTAGGATTTGGTATGATAGCTCTAGTCACAGGCATCAAAGGTTAACTCTTTTTAGACTCTATCATGTTTCCTAGTTTTCTTCCAGCCCAAGTCCAAAAACTGACTGAATTAACTTCAATTACCCTCGCCCAACAAATCGAATCTCACCCCATTTCTACGCCCTTGAGAAAAGAACCTATTCTCACCCGTTATGTTCATCAAGGGAGTCAAGGAACGCCTATTTTACTGTTGCATGGTTTCGATAGTTCGGTACTAGAGTTTAGACGATTATTGCCGCGATTAGCAGCTCAAAATGAGACTTGGGCGGTTGATTTATTAGGATTTGGATTTACTGAACGAGATGTTAATATCATCATCAATCCTCAAGCAATCTCGACTCATTTATACTATTTTTGGAAGAAAACTAGGAAACATGATAGAGTCTAAAAAGAGTTAACCTNTATGTTCATCAAGGGAGTCAAGGAACGCCTATTTTACTGTTGCATGGTTTCGATAGTTCGGTACTAGAGTTTAGACGATTATTGCCGCGATTAGCAGCTCAAAATGAGACTTGGGCGGTTGATTTATTAGGATTTGGATTTACTGAACGAGATGTTAATATCATCATCAATCCTCAAGCAATCTCGACTCATTTATACTATTTTTGGAAGACTTTAATTAATCAGCCTGTGATGTTAGTTGGCACTTCAATGGGCGGTGCAGCAGCCCTAGATTTTACCCTAACTTATCCCGAAGCGGTTCAATCTTTAGTTTTAATTGGAAGTGCCGGAATGAGTTCTGGGCCGATTTTAGGAAAGTTTTTGTTTCCTCCCTTTGACAATCTGGCGACTGAATTTTTACGCAATCCTAAAGTCAGACAGGGAATTAGTGAAACGGCTTATTTTGATAAAACCTTTGCTTCTCCCGATGCCCAAGTTTGTGCAGCCTTACATTTAGAAATGCCTGTTTGGAATCGTTCTTTAATTAGCTTTACTAAAAGTGGCGGATATGGGGCTTTTGGTAAAAAGTTAAGTGAAATTCAGCAGCAAACATTAATTTTATGGGGGGAAAATGATCGAATTTTAGGGACAGCAGATGCCCAAAAATTCCAAAAAGCGATCGCTAATTCTCAATTAATCTGGATTAAAAACTGTGGTCATGTCCCCCATCTAGAACAGCCCCAAATCACTGCACAGCATATTTTAAACTTTCTATCATAAAATTTGGTTGCAGTCATTGATCAAAATTTTATGTAAAATTTTTAGGAAGGGCGACAACAATAGGAGTCAAACTGGGTAAACTCATAACAAGAGTTGATGATTTGTGCCTAATCGTGATCCTGCCCTTGAACCCATGAACACTGTTTTAATTGTCGAAGATTCTCACAGTCAGCGAGAATGTATTTCCTATCAGTTAGCTTGGAATGGAATGAATGTCATTCAAGCTTGTGATGGGATTGATGCTTTGAATAAACTGCAAGGGACTTGTCCTGATTTGGTTTTGTTGGATGTTGTCATGCCTCGAATTGATGGCTATCGCCTTTGTCGTTTAATTAAAGCCAACCCCAAAACACAGAATATACCCGTTGTTTTTATCACCGGAAAAGAACAACAACTGGCAATTTATGAAGGTATCAAACACGCCGAAGCTTATGTGAGTAAGCCTTGGCAAAGTCGTGAACTTTTACAAACCATTAAACGAGTCTTACTCGAGGCTAAAGGTTCTACAACCACCTTCTCGGCTGATGCTTGGTTTAGATATGGTATTTTAACGCTAAAACTCATTAAATTCTACGAAAATCGAACTTCTGCTTGGCAAAAATCAGGTGATCAAATTCTCAAGTTATACAAAACGGCTTTAAATGCCTTTCAGCAAAGCTTAGAAATTAACCCCGATCATTTATTAGCAAGTCGAACCCTGAAGATTACCCAAAATAAATGGGAAAATTTACAGCAACAACTTGATCAAACCCGACCTTGCCAAGTTTGTTTATATTATCATGGTCAGGACGGAATTAACTGTGCTGTTCATCCAAATGGGCCGATTGATTTGTTCTGTTTGGACTGGGAGATAAACGAAATCATTATTGAAAACTAAACTTGAATCTGTGCAAGCATTTTGGCTTCTAGTTTTTCTAATAAACTCGCAATATTTTGACCTGATTTTTCAAAACATTCGGGCGGATTTAATTCCGGTTCAAAATAGATCAGTTTAACGCCATTATTTGCAAAACCAATCATTAAAACCTCTTGTTCAGGTTGGTAGCCATCGATTAATCCTAAGATTTCTTGCAGCTTATGATTCACGCTGTTATTCAATTTTTCAAGAGCTTCTCGTGAACAGGAAATAAAATGAGGGGTTGGTATGATATCAATTCCTAGTGTATTTTCATGTTCAGTTTGTTCTTGATAAAATCCCCAAGCTAACGCTGCTAATTCTTGCTGATTATTGTCAACAAATCGATCTAACTGATATTGCCAACTTTTTTCGTCTGGTTCCGGTTGAGTGCTACCCAAAATCGTCATTTTTATCCTATTATCATTCTGCTAAATCTATTTTAAAACAAAGGTGATCAGATTGAAAGCACTTTCACTCTAAAATTAAGTGTAGTTTTCTTCAGAAACCGGATTTTTCCCCCTCCCCCACTTCTAGAAGAAAGTGGAGATCAAAACCGCTCATAAATCCTCAAAGTTTATCGGAGGAAAATAATTTTTGCTCTTAGTATTTTAAATCACATCGCCTTCTCGTTAATTTTACTGAAAATCTCAATCTTAAATGATCTCTTATTCTATTTGTATCCGTATAAACCTCTTATTTAAGTTCAAGTTTATTTTTATTTTTCAACTTTAAAATATCCGGATCTATCTCGTCATTCTCGAAAAAGAAGTTAGAACAAATTATCCTTATTTTAGGAGACGAATCTATATGATTCTCAGTAATGATCATCTAGATGCTGTAGTTATAAACAGCCTTGATACTTCTTTTGCTAATGATTTACAAACATTTAATACAGTTACTATTCCCTCCTCTAATGAATCTGACTTAATTTTGAGTATAAACTCTTTAGTTCCCAGTCAAGGATCAGATAGCATTCTAGGAACAGAAGCAAACGATATAATATTTAGTTTAGCAGGAGATGATACCGTTTTTGGTTTAGGTGGGGATGATATTTTAGGCGGAAATGAAGGGAATGACTTTTTGGTTGGAAATCTAGGAAATGATACTCTTTATGCCGGAAAAGGGGATGATACTTTAACCGGAGGTCAAAATAATGATATCCTATTTGGTGATATTGGTAATGATATCTTATTTGGCGATCGCGATTCAGATGAGGTACTCGGAAACAATGGTAATGATATTCTTTATGGCGGAAAAGAAAGCGATCTCGTTGCTGGAGGAGCGGGAAACGATTTGCTTTTTGGTGACTTAGGAAATGATACTCTACTTGGCGATCGCGGATCGGATACAATTACAGGTGGAGAAGGAAACGATACATTTTATATGGGTGAAGTAACTGGAGGATTTAGTATTACTGAAGCCGATATGATCAATGACTTTAACTCAGAACAAGATTCGATTCGGTTACTAAATCTCCTCAGCTTTGATGATTTGAATATCTATCAAGGTACCGATGAATTTTCCAGTGATACTATCATTCAAAATAAAAATACAAATGAATTCTTGGCAATTCTCAAAAATGTTAATAGTAACACCTTGAATTCTGATGATTTTATATCACCAGATTCAGATAATCAACCGACACCAACACCCTCACCCATTCCCGAACCTGTTCCTGAACCTACTCCCGAACCTACTCCCTCACCCATTCCTGAACCGACGCCAACACCCGAACCTACTCCTCAACCGACGCCAACACCTACTCCTATTGCGGGAACATTAGGTTTTTCTCTGGCTAACATTGATGTAAATGAGGATGCAACAATTGCCACAATTACTGTTAATAGAACAGGTGGAACCGATGGAATTATTACCGTTGATTATGCTACCGAAAATAACACAGCTTCGGCGGGAACTGACTACACGGCTACATCAGGAACGCTAACTTTTGCTGATACTGAAATGAGTCAATCTTTCACCGTTCCAATTCTTGATGATACCTTAGTTGAAGGCAATGAATTGTTTAATTTAACGTTAACCAATGTGACAGGGGGCGCGAGTTTAGGAACAGCGATTTCTACGGTTAATATTGTTGATAATGATGTGTTGATGGCAGGAACAATTAACTTTAGTTCTCCTATATTTAGTGTTAACGAAAACGGCACACCAATAACAGCAATTACCGTTACCCGAACCGAAGGAAGTCAAGGCGCTGTTAGTGTTAATCTCACACAAACAAACGGAACCGCAACTTCTCCAGCAGATTATACCAATGCACCAATAACTGTTAACTTTGTAGATGGGGATAGTACAGCAAAAACCGTGATAGTTCCCATTATCAATGATACCACATTTGAACCCACTGAAACTCTAAATTTGGTATTAGAAACACCAACAGGCGGTGCAAGTTTGGGAACTCAAAATACAGCCACCTTGCAAATTGTTGATAATGATCCAAGCAATAATCTTCAACTCAGTAGTGCAACTTACTTAGGAACTGCTAATAATGATGTAGCCAGTGCAGTTGAAATTTCTCCAACTGATCAAGCGATTATTATTGCCGGAAATTTCAATGGTGCAGGTGAAATTCGNATAATGATCCAAGCAATAATCTTCAACTCAGTAGTGCAACTTACTTAGGAACTGCTAATAATGATGTAGCCAGTGCAGTTGAAATTTCTCCAACTGATCAAGCGATTATTATTGCCGGAAATTTCAATGGTGCAGGTGAAATTCGTCGCCTAACAGATGGGAATACAGCACCCCTTTCAACAACAGCTTTAGGCGGTGTCGTTAACGATATGGATGTTGATCGAGATAGCGGTGAAATTGTCGCCGTTGGTAGTTTTGGGATGAAAGTTTATAATCAAAATGCCGGAACTATTTTATGGTCACAAGCGGGAACATTTGACCGAGTTGCAGTTGCAAATGATGGCACAATTGCCACACTAACAAATAGCAATGATACCGTTACATTGTGGAGTTCAACCGGAACCCAATTAGCCACAACAACCTTAACCGGAACCGATATTCGTCCGGCTGATATTGCAATTAATCCCACAACAAAACAAGTCTATTTAACCGGATTTAATCAAGTCAGTGCCGATTTACAAACACCATTTATTCGCGCATTTGATACCAATTTAACCCAAATTTGGAACACTTGGGATTATAGTGCAGCCCAAGTTACCGGACAGAATTTAGGGGCAGATACACGCGGAGAACGCATTACTTTTGGACAAGATGGCGGACTCTATTTCTTGGGTAAAACCGACGGCGGAAATAACGTTTATCAACGGGATGGTGAAGATATTAGCCAAGCATTAGCCACTAAAGTTGATGTCGATAAATACAACAATTTTTCCGGCGCAGGCGCAGGTTCATTCACCTTCCATGCTAAAATTAATCCAACAAATGGAAGTATCGAACGAGGTCAATTTATCTTAACCAATACCGGAACAAAACCGAATAGTTTCACCCCCAATTCTATCACCGCAGATGAAGTTGGAAATGTCTATATTGGCGGTTCATCTGCATTCCAAATTCAAAACCGTAACCTCCAACAAATTAACGATCAACCTGTTGGAAATTATACCCAGGGTGAAATTGCAGTGTTAGGATTAACGCCTGATTATACCGTCCGAAAATTCTGGACTCCGTTAACTCAAACAGGTGATACCGATGGTTCATCAGGAAGTATTAATGGCTTTGCTGTTGGCAATGGTACAGCAGCGATTTTTGCAACGATTACTAAACCCGCAGTTGCGACTACTCCCGGTGCAATTAATCCCAATCCTTTAGGCGGAAATGATACTTATTTAGCCCTCTGGAATGTCTAGATAAAAAGTAGGGTGCATCAAATTCTCAATGTTTTTTCAATCATCACCAAATCCAACTATTCTTAATTTCTGTGGGGATTAAAAACCCGGTTTCTATGAGAAACCGGGTTTTTGGGATTTAGTTTCTGATACGACTTACAATCGAATATTTACCGTCTTAATTTCTGTGTATTGCTGCAACCCATACTCACCCAATTCACGGCCAATTCCTGACTGTTTAAAGCCCCCAAAAGGCGCCGCCGCATCAAACGCATGGTAAGTATTAATCCAAACGGTTCCTGCCCGAACACTGTGGGCAACTTTATGGGCTTTTGTGATATCTTTCGTCCAAATTCCTGCTGCTAAACCATACATTGTATCATTTGCCCGTTGAATGACTTCCTCAACATCTTTAAATTTTATCACACTCATTACCGGGCCGAAAATTTCTTCACGGGCGATTTTCATGTGATCTTGAACATCAGCAAAAACCGTCGGTTCAATAAAATAACCGCGATCGCCGACACGCTTTCCACCACATAAAACTTGGGCGCCTTCATGTATTCCCGACTCAATATAACTCATCACTCTTTCAAACTGAACATCATCAACTTGTGGCCCTTGTTGAGTTTGTTCATCAAAGGGATCACCAACTCGGCGTTGTTGGGCTTTTTCTGCACATTTCTGCACAAATTCATCATAACAACTTTCTTCCACAAATACCCGTGAACCTGCGTTACAACATTGCCCTTGATTGAAAAATAAACCCAAATGAACTCCTGCAATAGCAGCATCAAAATCGGCATCCGCAAACACAATATTCGGACTCTTTCCACCCAATTCTAAAGTGACTCGTTTCAGGTTACTTTTAGCAGCCGCTTCCATAATTAAATGTCCGACTTCTGTTGAACCTGTGAACGCAACTTTATCAATATCCATGTGATGAGAAATCGCAGCACCCGCAGTAGGCCCGTAGCCGGATAGAATATTTACAACTCCGGGCGGGAAGCCTGCTTCTAATATTAATTCCCCAATTCGTAAGGCAGAAAGTGGCGTTTGTTCCGCCGTTTTTAGAATCACAGTATTTCCCGCAGCCAACGCAGGGCCGAGTTTCCAGGCTTGCATGACGAGAGGGAAATTCCAGGGAATAATTTGACCCACAACCCCCACAGGTTCATGGCGAGTGTAGCATAAATGAGGGCCGTCAACGGGAATCGTTTTGCCTTGAATTTTATCCGCCCAACCTGCATAATATCGATAACAAGCGATCGCAAACGGTAAATCAAGTTTCATCGACTCGCCGATGGGTTTCCCATTATCAAGGGTTTCTAAAAAGGCAAGTTCTTCTTGATTTTGTTCGATTAAATCCGCTAATTTATAAAGAAGTTCACCCCGTTTTCTTGCCGACATATTCGGCCAATCTCCCGAAGTAAATGCTTTTCGGGCGGCTGTAACGGCTTTTTCCACATCCGCAGCATCCGCTTCAGCGACATCACAAATCACCTCTCCTGTTGCGGGATTAATAGTCTCAAACCGCTTCCCAGAAACGCTTTCTACCCATTCATTATTAATTAACAGTTTCGTCTGGCTGATTTTTACTTTTTCTTGGGGTCGTGCTGTCGTTACCATAACTTGATCCTAAATTGGGTTTAAAATTGAGAGTTAGTTATATTTTGATGATCAGATTGAACAATCAGAGTAAACTTTAGATTTTTTTTAGACTTAGATTGACTCTCCTAAATCTGTTAAAATAATAAGTAATTCTACTGGGTTTGAGTTCAAGTCTTAAATGTATTGTTTGATGAATCAACCGACTCAGTTAAAATTTATAATACCGCAAATTTTCTCACCTAATATTAAGAATCAACAACAAAGATGATGACTTCTCACTCTCTAACCGATCTCGCCCAACAAACCCGCCTAGCCGCCCAAAAATTAGCCGTTGTTTCCACAGAAGCCAAAAACCAAGCTTTAGAAGCGGCCCAAGCCTTAGAAGCGGCTACTGCCGATATTATCGCCGCCAACAAAACCGACTGTCAGCAAGCCGAAATTGATGCCATTCCTAAACCATTATATCATCGGTTGAAGATGGATGA
>NZ_LATL02000350.1 GCF_000972705.2 Limnoraphis robusta CS-951 | reverse complement strand
AATATCTGTATGTAATCAATTATTGCTCTAAACCCACCCCTAATGCAATGGTGGGGTTGGGCGGGTTCATGTGAGTTTTTGATCAGATACAAAAATCGTTGTGGAACCCGCCCCTACAAGACTATTAACGAATATCTTGATAAAATTTTTTTAAATAGTCAGCCGAGACACCCATTCCCCAAAGCAAACCAATGTAGAGATAAATTAACGTAGCTTTGAACGAACCCCAACGGGCAACACGGCGATCGCTGGTTTGGACAATCCGGTTGACTAAGCGAATCTGTCCAACATAAACCAGTTTACGACATAAATCCGCATCTTCCATAATCGGTAAATGTTCATCAAAGCCGTCACAGTCCCAAAACGCCTGACTCCGACAAAATATTACCTGATCTCCAAACAATAACCGCAGTCCCCGAAAAAATAAATGGGGACGAAACAATAATGGCGCATAATAGGTCTTCAAGTAGTTGTGAAGGGAAATTCCCCAACGAGTCGTTTGAGAACCCGCCATCAGCGAAATAAAGCCGCCTGCAACAATATTTGCATCCGATAAGGTTTGTGCAATAATAGTCACGAGGTCATCGGGAACTAAAGTATCTGCGTGCAGAAAACAGAGAACTTCTCCGGTTGCCAGTTTCGCGCCTAAGTTCATTTGGGTTGAACGTCTGCGTATCGGAGAAGAAATCACCTGAACTCCCGCAGACTTAGCGATCAAAGCCGTTTCATCTTCGCTGTTCCCGTCTACGACAATCATTTCCCAAGCTGGGGGAGTGAGTAAACGCAAAGTATTCAGGGTGCGGTTTAGGGAACTCGCCTCATTTAAGGTTGGGATAATAATGGAAACACGCAACATTACTGCTGATAATAGGGTGAATGACAGCAAAAAATTTCTGCTCTTAGCAGTATAGTTATTAGTTGTCACCCGGCACATTTATCTCGAGAAACAAATATCCTCAATTTTCGTCCTATCTTGCGAGTCAACATCCCCCCACCATGAAACGTCTGAACACCTGGAAACGCTTTGGAATTTTTGCTTTAGTTGGTTTATTGCTGAGTTTTGTTGTCAGTTGTGCAACGGTTAGTTCTGATAATAATGCCAGTGATAATCGTCAGGAAGTCGAATTCTGGACGATGCAACTTCAACCGCAGTTTACTGATTATTTTAACCAATTAATTGCGAATTTTGAAGCGGCAAATCCCGAGTTAAAAATACGCTGGGTCGATGTGCCTTGGTCAGCGATGGAAAGTCGAATTTTAGCTTCTGTTTCGGCAAAAACAGCGCCGGATGTGGTGAATTTAAACCCCGATTTTGCCGCTTTACTCGCCGGACGAAATGCTTGGTTAAACTTAAATGAACAAGTACCAGAAGAGGTGCGATCGCAATATTTACCGAATATTTTAAAAGCCAATAGTATTGAAAGATGTAAAGAAAATAATTGCCGCTTAGAAAATTATGGAGTTCCTTGGTATTTAACAACACAAATTACGATCTATAATCAAGAGTTATTTCAAAAAGCAGGATTAAAAACCGCACCTACAACTTATACAGAACTCGCCGAATTCGCTCAAACGATTAAAGAAAAAACAGGTAAATATGCCTTGTTTGTATCCTTTGTTCCAGAAGATTCTTCTCAGGTTTTACAATCTTTAGTTCAAATGGGGGTGCAGTTAGTTGATGAACAAAGAAAAGCCGCCTTTAACAGTCCTGAAGGAAAAGCCGCCTTTCAATATTGGGTAGATTTATATCAAAATAACCTGCTTCCTCAAGAAGTTTTAACTCAAGGACATCGACGCGCAATTGAACTTTATCAAGCGGGAGAAATCGCTATTTTAATATCAGGGCCACAGTTTTTTAAAGCCATTGCAGAAAACGCTCCCACTATTGCTAAAGTTTCGACTCCCGCCCCACAAATTACCGGAGAAACAGGGAAAAAAAGTGTTGCGGTGATGAATTTAGTGATTCCCAGAGAAACGCCTAATCCTGAAAATGCGTTAAAATTTGCCTTGTTTGTCACGAATTCTACCAATCAATTAGCTTTTGCAAAAGTCGCAAATGTATTACCTTCGACAGTTGAAGCGTTAAAAGATAGTCATTTTAGACCCGTTCAAGGACGAAATACCCAAGAAGATCAAGCCCGAATTATTAGTGCAAAACAAATCGATGAAACCGATCCTTTACTCCCCCCCTTAAAAGATATCAAAAGACTGCAAAAGATTATTTATGATAACTTACAAGCCGCAATGTTAAACGAAAAAACCGTCGAACAAGCGCTTTTAGATGCAGAAAATGCTTGGAATCAACGGTGATAATCCTATCGGTCAAATCTATCCTAAGATGGATGATCGTAATGATAGTTTAACGCTTTTTATTGCCGCTTGCAGGCTTTGCTGGAGTGATTGCACTTTGGTGGCTTTTGGAGTCTGCTGATCGCTATTACCGATGATAATAACATCTGCATTCCAGCGATAGGCATGATGACAAATTAATCGGAAGAGACAACGCTCAACTCTTTTGGTAATAATCCTAAAATGGGGCAGGGCGTTTGATTTGCTAATTGCTTAACCAACGGATGTTTTAAGGTTCGACATCCGAGTAACATCACCTCAGCATCCATTTCTTGGGCTGTTTTACTGAGTTCAGTGGCAACATTACCAATTCGTAAATGAGCATCCAGAGAACCCCGCCATTCACTGGCTAAACAGCGTGCTTGCCAAAGAATATGATCGGCTTTTTCTATCGTTGCGGGTTGAACCTGATCAATGACATAAACAATATGAACTAAGACGGGATTTTGCTTGACTAAACGGGTTTGATGCGCGATCCAAAGTGCCATATCCAGCGCCGCTTGACTCTGATCTGATCCGGTATAACCCACGACAATATTCAGGGTGAGTTTAGAGGATTCTGTTCGACGTGGAGAGATTTTGTTTTGAGGTAATAGCACCATTTGCTGTGTCAAGTCATCGCAGCCAAGTACGCTCTGTAAACGCATCAACATGGGTTTCCGCATGAAGTTGTCTCCTTATCTGTGTGGTGATTTAGCGAGTGTTAAGGAGATCCAATGTTGCAATTGGGTTCTCCTTCCAATGCCTACGAAGTTAGCTGACGGGCTAAGGCTGGAAGGTGCCTCTCTCGGTTACATTGCGCGAGATTCGCCCCGATTTTTGGTTCCTCCGTTTCTCACAAAGTTTCTCTGCTCTTGTAGAAGTTGAGAAATTCTGCTCGAATTAGGCTGGCTTGCTATTCTTTCTGAACTATTATAGCATTGAATGAAAAATGTCTACTCTGTCTAAAGATATAAAAGGGGCGACTCGTCCCGGATAAATAGAGTCTGGATTACAGTTTTTTCAGTTAACAGTTTTTAAAGAAATGTAACCTGGGGATTGAGTAACGAATCTCTGCCAAAATCTCAAACTTAAGCGGAGTTCTGCCCTAACAATTAAAGCAGGGTTATAGGGAAGATGAAAGTCGCTATCGTTTAGATTGGTCATAGTTGATCTCCCCTGCCCACTTAAAAAGAGGGGTGAGTTTTTGGTGAGTTTTTTATTCGATTGGAAAACCACCATATTGATTAATTATATCATCAATTTGCTGCATCAATATCATTGTTTCGTTTAGGGCTGCAACAATATTTTGATAATGTTCTAAATCGTCAAAGTCTAACAGTCTGTCTTTTCGATCTTTTAACCATTTTTGACAGACTTGATATCCTCCCACATAAAAATTCCAAACCTCTAACGGAACTCCTTCAAAGTATTGGGTTTTGTTAATATAAACTCGTCCCGGTTGATTTTGGTTCGCTTCAACATAACGAACTTTTTCAACTTTATTATCCCCGTCTTCGGGATAACTGGTCATTTCTGTTGCGGTAACTTTCATCAGATGCAGGTTAACGAGGCGATCGCCTTTTTCACACAAACACCAAAATAATTCAGAGTTGGATGTTAGGGGAACCCGAGGAAAGTCTATTTTGAGAAATTCTGCATAACGTTGGCGGTAGGTGGGAGAATGAAAGATGGCGTAAATGTAATTAAAAATATCTTCGGGGCCAAAAGTTTGGTGTTTGTCGCCTTTTCCATCTGCAATAAATTCTAATTCTAGGCGAGTTGAGAAGTCTTGAATAAATTCCGATGAAAGGTTAGGGCGGCGACCTCCAGGTGCGTTAGTGGGTTGTAAATCAAATAATGTGGGGTTATCAGTGGGGTAAAGATAGAGAGGAAAAAGATAACTTCTCTCTTTTGTATTACTAGATATAGAACAGTTATCTGTAACAAATTTTGTAATTCCTACTAAAGTCCACTCTCTTTGTTGTGATTGTTGACGAGATGTTATTAATCCCAAATTATCACCATAAATCATATGTTGCATTATATTATATCCAGCACCTCCACGTCCAATTTGAATGAGATTAATTTGATATAGTAAATACCTCTGATCAAAAGGTCTATAAAGATATGGAATAATATTTTTCCGCCAATCTGTAGCTCTAATTTTATTCCTTTCTCTGTAAGTATTCCAGTAGCGATCATCTGACAAACTATATGTTTCTTTAATTTGAATATCAGTATATTGATCGCTTTGCAAAGTTTCTATTCTTTGATTAAGACTTTCTAAATCAAAATCAATTAATAGTTTATCTCGATTAGTTTTTACGCCAGTTAAGTTTGAAGATAAAATGTCAGCTATTTTCCAATAGGCTTGATACTCTGGCAGTAGTCTTTTATCTTGAGGTTTGAATAGATAAAAAGATGATTCTGGTTTTAATATTTCCCAATCTGTTGAACTCACATCATTTTCAGCTAACCAATGATACTTTCCCCCAATCAGTTTCTTAGCTTTAGACTGATTTTGATATAACTCTCGTACTCCCCATAAATCAGCGTGATAAACTGTAGCAGGTTCTTGACTACTTTCAGGATACTTCACAAAAATCCCAATCGCGACACCCTGCTGAATATCAAACACATTTTGATCGGATGAACCATCTGAACAGACCTCTTTCTTTTTGCTATTTCCATGCAAATCTAAAACGTAAATTTCATCAAAAGTTTCCATCAAATTTTGACGCATTCCCCTAAATGTTGGGTTATCTAAATAACCATGATTTGTGATTAATGCAACAATTCCATCTCCGGTTAAACGCACTCGATGTTGAGCAAAACGAATAAATTTAACATAATCATCCAATAAATTTTGTGAGTTATGTTCTTTTAAAGGTTGACCATCAACTTGATAGTAATCTCTGATCAATCCAACAATCCAAGGATCGGTATTCATAGAAACTGCTGAATAAGGTGGATTTCCTAATACAACCATCACAGGAATATCTTGCTTGACTTCTTTTGCTGCTTCTGCTTCATCTCGAATTCGATTTAAAAATCCATCTGCTGGCGGAATTTGAAAAGCTTCTTGTAAAGTATTTGTTAAATAAATTCTTAACCGTTCATCTGAACTAAAATCATATCCCAACTCTTGAAGCTGTAACCCCAACTTCATGTGTGCAACGGTGTAGGGAGCCATCAATAATTCAAATCCAAATAAACGGGGAAGTAGATGTTGACTGACATAACTTGACCACATCCCTTTTTGATTTTTAAAACTATCATAAATATGGTCAATTACACCGTACATAAAAGTTCCGGTTCCCACTGCTGGATCGAGAATTAATACTTTATGGGTTTCTAGGGTTCCCTCACCATTTGGGTTGGGAACCTGTATTTTTTTTGCATCAGCTAACCCTTTAGAAATTCCAAACTTATTTTTCAGAATAGAGTCAACACTACGGACAATATAAGAAACCACAGGTTCAGGCGTATAGTAAACCCCTCTTGATGCTCGCATTTTAGGGTCATATTCCGCCAGAAATGTTTCATAAAAATGCACAACCGGGTCTTCTTGACGGGTTCTTTTCCCAAAATTTTTGAGAATTTCTGCCATATCCGTCTGACGCAATATTGTTACTAAATCATCCACCGCCCAAACAATTCGATCATCTAAATCTGGCCCCGCAACTTGACTAAAAATACTGCGAAGAAAAGGATTCGTTTTCGGAAGTTTAAACGCCGCATTTTCCCGTGAAAAATTCTCTGGACTATCTGTATTACATCGGGCTGCAAATAACCCATAACAAATCGTTTGGGCGTACATATCTGCAAATTGATTTTGGTTTAAATCTTTAATTAATACCTTTTTAAACGACTCCAGTTGCTCTCTGAGCATTCCTCCTTTATCCTGATCGGATAGAGCCGTTGCGATCGCATCTCGAATTAATTGCGCTAAATTTGCCATGCGTTGCGCTAATTCTTTGGGTGTATTCAGTTGGGGTGTACTAACTTCTAGAAATTGAGTTAACAGTTGATCAAGTTGTTCAATTCCTTCGTTATTTTGCTCTAGCTTGCGATTATTTTTGCTAACTTTTGCAATTTGGGTTTTTAAGCGAAGTTCTCCCCGAACATACCAGCGAAATTCTAGATAATCTGTTAAAATTAAATTACCCAAAGCATTAAAATATCGCTTGAGTTGAGGCGTTGTTTGAGTTTTATCGAGAGAAATACCAACGTCTTTGGCTTCAATATATCCTTTAATAAGCTGTCCTTGAGAAATCACAAAATCTGGCGCACCGCAGTTAATTCGTTTTGGCTCATTTGTGGCGACAATTCCAGAACGAAAAGATTCAATTAAATTCTTGAGTGCGGGACGATGAGTGTGTTCTGTAGCATTTCCTGATTGTAGAGCAGCTTCAATTTCTCGAATATATTGAATATACAGGCTCATCGTTATGATTCCCTATAGAGCGCGGCTATTTTATTTAGCTTATCTGAAATACATAAATATTTGCGACGCATTTTTATAAATTTTAGATCCCTCCGCCTACGGCACCTCCCTTTGATCCCGACCCCTGCGGCACCTCCCTTTGATCCCGACCCCTGCGGCACCTCCCTTAAAAAGGGAGGTTTGGGAGGTTTGGGAGGTTTGGGAGGTTTGGGAGGTTTGGGAGGTTTGGGAGGTTAGGGAGGTTGAGTGTAGGTTAAAAGTCCCCCTTTTTAAGGGGGATTTAGGGGGATCTAACCCTTTTTAAGGGGGATTTAGGGGGATCTAACCCTTTTTAAGGGGGATTTAGGGGGATCTAACCCTTTTTAAGGGGGATTTAGAGGGATTCTAACCTAACAACGCCTTCGCCTGAGCGATAATATTCTCAACCGTGAAGCCGAACTTCTCGAGAACCACCTCACCGGGAGCAGACGCCCCAAAGGTATCAACGCTGATGGTTGCGCCTTCATCGGTTACATAACGGCTCCAACCTAAGCTAATACCCGCTTCCACCGCTAAACGCTTCTTAACGGCTTTTGGGAAAACAGACTCTTTGTAAGCCGCATCCTGTTCTTCAAATAACTCCCAACTGGGCATGGAAACCACGCGAACTTTCTTACCTTCTTCGCGGAGTTTAACGGCTGCCTCAACACATTGGTAAGTTTCGCCGCCAGTACCAATCAAGATAATATCCGGCGTGCCATCGCTGTTATCGCTAAGGACATAAGCACCCTTGGCAACAATATCAATCGAACTGCCTTCTAAATTGGGCAAATTCTGACGAGAAAATGCTAACAACGTTGACATCGGATGAGCCGCTTTCGCCTTCTCTACGGCTACCTTATACGCCCCAGAGGTTTCATTTCCATCCGCCGGACGAATCACAATCAATTGAGGAATTGCCCGCAGAGAGGTAATATGTTCAACGGGTTGGTGGGTTGGGCCATCTTCACCCAAGGCGATGGAGTCGTGAGTCATTACCCAAATGACACCCGTTTCTGCCAAGGCCGACAGACGGATGGAGTTCCGCATATAATCAGTGAACACCAGGAAGGTTGCACCGTAGGGAATTAACCCCGAACCATGACGGGCAATGCCATTACAAATCGCACCCATGCCATGTTCACGCACCCCAAAGCGAACGTTGCGGTTTTGGTAGCTGCCTTTTTGGAAGTCACCCAACCCTTTGAGTAGAGTTTTGTTGGAAGGGGCTAAATCTGCGGAACCCCCGATTAATTCTGGTAAGACGCTAGCGATCGCATTCAATGTCACACCGGACTGGTTACGAGTTGCATCTGCTTTGGTTTCGGGGGTATATTTCGGCAGTGCATCCGCCCAACCTTCGGGGAGTTTACCACTCAACATCCGCTCAAAAGTTGCCGCTTCTTCGGGATACTTGGATTTATATTGATCCAAGATTTGGTTCCATTCCTGTTCAGCAGTTGCACCCTTATCAATGGCTTTGCGGAAGTGGTTGAGGGCATCTTCAGGAATTTCAAATTCCGGGTATTCCCAGCCCAAATGTTCACGAGTGGCTTTGACTTCATCTTTACCCAAAGCAGCGCCGTGAACATCGTGAGTATCGGCTTTGTTGGGAGAACCGTAACCAATAATTGTCGTAACTTTGATCAGCGATGGTTTATCGGTGACTTCTTTCGCCTTTTGAATGGCTGCGGCTATCCCTTCTAAGTCAGTGTTACCATCAGCAACGTGTTGAACGTGCCAACCGTAGGCTTCAAAGCGTTTGGATACATCTTCGGTAAAGGAGATGTCGGTATGACCATCAATGGAAATATGATTGTCATCGTAGAAAGCGATTAATTTACCTAAGCCCCAGTGTCCTGCTAGAGAACAGGCTTCACCGGAAATTCCTTCCATGTTGCAGCCATCACCCATGATCACATAGGTATAGTGATCAACAAGCTGACAGTCTGGTTTGTTGAAGGTAGCGGCGAGATGGGCTTCAGCTAAAGCGAGTCCCACTGCATTGGCAATCCCTTGTCCTAACGGCCCTGTGGTGACTTCAATACCCTCGGTAACGTGGTTTTCTGGGTGTCCAGGAGTTTTGGAACCCCACTGACGAAATTGTTTAATTTCATCGAGGGGAACACTGTCAAAACCTGTCAGGTGCAGGAGAGAATACAGCAACATACAACCATGACCCGCCGACAAGACGAAGCGATCGCGGTTAAACCATTTGGGGTTTTTGGGGTTAAACCGCATAAAGCGATCCCACAACACAAAGGCCATTGGTGCAGCGCCCATCGGCAATCCGGGGTGGCCAGAGTTGGCTTTTTGTACTGCATCAATCGCTAAAAAGCGGATGGAGTTAATGCAGAGTTCTTCGAGTGATTGGGTTGCAACAGCCATAGTTATCGTTTCTATATACTTTATGAACGTGTGAGCGTGAACAGCCAACCGTAAACACGGGTGAGGTGTGAGGGCGGGTTGATTGAGGTTGTTTCGCAGAGACGATCGATCTGAGCCGAACCCGCCCCTACTGGTGACTGTTCGGTGGCTTTCCGGTCTGGGTTGCATCGAGCGTGGAAACAGGCACTTTTTTGCCTAGAGCGATCGCCGTTGGCTGCCCGTTCTCACTCCCCGCACACCTGATCGAATGCGATCCCGCCTAGATTTAACAGTTTGTCTGTTCCTAAGCTAGGGTTTAGAGTTTCCTCAACAATGCTGAGAATTATCTTGGGGCCACAGATTAAATCTTCTCATCTGAGGGTGTTACAAGCAAGCTATCTTTTAGAGGCAACAGGGAACAGGCAACAGGGAACAGGGGGAAGCCAAGATCTCATGTGGCTTGAGGGAGTCAACCACCCCACCTCCCCCGGAACCCCTAAATAAACGCGAAGACGTTCCAATGGAACGTCTCTACCCAGATGGAGGCATTTTAATCAAAAATTGTCCTTGATTTTTTTAGAAATGCTTGGCGATTAACTCAGGAACTTCTTTGGGGTTAACCCGACTGTAGCGGGTTTTGTCGGGCATCATCACCACATTAGGGCCTGCTTTACAACGTTTGAGACAGCCTGTTTTTTTAATGGTGACTTGTTCTTCGAGTCCTCGTTCTTTAACGACGGTTTCTAAGGCAGAACACAGATGGTTTCCACCTTTTTTGCGACAGTCAGACTTGTCACAGATAAGGATTTGGGCTTTACCTGGACAGGTTTTTTTCGCTTCTTTTTGAGATGCACAAGGTGAACTGTTGGGCTGACCTGTAGCGTTTAGAGCCATCACTTGTTCAGCTTGGAGTTTAATTTTACCGCTTTTGGGATCATATTTTTTCATCCCACTGACTTGAACTTGCCGACCGGGAATCAATAAACGTTCACACACTGAACGAGATTCCTTGGAGAGTTTGATCAGATGCAGCCCTTCAGATGTCATCAATTGTAGATATTTGGGTTTGCTGCCATCGAAGAATACATAGGTCACTTGACCATCAAAATTGAATTCCGTGATTTGTGTGTCAGTTTTGGACATTGGTTTCAGAGTAGTTGTAAGTTGTGTGGGTTTTTTGTCCGGGTAAAGACGTTCTGAGAGGGAACGCCCTGATTGATTGAGGAGTTGATCGACACCCTGCGATCGCAATTAGTCGCACTCTGTATTCCAAGAGCGTTCTAAACTCTGGACTAATTCTCCACGAGAGGCGGTGAACTGTTTGAGAACGCTGGAGAGTTGAACGGCTTGGTTTGGGTTATTGATCTGTACCCGCAGGGGTTGCTCTACCTCGCACGAACAAGGGATTCCTAGCTCTTGTAAGCGTCTGTAGACTTGCCACCGATCGGCCCAGCAGTTAACCTCGATGACTTCGCTATTTTCGGGCTGTAACTGTGATGAATTCATTACTTGTACCAACTGCAACTAATTTCTACTTAGTCCTGACCCTGATATCGGGAACTTCGTCAAAGTTTTTCCGATTGAGTCTTTAATCTCTAGCATATCTTAAATAAAAATATTTCTCAATAGGCTGGGTGAAAAAAGTCAATAGCTCGAAATTCCTTCTAATATAGGCAGAATCAGGCTTTAAGGTAGATTGACAAGTCAGTTCACAATTCTATAAACTAAGTCTATTGGCAATAACGGTACTTACTGCGAGGAAATCAAGGCATGACTGAGATTCAAAGTCCGGTGCGTCAGTTGGGCGAAATGGGTGACAACCCAATTTTATTAGACCATTCTGTTACAGGGCCGATTTGCGAAGGTATGAATGCCTTGTTAGCAAGCTTTCAGGCACTTTACATCCAATATCAAAAACATCATTTTGTGGTAGAGGGAGCGGAGTTCTACTCCATACATCAGTTTTTCCAAGATAGTTACGAAGAAGTTCAAGAACACGTTCACGATCTCGGTGAACGTCTTAACGGTTTGGGTGGTATTCCAGTAGCCAGCTTTAGCAAATTGGCGGAAATGTGCTGCTTTGAGCCTGAACCCGATGGATATTACCTACCCCGCCAAATGCTCGAACATGACTTAGCTGCTGAACAAGCAATTTTGCAAATGTTACGTCGTCAAGCTGGACAAGCTGAAAGCCTTGGCGATCGCGCGACTCGTTATCTATACGAGAAAATTCTGTTAGAAACAGAAGAGCGTGCTTACCATATCGAACATTTCTTAGCAAACGATACTTTAGTTCAGATGAACGGTTCCAAATAACAAGTTACTTAGCTTAAATTGAAGAACGTTTACGAGATAAAGTCGGGAATTCCTTATATTCCTGGCTTTTCTATTTTTCGGGTTTATGAATTTAAAGCCGATGGGGGGATTTGAACCCCCGACCTACGCATTACGAGTGCGCCGCTCTACCCCTGAGCCACATCGGCACGATTTTTAATTATAGCAAATTTTTGTTGATGTTCAAGCGTTTTTGAGAAAATTCTCTGAAATTCAAAGATCTTAAAATAGACTCCAATCAATCGAAAAGTAAATTCCATTCTCTTGTAAACTGCGTTGTTGTGAGTCAACATCAGTCAAGGGAATCCCCCAGTCAAATCGTAGTGTCATGCGATCGCGATATTGCCAACGCAAGCCTAAACCGATGGAAAACAAAGTTCTCGGGTCTACATCCAACTCAGGGTTAGAATTCCAAGCCCGACCCAGATCTGCAAAGGGAGTCAGTTGTAAAACCCCTTCTCCATTGGAGGTTCGCAGCACAGGATAACGCAACTCAACCGAAGCAAACACCGCATTATCTCGCAGTAACAAATCCTGACGATATCCTCGCACGGTTTCAAATCCCCCTAGCCCAACTTGTTCGAGGGGAATCAATTCTTGATTAGAAAGTTGAATATCTGACCGTATTAATAATACCGTATCTGGTGCCAATAAACGCAACCATTGCGCCTGTCCTCGCCATGCTAAATATCGACTATCGGGTTCGTCGTTATTATTAATCGTGGCATCTAACGCCCCAATGCCTAAACTAAATTGCGATCGCGCGGCTAACACTTGTTTGGCATCTCGATTCACGTATTCTTGATAAAAACGAATAATCGATAGACGAGTTTCTCCGTCATTTTCCGCCCCTCGTGAAAGGGGAAAACCCACGCCTAAAATAGAGGTATCCGTTTCTCGACGGGCGAGGGCTAAACCCAAAGTTAGTTCTTGTTGGGGAGTCTGAATAATCGGTTGACGGTAGCGCAGTTCATAGGTCGAACTATTGGCTTCAATATCGAGATCTTCAAAAGGTTTTTCAATCACTTGACTATCGGTATTGTTGAAATAAAATCCCACCGTTCCATTCCGAGAATTAATCGGAAAATCATAACTAATATCAACAATATTACTCCCGTCTGTATTGCTATAAAACACATCAAGGCGATCACCTTGTCCGAATAAATTGGCTTCGCTGACTTCCACTCCTCGGCGAAACGTTCCCACACTAGGCGGACGGCTATTATCACTAATCAGGCTAATATTAAAGGTGTCTGAGGTGGTAAATTTTACATTAAGAATGCTTTCACCGGGACGAATTCCGGCTGATAATTCGGCTGAAATTGTTTCAATAACGGGATTGAGTTGTAATAGTTGGAGAGCTTGTAAAAGACGATTTTGATTGAGGGGTTTCGTGATTGCGCGTTGTAAGCGAGAGCGAACATAATTTGAATTCAATCTTCCGGTTCCGGTTACATTCAGTTCAGAAATTTCGCCTTCGACAATTTGAATCATTACCGTTCCCTCTTGTAAGGTTTGCGGCGGAATAAAAGCTCCCGACGTAATAAAACCCTGGCTAATATAAAAGTTGGTAATCGCCGAACGAGCTTGTAAAAGTTCGGCAAAAGTAATTGGAATATTTAGAAAATCTTGAATCAAGTCGGCTAATTTTTCATCAGTAAAAGCCGTATTTCCTTCAAAAATAAATCGTTTAATAATCAGCGTTTCCGAAGTATTCAGAGGGGGTTCTGTTAGAGGAGAGGTTGGAGTAGGAGTTGGAAGAAGTTCCTCGGGAGGGGGGAGAATCGGAGGGAATGTTGGTTCATCAATTGTAGCATCAGGAGGAACAGGTTGGGGATAATAATTTTGAGCAAGTGGGAGAGATTGAGCGATTAATGGAGAAGCAACAGACAGCGACATCCAAGTGATCGAGAAAGAAAAAATTACTATCAAAAAATCACATTTATTGTGACTCAAGGGATAACCCATGTCCTCTATCTAATATTGAGTTAGGATATTGAGTTTCTGCACTCAAGGAATAAAAATGTTATCTTACGAATAGAGATTTCACAAACCTCTGAAAAACCTGATTGATCGGCCCAATTTGTTTGAACTTCCGAGATTCGATTTGACCTATCAAAAAGATTAGGGTTTGTTAGAGTCAGACTGATTTAGGGTGATTAATTCAGTATTCTGAATTGCTGGAGGAATAATATTAATGATGCTGACCCGTGATTGTCTACTTAAACGGAGACAATTTCTAGTCCCTCGATCACTGATTCGATGGCTCTCCTTGAGTCTGAGTTTGGCGATCGCAGCTTGTAGCGGAATATCAGCCGATCAAACGCTGAGTGATTCCTCTTCGCTGGCGGAAAACGAAACTGCACCGAAGCCCAACTTTCAAGGAGTCACCCTGACAGTATTGAGTCTGACACCGGGTAATGGAATCACTGAACCAATTATCAATCATGCGGCCTATTTTGAAGCCCTCACAGGTGTTCAAATCAAAATTATCACCGCTCCATTTGACCTACTCTATCAAGAAATCTTAAATGATTTCAGGAAAGACATTCACAATTACCATGTGGTGATTGTTCCTTCGCAGTGGAAGATGGATTATGTTCGACAGGGATATTTGCTGAATTTAACAGAATGGGTGAAAGCGGACTCTGCAATTGAATGGGAAGATATTTCCCTATTTTTTCGAGAATACAGCGCAACCTACGACGGTGGAATTTATGCGATTCCACTTGATGGAGATATACTCACCTTGTACTATCGTAGCGATATCTTGGAACGGGAGGGAATTACCCCGCCGCGAACCTGGAATGAATACTTGGAATTAGCCCGACGGGTTCACAACCAAGACCTGAATAATGATGGAGAGGCGGACTACGGTTCTTGTCTTGTGAGAACTCCCCAAACCAACCCCAGGATGTTGTGGGCGGTTGCGGGTTCGTTTCTGCAAAGTCAGGGAACTCAACAAGGGGCTTTTTTTGACCGGGAGACGATGAAACCCCTGGTGAATAACGCCGCTTTTGCTGAGGCGTTGGCGATTTATCAAGAAGCAATTGCCTACGGGCCAGCCCAGAAAGGGGATGAAAATCTTTCGGTAACAGAAATGCGATTACTGTTTCTCTCGGGTCGTTGTGCCTTTATGATTGACTGGGGAAATTTGGCAACCTTAGCCGTTGAGTCGAATTCTCCGATTAAAAATTTGGTGGGAACTGCAATTTTACCGGGAAGTTCGCAAGTTTTAGACCGAGAAACGGGTCAGTTAGTGAGTTGTGATTCGTCGATTTGTCCCTATAGTGATGACGGCGTTAATCATGCGCCCTATGCGGCCCAAAGCGGTTGGGTGGGGACTGTGAATGCCGCTTTAGACGAAAAAACTCAGGCGGCAGCCTATGCTTTTCTCTCCTATATTAGTCAACCCAAACAATCAAATATTGATGTGATGTTCTCAAAAACAGAGTTCAATCCCTACCGAATATCTCAGTTAACAAATAGTCAAGTTTGGATAGAGGCGGGAATGAACCCCCAGGTTGCGCGTCAATATCTCAATGCGATTTATAGCAATTTTGAGAGTCAGAATATTGTTGTAGATTTATCAATTCCCCAGTATGAAGTTTATAAACAGGACATTCTCCATCCGATTTTAATCGATTTCTTAAACCAGGAAATTTCGGTGTCAGAAACCATGATAAAAATTGAGTCTGGTTGGGAAAAAAAGACTGATGAATTAGGGCGTGAGAGTCAGCGTAAAGCTTATTGTCAAAGCTTAAGAGTAGAGTGTAATTAAAACAAAAAATAACGTTGTGCCATCGGTAAAACTTTGGCAGGTTCACAGATTAAAAGTTCTCCATCAGCGCGAACTTCGTAGGTTTCAGGATCGACTTCCATCAGGGGTAACGCATCATTTAATTTCATATCGGCTTTACTTAAATTACGGGTATTCGTTACGGCAACGATAGGCTTTTGTAAACCAATTCTTTCCTTAATTCCTGCTTCTACCGCCGCTTGAGAAACAAAGGTAAAAGAAGTAGCCGTCATCGCCCCACCAAAACTGCCAAACATCGGGCGCATATGTACAGGTTGAGGGGTAGGAATACTGGCATTTGGATCGCCCATTTGTGACCAAGCAATTAATCCACCTTTAATCACCATTTCCGGTTTAACGCCAAAAAATGCGGGTTTCCATAAACATAAATCGGCTAATTTTCCTTCTTCGATTGAACCGACATAATCAGAAATTCCATGCGTAATTGCCGGATTAATGGTATACTTAGCAATATAACGTTTTGCCCGAAAATTATCATGGGTTTCTTGAGTATTTTCAGGCGAAGGAAGTAACCCTCTTTGAACTTTCATTTTATGGGCGGTTTGCCAGGTTCTAATAATGGTTTCTCCGACTCGTCCCATTGCTTGGGAGTCTGAAGCAATCATACTAAAAGCGCCTAAATCATGTAAAATATCTTCTGCGGCAATGGTTTCGCGGCGAATTCTGGACTCGGCAAAGGCAACATCTTCGGGAATATTTCGATCTAAATGATGACAAACCATCAACATATCCAGATGTTCTTCTAGGGTATTAACAGTGTAAGGACGAGTGGGGTTTGTTGAGGAGGGTAAGACATTTTTTTGACCACAAACTTTGATAATATCGGGGGCGTGTCCACCGCCAGCGCCTTCAGTATGATAAGTATGAATGACTCGATTTTTAAAGGCTGAAATCGTTTTTTCTACAAATCCCGCTTCGTTTAAGGTATCGGTATGAATGGCAACTTGAACATCATATTGATCGGCAACATTTAAACAAGTATCAATGGCGGCAGGCGTTGTTCCCCAATCTTCGTGTAATTTTAATCCTAAAGCGCCCGCAACAATTTGTTCAATTAATCCTTCGGGTTTGGCGCTATTTCCCTTTCCTAAAAGCCCTAAATTCATCGGGAAAGCATCAGCCGCTTGCAACATTCGATGAATATTCCAGGAACCGGGTGTACAAGTGGTGGCGTTTGTTCCGGTAGCGGGGCCAGTTCCTCCCCCGATCATGGTGGTAATTCCTGATGCAATTGCCGTTTCGATTTGTTGAGGGCAAATAAAGTGAATATGGCTATCAATTCCGCCTGCGGTGAGGATCATTCCTTCGCCTGCAATGGCTTCGGTAGCCGGACCAATAATAATATTAACGTTGTCTTGAATATAAGGATTTCCCGCTTTGCCAATTTTAAAAATTTTGCCGTCTTTAATGCCAATATCGGCTTTAACAATCCCCCAATAATCGATAATTAAGGCATTTGTAATCACCAGATCGACGGCGCCTTCTTCGCGAGAAATGGGAGACTGTCCCATCCCATCTCGGATGACTTTTCCGCCCCCAAATTTCACTTCTTCGCCGTAGGTTGTATAATCTTCTTCCACTTCGATGATTAATTCGGTATCGGCGAGGCGAATGCGATCGCCAACAGTTGGGCCAAAAGTTTCAGCGTAGGCGCGACGATCCATCCGATAATTCATCACGAATTCCCCTTGTTAATTGCGGTTTACGGAGTATAAACTTCAGGCAGTTCAACTCCCAATTTAACAGAATTATAAGTTATGATATCATGTCCGATTAATCGATTAGGATTATGTAGGGGCGGGTTCTAAACCATCCCTGACACCTATTACTAAATTTAAAAAACCCGCCCCGCCTTCAGAACACGCATTAATCAACCGGACATGGTATGAATTATCAATCCTAAATTACAAATTATGAATTATCCACAAAAATTTATTGACAGATAACAGAGAACTCTATCTTACCATAATAGACCCCTTTTCATCATTCATAATTCTACATTCATAATTTTTTCTCCCATTCTATACTCAACGGCGATCGGATCTAACAATTTTTCCCGGATGAGTCTGGTAAAATGGAGGAGAGATCTTTGAGCATTAGCAGTCTTGTTAACGATTGATACCGTTTTTTGTAGCACAAGTTTATCTCATTACGAAGCTACCAGGTTTTTAGCGGGGTAGTCACCCCATCAGGTTGAAATCTTTAATTTTCTCACAGAGATGAACTGGGTAAAAAATTCGACAAGACAGGTCTGTAAACTTTCTCAGGAGAACCCATGTTAAATTCTAGCCCATCTGCTTCTAAACCTCGGCGTATCAATATACCTTTGATTTTGGATGTGGTCATTGTTACCGATCCCGATCAAATTAAGACAATTGAAACATCAGGCAGTGTAGATCGTTTACACGCTTATGATACACCTTCTTTACCCTGGTGGCTGAGGTTTTATTTGCGAGCGAGCAGATTTCATGATGATCGGCGTGATTTGTGGTTTTGTGCGTTAGAATCTAAAAGCAATCCCACTTATCAACCCCGAGTAAATTATCTAAAGGAACAAGTAGCCAAAGGTTACAGTTCAGATGATGTGAAAAAAATTGCTCAATTATTAAGAAATAACGACAAGGATGAAGTGATTGCCCATGAAATGGTTCAAATCGTTAACCGGAGGTTTTTCGGTAAAGAGATACCATCAAATATTACTCAAGCTGCCAAAGATACCTTACAAGAAATTAGTGAAGCTGTACAACCTCAAAAATATATTCTGGCTCGAAAATCTCACCAACAAGTCATGGACTATTGTGAACAAAATCTCCCCAAGGACGTTCATCCTATAGATGCGGGACACCATAACATCGGGGAAATTGTTAAAACAACAACCCGGGCGCTGCAAATTTTAAAAAATAATTTGGATAAACCAGTGGAAGAGATTTTTACAGCGAATCCTCTGACTCTGCAAGCGCCCCGAATTGCTACTCAAGCTTCAACTTTTGAGGGTTTACTCTCCTCACCGGCCAAACCGGGTAAAACAGTTTTTATCTTCAAAATTGGGGAAGCTGCAATTCAAACTCAGGATATTTTATTTACCTTTAGTACGGGAAGTGAAGATCGAGTTTGTGTTTTTAAAGACTTCTTTTTAGAGTTTATGACGGATTTGCAACAAGAACTTAAGCAAGGATAGCGACCAACGCAAAAGTGCCAAGTCTAATCCTAAAAATGCTAGGGACTTGGCACTATCAAACTCTATTTAACGATTGGCAATTTAGATTTTTTTCCAAGGTGCAAAACCGTTTTCTACTCCCAATAACGTTCTTTGAAGACTGGGATAATGACGGCGAAGAACCGTTAACATACTATTGTCATCAATCCAATCTAAACCTAATTGGGTGTAGGTTTCTGCGGTATAATCTTTGGTGAAGAAGCGATCGCTTTTCAGTCGTCGGGATGCCATCAAAATAAACACCCGAAAAGCCGTATCACTAAACCCAAAACCCTTGGGCGGATTTTCGGCAAACATCCCCACCATCAAGTCAACAGTGTTGATGTCGTTGTTGTAAACTTCCCGTAACTCCTTCGCCCACTCGGAATTGTCTGTAATTTCCTCAAAGGAATTAACCCGTTTACGTCCAATCAATTCTCGGAAATCATTGTAGCGAGGTACACCCCGTTCCCGATCTCGGAGAATATCCACCGCAGCCAAATCAAAAACTTCCCCATTATCCCGCACCAAAGTTTGCAACAATTTGGGATAATTATGAAGAGTAATCGCCCCCGGATGGGAAATTCCAAAGGAGTAGAATAAATCCGCCATGCTGATTTCTTCTTCCAAACTGCGGGAACGCTTACCCGACACTTCAAACAAGTCTTTGGTGACTAACAAGCGACCATCTTTGACCGAATAAAACTTGAATTCATCGGGCATCAAAGGGTGCATCCGATACACAGCGACGAATTCTTCTGTAAGATAGTAAGGGGCAGCGTGCTGATCGGTTGGCGAACCCACAATTCCACTGAGTAATTCCCCATCCCCAATGCGACCGAAACTATCTTTGAATTCCTGACCTAATAAACCCCACCAATTGCCCCGCATCCCAATTTGTAAAGCCGGATGTCCGAGAATAGCAGGAGTCCATTCTACGGTATGAATTTTAGCTAAAAGAGCCGCATTAATTAATCGGGCGCGTTGAAAAAGTTGTTCATCATTCCAGTGGGGATATTGTTGTTTTAGGCGATCGCAAAGGTGATTATGTTCCTTAACAAACAGGGTATGCAGCATCGCCAAGCCAACCCACCAGTTATCATTAAATCCCGCCATCGCCACCCCAATTTCTGGGTCTAGAGGCAACAAGTCATTCTCAGCGAGAATCATTTTGCCGTCTGAGTGGGTACGCAATTTATCGATGGTTTGTTGGTCACTGCCATAAATTTGGGACGCATCCCACCAATGGGTGACTTTATTGATGTAGGTGGGAGGCCCAGATGTATCCCCCGACAGACGGGTGGCGTCTGCTTCCGTTTTCTGCACTTGCAGGGGACGATGTTCTTGCGGCCAGGGATCATCTTCTGCCAGGGGTA
Source organism: Limnoraphis robusta CS-951 (assembly GCF_000972705.2). The sequence goes on along the minus strand of NZ_LATL02000350.1, from coordinate 15,219 downwards.
ACTCGTATTTTTCCCCCTGTTGGTCGTTACCGTGGGCAAACCAATCATGGGTTTGAAATTGAATCCACGCCCCAGCTAATAGATTAAGGGTCGTCGCCGGAACAAATTCATCTCGACCCAGTAGTTTACGGCTAATCTCACGGGGATTGGGGTTGAGTAAATTCGCTTCATCTGGATACACTTTGCTTAGGGGTACGTTGCGTCCGAAGCGCGAACCCACTCGCCCCATTTTTGGGTCATTGAGATCGTTGAAACTCCCATCGGCCGTCCGAATTTTACTATGGCTACCGTCCTCACTGGGTTGGGGCTGGGTGACATCATCTGTCGTGGGTAAGGTGGCCGTATCATGGAGATTTTCCTGCCGCATACGGTCACGGAATTGGATTAATTCAAACAAGGCTATAACAGTAGGTCGTTCATGCCAAGGTTTGTTTTTACCAAACAAATTTGTCAAGAAATTAAACATAGTTATTGATGATTTAAGTTGGGGTGAAAAAGTCTTCGTGACCAGCTAATTTCACATCAAAGTTGACCGTTTATTTTCCCATTCAAGCCATAAACCTGACGACTTCCCGCTAGAGAAACTAACTCAATTTCTCGTTCGTCTCCGGGTTCAAACCGAACCGCAGTTCCGGCGGGAATATTCAATCGCATTCCTTTGGTTTGTTCTCGTTCAAATTCTAGGGCGGTGTTCACCTCGTAGAAATGAAAATGAGAACCAACTTGAATGGGACGATCTCCGGTATTCGACACTTTTACTATTCGGGTGGTTCGACCCGGATTCAGTTCAATTTCACCTTTTTTTACAAAAAATTCACCGGGAATCATAAATAATTGATCAGAGAATATAGGGATAATCTTTCTATTTTAAACGATAGGATTGTGAATTGTCACTAACTTGGTGCCATCTGGAAAAGTGGCTTCGACTTGCACTTCTTCCACCATTTCCGGTATACCCTCCATGACATCATCACGGGTTAACAAGGTTTTACCATAACTCATTAATTCGGCAACGGTTCGCCCTTCTCTCGCCCCTTCTAAAATCGCCGCAGACAGATAGGCAACCGCTTCTGGATAGTTAAGTTTCAAGCCTTTATCTTTGCGTCTTTCAGCCAGTAATGCGGCCGTAAAAATCAATAATTTATCTTTTTCTTGAGGCGTTAATTGCATAATTTCTGCACACCTTATGTTGAGTTAAATCTTCCAAACTCTGGGCTGAGTGATCACTCGTCCCTGATGATTTTGGCGGATGAGTTGCCAAACAGTTGTAAACCAGTTTATCACCTCTTGGGTTGTATTTCCGCGATAACGACACAACAAACCCGATAAAAGTTGGGTGACTCCCACTTCTCCTAAAGTGTCGGGGGGATTCCACAATTGTCGAATTTCTTTTAACATTTCTTCAGAAACCGAATGTCCCACCCAAGCCAAAGTTCCCACAATAGCTTGTCCCGCTAAACCGTGAGGACTGGTGAGTATTTCTTCACTCGCAGGTAGCCATTGACGATCTATCCATAATGGCTTTCCATTTTGCCAGATTTCGGTACAAGATCGCCATTCTCCTTGGGTATATTTTTCCCCTCTGGCGGTGCGTCCAAACCGGGTAATTTCCCATCCCAACCATGTCGCATTTTGTCCTAATTCTACCTGCAAATCTTGGCGATAAATTGCGCCATTAAAAATAATGGTTTCTCGGGGTAAATATTCACAACAAGCGTTTTCATCTACTTTTATTTTAACGGTTTGTTTGGCTTGTTTTCCGCTACTACGATAAATTTTACTCGCGGAGGCGGTGGTAATAACGGCTTGGGTTTTGGGTTGTAAATGAATTTCTTGCAACAAGCGATCGCCTCCAACAATTCCTCCGGCTGTGTGTAAAATAACATTATGACAGATGTCTTTTCCTTCAGGATAAAATGAACGTTGAATTTTTAGGGGGGCTTGGCTATAGGCTTCTATGAGTTTCGTTGAATTGTTATCTTTGGCGTATTTTAACCGCAGAATTCCTTGCCATCCCGTTGATTTTTCAGGGGTCATTAGAATATTTAACTCTGGTTCGACCCCGTTATTATAAATGAAGTTGGATAAGTTTTGAAATTTTAACCCCAAAATAAATAAGGTAGATTAAAGCTTTAACCTACCTCTATAATAGAATTTATAATTTATTGAAGTTTAGGCAACAGAAGATGCTGGCTTAGTAGGCTTAATAGTTATTGTGCATCCGTAAGGTCCGCATTTTATTTCAGCCGAATGATCTAGACTTTGAAAAGCCTTATCTACTGTGTCTTTTATAAGACAAGCTCCACCCGCTAATCCTCCTCCAACTAAGGCTCCAAAGGGTCCTCCTACCAATCCTCCTATTCCCGCTCCTGTACCTGTTATAGTTACACATATCATCAGATAAAGTGCTTTTTCATCTAGCAATGCAGGCATCATTACGTTAGGCAATTGCCCTACCGCTCCTGCGATTAAGCTATCAGCACCAGTTACTTCAGTAAGAGGTAAAGTTAAGCCAGTAGCAGCTCCCATCCCAGCAGCCGGGAGAGCAAGATGAGCGCCTGGAAGTGCGCCTATTACACCTCCCGTTCCAATAGATGAATTTGAAGGATCAACCTTAACAATATTTTTTAAATCTTTTGGAAACTCTTCATAGCTCTTAAAATCAGTTTTAATTACGATTGGTTCGTTTGACTTCAAAGCTTTATCTAGCTCCTGATAAAATTCTATTGAGTTTGAAAAGGGGATTTTATGGACTGCTTGAGAGTTTTCAGTCGTAATAACTGGACTCGCATAAACTGGACTGCTGAATACTAAACTCTGAAATAGAAGTGTGACGCTAATTAACCCTACAATGAGTCGCTTCAACATGAGTGTTTGTCCTTGGCGTTCTTCAGCCTGAGTAGATTTGAGTCCAGCTTAACCTGAAGCCAACTGTAAAAGCCACAGTGGAAATACGGAACTTTTAAAAAAAAATTTCTCAGTGAAAATACTGAAGTTTTAGGGTTATGTGTAACAAAATTAACGAATTTGATGAACCCGACAAAGTTATCAAAATATAAATTAAAATTAAATCAAATTATTTTGAATAAACTGCTGTACATTTTCTAAACCTTGTTTTGTTTTTAAATTCGTAAACACAAAGGGTTTCTCGCCTCGCATTTTTTTAGCATCTCGTTCCATAATCTTTAAATCGGCCCCAACAAACGGGGCGAGGTCTATTTTATTAATCACTAATAAATCCGATTTGGTAATACCAGGGCCGCCTTTTCTGGGGATTTTATCTCCGGCAGCGACATCGATCACATAAAGGGTTAAATCAACAAGTTCGGGGCTAAAAGTTGCGGCTAAATTATCCCCACCACTTTCGAGAAAGACAATATCAAGATTCTCAAATTTTAACTCTAAATCTTCTATGGCTGCGAGGTTTATTGAGGCATCTTCACGAATAGCCGTGTGAGGACAACCGCCCGTTTCTACGCCTAATATTCTGTCTGTTTCTAACGCTTGGGAACGGACTAAAAATTGGGCGTCTTCTTGGGTGTAAATATCGTTGGTAACAACAGCAATTTGATATTGATCTCGCATCGATTTACACAAGGCATCGAGAAGGGCTGTTTTTCCTGAACCGACTGGCCCTGCTATTCCAATTCTAAAGGCTGTCATCGTTGATTTTTTCCTGATTTTATCTAATATTTTGCTAAATTATACCAGAGGTTTTTAAACTTTAAAAGTAGGTTTAGGGTAATGTTGGGTTTCATTCTTCAACCCAACCTACAATGTTGGGTTTCATTCTTCAACACATCCTACAATGTTGGGTTTCATTCTTCAACACATCCTACAATGTTGGGTTTCATTCTTCAACACATCCTACAATGTTGGGTTTCATTCTTCAACCCAACCTACAATGTTGGGTTTCATTCTTCAACACATCCGAAAAATTAGCTTCTAAACAAACGAGTATATTGAGTTTCATGCTGCATACTTGCCAGTCCTAAACCCCAACTACAACTGACTAAATCATCATCTTCTAAGAGATAAATTTCCTCGCTGGCTTGGGTGATTTCGGGATGGAGTTTTAACAGTAATTTTTGCCCGTGTGTTTGACCCATTGGAATGAGTTTAACTCCAGTATTAATCAGATTTGTTGCCCAACTATGGAGATATCCCAGTAACGCATTTTCAGGTTCAATTTGCCAATAACTCGCCCCTAAACCAAAGGCGATCGCATAATTACAAGGTTTGCCAATAATTGCCGCACAGGTTTCGAGTTTAAAAATATCGGATTGCGTTGAAGAGGGTTTTTGAATGCCTTCTAATTCTAACAACAATTTTATTAAACTATTACCCATTTGCCAGCTTTGTTTTCTAAGTTCTGATGTTTCTCTGGCTGCACTTAACCATTGATTCCAATCGGTTAAATCGGTTAATTCATTCCTGACAAAACACCGATACGCCCTCAACATAATGGCCGCTTCAATTCTAATTGAACCCAGTCTTATCTCTTGCATCAGCCAAGACTCTAAACTGTTTTCATCTGTAATTCCTTTGTGATGAATTAAGGTTTCTATGCCTTCTGAATAACTATAAGCACCCAACGGTAAGGCTGGACTCGCCAGTTGTAAAAGATTGAGAATCAAGGTATTATTCTCCTAAATTAAGGCTAATGATGATGTCCGTAGGCTCCTTTTTCGGGATAAAAGGGCGCAATTTCTTCGACAACCTCTAAACCTAATTTTACCAACATTGACTCTAACACAGAATCGGGTGATAATCTTAAATAAGTTGAGGTAATTTCTAACGGAACATGACGATTTCCCAGATGATAAGCCCCTCGAATTAAATCAAGTTCGGTATTAGCTTTAACGGTGATTACGGGTTCGGGTTTGGCGATGATTTGAGCAATGTGTTCTTGTGTTTCAGACTGTAATAAATCCCCATCTTCTAATACCGTTCCTCGCGGTAAACGTAAATAGACTTTTTGACTGGATGATAACTCAATCGTTTGACGACTGCGATGGCGTTGTTCGGCTGTTAACGGGATGATAAAATCAATATGGGGGTTGGTTTTGGGTTGGAAATGTTGGGTGAAAATAATCATTGCTATTCACTATTTTATATAACTTTCATCCTAGAAACCCGGTTTCTTTGAGAAACCGGGTTTCTGTGGAAGTCTTGATAGAAAGAATCATTAATTTTGTGAAGTGACAATTTCAGCGAACCGTTTGAGTATTCTTAAAACGGTATAGAGTTCGTTTTCTCGGCGTCGCATTGAAAAGACATCGGACTCAGCATATTTAGGGGTGTCTTGTTGAGTTAACTTTAAAAAGATAAAATCGGTTCCATTTGTGACTAATCCAAATGTAGGTTTTTCGGGATGAGGATCGGCTAACATATAGGTTAAAGCTTGGGGAATTCCCACATCTAATGAATACTGTGCTTTTTTAGCTTCAATGACCAAGACCCAAAATGGCGGCGTAAATATCAGCAAATCTAGTCTTCCTTGAATCATTAGATCTTCATCTTGAGATAACAATTTTATCTCTTTTTCGCCTATAATATAAAAGGGAGAACGATAAAAACCCGCTTGTTTTAGTAAAGGAGAAAGTACCACTAACTTAACAACCGATTCTAACAGGGGATACTCAAATAAATGAAGATAATCGGCTTTGACTTCATCCATTATTTCCTGTTCATCTGGCGAAATATCCGGTAAATTTTCCTGCCATTCTTGGAAAAAAGTTGAATCATTCACCCGTTGTAATCCGAATTTTTCTCTTAAGTCAATCAGGTTTATTTTTGCAGCAGAAATGGTTTGACTCATAGGTTGACGCTGTATCTTTTGATTTAATTATGGTATAAAACTTGAATGAATAACCGCTAAAGGTGGTAACGTATACCTAAGTCATCTAAAATTAGTAATCTGCCCATTCTGCGATCGCTCCTATGCCTAGCTTTTTACTCGAAGTCGGTACCGAAGAACTCCCCGCCCCCTTTGTCGAACAAGCCCTCCAGCAGTGGCGAAACCTCATTCCCGCCACGCTAGAGGAACAATTTCTCCCGTCTGAGTCCATCCGGGTTTACGGGACTCCTCGGCGCTTGGCGGTTGTGATAGAGGGACTTCCGAAGCAGCAACCCAACCGTGAAGAAGAAATCAAAGGGCCACCTGCATCGGCTGCATTCAAGGATGGTCAACCGACAAAAGCAGCAGTTGGGTTTGTAAAAAAACAAGGGGTTGAACTTGAAAACCTGGAAATTCGCCCAACAGATAAGGGGGATTTTGTTTTTGTTCAAAAGAAAATTGTAGGTCGTCCAACGGCTGATATTTTAACAGAATTAATTCCCGAATGGATTACCAAATTAGAAGGAAAACGGTTCATGCGGTGGGGGGATGGAGAGTTGAGATTTCCTCGTCCCATTCGGTGGTTAGTGGTGTTGTTAGATGACAAAATTTTACCTGTCACTTTAGTTAGTGGTTCAGACAAAGTTGACAGTCATCGCATCTCCCAAGGTCATCGAGTTTTGCATCCTGAACTGATAGAAATATCCACCGCAACTGACTATTTAGAGGCTTTGCGTCAAGGATTTATTGAAGTTGACCCGGAACAGCGAAAAACGACCATTGAACAAGAAATTACAACGGCGGCGAAAAGTATCGGCGGAAATGCTGAAATTCCCGAGGAATTGTTAGCAGAAGTGATTAATTTAGTGGAATGGCCGACGGCAGTTGTGGGAAAATTTGAAGATGAATTTTTGAATTTACCGCCGGAAGTGATTAAAATGGTGATGGTTACACATCAACGTTATTTTCCGGTATTAGAAACGGCATCTGCTGACTCTCCGCTCAAGTCTTATTTTATCACAATTTCTAATGGAGATCCAGCCAAATCTAATATTATTGCTGCCGGAAATGAACGGGTAATTAGAGCGAGATTAGCGGATGGTCAGTATTTCTATAAATCGGATTTAAAGCAACCCTTAGAAGCCTATTTACCCAATCTAGAAACGGTGACATTTCAAGACAAATTAGGTTCGGTTCGGGAGAAAGTCAATCGGATTTGTCAAGGGGCTAATTTAATTAGTCAACAACTAAAAGTTAGCGAAACTGAAAGCACTCAAATTCAACGGGCGGGTTTACTCTGTAAGGCAGATTTAGTCACTCAAATGGTGTATGAATTCCCCGAATTACAAGGGGTGATGGGTGAAAAATATGCCCGTGAAGGAGGAGAACCGGAAGCTGTTGCAACCGCAATTTTTGAACATTATTTACCACGTGGGGCAACCGATAGTTTACCGCAAACTTTAGTCGGCCAAGTGGTGGGTTTAGCCGATAGACTCGATACTTTGGTGAGTATTTTTGGCTTAGGAATGATTCCCTCGGGTTCTTCTGATCCCTTTGCGTTGCGTCGGGCGGCGAATGCGGTCATTAATATTACTTGGGATGCGAATCTGACGATTAATTTACATCAACTTCTAGAACAGTTGGCAGCTAATTTTACTCAAAATTACGACCAAGCTATTCCAGATTTATTATCCCAGCTTTATGACTTTTTCCTGCAACGAATTAGAACGCTGTTGCAAGATGAGAAGAACATCGATTATGATTTAGTCAATGCCGTTTTAGGAGAAGATGATCCAGAATATACAGAGCGAGCATTAAAGGATTTGTTGGATGTGCGAGATCGGGCGATTTTCTTACAAAGTATTCGTCAAGATGGTAGCCTCGATCAAATCTATGAAACGGTTAACCGTTCGACTCGTTTAGCGAAACAGGGTGATTTAGATACGGTACAGTTAGAACCGCAAAAACGGGTTAATCCTAAGCGCTTTGAAAAGCCTTCTGAAGAAGCGTTTTATCAAGCCTTAATTGCCTTGGTTCCGAAAACCGAAGCCGCCCAAGCAACCCGGAATTACCGACAGTTAGTTGATGCTTTAGCGGAAATTGCCCCAACCGTTAGCACCTTTTTTGATGGACCAGAAAGTGTGTTAGTTATGGATGAAAATCCAGAGATTCAACGCAATCGTTTAAACCTGTTGGGATTGTTGCGAAATCATGCTAGAGTATTAGCGGATTTTGGGGCAATTGTTAAGAGTTAAACCGAATCAAAGTTTGAAGATGGGGAGGGTTGGTCTAGACAAACTCCCATCGAACATTCATCCATAAACAGGGTAAAATAGGGATTCATTCACCAGGGAAACTACCATTTTGTCTATGCCAAACGCTCATATTATTGGTTTAGGAAGATCAGGGAATGCAGCCGCCCGACTGCTAAAATCTCAAGAGTGGCAAGTGACGATTAGCGATCGCAATACTTCACCTAAATTGCATCAACAACAACAGCAATTAATTAACGAAGGAATTAACGTTAATTTAGGTGAAAATTTTGACCCGGAAACTTCCCCGGATTTAGTGGTTGTGAGTCCTGGTGTTCCCTGGGATCTTCCTGTATTAGAAATAGCCAGAAATAGGGGAATAGAAACAATTGGAGAAATGGAACTTGCGTGGCGAAATCTTGATTTTATCCCCTGGGTGGGAATTACGGGAACCAATGGTAAAACCACAACAACTGCATTAACCGCAGCTATTTTTCAAGCAGCAGGTTTCAACGCGCCCGCCTGTGGAAATATCGGCAATGCCGCCTGTGAACTCGCCCTCCAACAGCAAGAAATTCGCGCGTTAAAAACAGGAAAGTTAGTCGATTGGGTGATTGCCGAAGTCAGCAGTTATCAAATCGAATCTTCCTCAACGTTTGCCCCGAAAATCGGAGTTTGGACAACGTTTACCCCCGATCATTTAAGCCGTCACCGAACGTTAGAGAATTATTATAATATCAAGTCAAAATTATTAAAAAAAGCCGAAATACAAGTGATTAACGGCGATGATCCCTACTTACGTCAAAATGCGTCTGAACATTGGAAAGATGCCTGTTGGACGAGTGTGAATGGCAAAGCTGAACTGATGGGAAATCCCGAATTAGGGGTGTATATTGAAGACGATTATGTTTATCAAAATAATCATCAAATTCTGCCCATTCATGCTTTAAAAATGGTCGGAAAACATAACCTCCAAAACCTGTTAATGTCTGTTGCTGCTGCCCGTTTAGCTGGGATTGAACCCGCAGCTATTCAAGAGGCAATTTCCAACTTTCCCGGTGTTCCTCATCGTTTAGAATATGTGGGAAGTTGGCAAGGAATTGATTGGATTAATGATAGCAAAGCCACCAATTATGACGCGGCAGAAGTCGGTTTAGAGGCGGTAGAAGCCCCGGTTATATTAATCGCGGGGGGTGAACCCAAAGAAGGAGATGATCGCCAATGGGTGCAAAGAATTCAAGAAAAAGCCGCAGCCGTGTTGTTAATAGGAGATGCAGCCGAACAATTTTCACAACGACTCAAACAGGTGAATTATCAAACGGTAGAAATTGTTGAAACGATGGAAAATGCGATTCCTAAAGCCGCAGAATTAGCCCGTCAGTTCTCAGCAAAAGTGGTGTTATTGTCGCCTGCTTGTGCGAGTTTTGATCAATATGAAAGCTTTGAACATCGAGGCGATCATTTTCGTCAATTGTGTTTAGAATTTATGAGTTAATGATTAAATTTCCAATCTTTCGTAAAATTCTCAATACTTCATACAGTTCACCCGAATTTAACAGCGTGAACTGTTTGGATAAAGTATAAACGGGATTTTCTTGTTGGATGAGTTTGATAAAGATAAAATTATCACCACTGGTTAATAAACCATAGGTTGGAATAGTCAAATTTGGGGTACAAAGCAAATAAGCTAAAGCTTGCGGAATTCCTAACCCCAGAGAAAATGTTGTTCGTTTGGCTTCCAATACCCAAACCCACAACTGATGATGAATCACCAGTGCATCAATTCTTCCTGATAAAATTTCCTCGGAATTATCAAGGGCTAATTCAACGGAAGATTCAAATTTCATTTTGTAAGGCGGATCATAAAAACCTGCTATCTCTAATAAAGGAGAGACAATCATCATTTTTACCCCTTCTTCGAGAATCATTCCCTCCTCAAGTTGGTAAAAATATCGATTCATAATTTGATCTAGCCTGAGACAATCTTCTGATGAAATTTCGGGTAAGTTTTGACTCCATTCTGTAAAAAACTGCAAATCTTCAGATCGTTGTAAATTAAAGTTATCTCGGAGGAGTTTTAACGTCGTTTTTTCAGAAATTGCAATTGTTTTAACCATGTAATTCTAAAATAAGAGTTTGGGTTTCCAAAGACCAAAGCTGATCACTTGTTAAGGAAAACTTGAATCATTCATCTAGACAAACCAGACAACAATCCTGCAAATAATTGTAACAATTTCCCGGTGTCTGCCTATACCTTCATCCCTCGGTACAGACTGCTACAATAAAGAACCCACATCACCACCTGAAAAACTCTTTTTGAGATTGAGGGAATGATGCTGAAACTGAACGGACATCAAAAACGCCCTGTGTTGAGTCGTCTGCTCAGAAATTTGGTGTTCTCTAGATTAATTTATGATGGTATGGCAGTGTCTCAATCAAAATCTCCGAGTTCAATTCAAGCTTGTGATTGGCCGATTTCTCAACTTCCAGGGTTAAACTCAAGCAATCAACAACTTCTCAGTGATAAATGTGGCATCACCACAACCACAGAACTGTTGGAAAATGGTCGTACCCAAGCGCAAAAAATGATGCTGGCGAATGTGTTGCAAGGGAGCCTACGGGATATCAGCAAATGGGTGGCGATGGCTGATTTAGCCCGAATTCCCAGTGTAGGGTGTCAGCATTGCGGACTGTTGCTTCATGCGGGGATTGGCTCCGTCACCCAGTTAGCACAAATGCCTGTTCACCGACTGCACCAACAAATTCTCCGTCTACACGTGATCACCATGCAACGGCGCGATCTGTGTCCGTCTGTGGCGGTTGTACAGCGTTGGGTTCAGGAAGCCCCGTGGTTATAAACAGCTAGGGGCATACCCAACTGCTCTCAACTCCAGGGAAGACGAAATCCCGCGAGTTTGGGTAGCCCAGCATTCATCTGGCCGTTGAAATATCACTTAAGTTATTCTAAAAGCAATATTCAATCTATATCTCACTATCAGTAAACTTCCGTTTGAATACAGTTTCACTTCCTGGGTTGAAGGCGGAGAAATGCCTGAAATAATTCCCTGCTTTGTGGGATATGATATGACGGGTTCTAGTTCTAATCTGTCTTTAACAGAAGAAGATTTAACGCCGACAATTTAGAACGAAATCAAGTTTCTATTCACCGACTCTCTTTGCCTGAGATCAATCACAACAATTATATAGCGATCGCTTTTCCTATTAAAGTTAAAGCGATCGCTTTTTTGATTATTTAGCTACAACAACAAAATTAACCAACTTACCCGGAACCACAATCACCTTTTTCACCTCTTGATCTTCGAGGTAACGTTGGGCGACTTCCGAATCTTTTGCTAACTGTTCTAACGTTGCTTTATCGGCTTTTGCAGGCGCTTGAATCGTGCCGCGAGTTTTCCCGTTCACTTGTATCACTAAAGTGATTTCATCCACCACTAAAGCCTCAGAATCAACAACGGGCCAACTTTGCGTATGAACCGAATCTTTGTAACCCAAACTCTGCCACAATTCCTCAGAAATATGAGGTGAAAACGGCGCCAACACCTTCAATAACGTTTCAATTCCCTCTCGATAAACAGGAGAATTTTTACAGCTTGCGTCACTAAGTGCATTACTCAATTTCATCATTTCCGACACCGCCGTATTAAACTGATATTCCCCGTCTAAATCCTCCGTTATCTCCTTAATAGCGATATGAATTGCCCGCCTCAAATCCTTTTCTTCCTTACTCAAATCTCCCGTTTTTTTAGAAGACTTAATAGGCGTATTTTCGGCAAATTCACTCACCAACCGCCACACCCGATTTAAGAAGCGAAACTGCCCTTCAACATCGGCATCATCCCATTCTAAATCCTTCTCAGGCGGTGCTTTAAATAGGATAAACATACGCGCCGTATCAGCACCATATTTTCCCATCACCTCCAACGGATCAACGCCATTATATTTAGACTTCGACATCTTCTCATAGAAGACTTCTAATTTCTCCCCTGTTTCGGGATCTTTTGGATCAGCAGCATTCACATTTGCCGAAGGAATATATTTCCCTGTGATGGGGTTTTTATACGTCAATCCTTGAACCATTCCTTGCGTTAACAAACGGCTAAACGGTTCATCACACTTTAACAAACCGCGATCGCGCATCACTTTCGTAAAAAACCGCGAATACAATAAATGCAAAATCGCGTGTTCAATTCCGCCCACATATTGATCAACAGGCATCCAATCATTACCAATTTTCGGATCAAAAACCTGTTGATCATTCTGGGCATCAGGATACCGCATAAAATACCACGACGAATCCATAAACGTATCCATCGTGTCCGTTTCCCGTTTCGCTGGAGTCCCACAACTCGGACAGGGAACGTTTACCCAGTCTTCCAACTTCGCCAACGGCGACGCCCCCCGCCCCGAAAATTCCACATTTTCCGGCAATGTCACAGGCAAATCTTCATCGGGAACAGGTACCGCCCCACAATTCGGACAGTGAATAATCGGAATGGGCGCCCCCCAATAGCGTTGTCGGGAAATCAACCAATCTCGCAGCCGATATTGTATGCGTCTTTCGCCCAAACCTTCGTCTTCCGCATATTCAATAATTGCCAGTTTGCAGCCTTCCGAGGTTTCCCCATTACAAGGGCCAGAATTCACCATCACACCCGGTTCGATGTAGGCTTCTGTCAACACCTCATCGGCGTTATCGGCATCATGGGGAACAATCACCGTTGTTATCGGCAAATTGTACTGTTTAGCAAAGGCAAAATCTCGCGTATCATGGGCAGGAACTCCCATCACCGCCCCAGTACCGTATTCATACAACACATAATCGGCGATCCAGATGGGAATTTCTTCATTACTAAAGGGGTTGATCGCTTTTCCGCCTGTCGGTACTCCCCGTTTGGGTTTATCTTCGGCGGTTCGATCCATTTCACTTTGTTGGGAGACTTCTTTGATAAACGCCTCAACGGTTTGTTTTTGTGCAGGAGTTGTCACCTTTTCGACTAACGGATGTTCCGGCGCCAACACCACATAAGACACGCCAAATACCGTATCCGGGCGAGTTGTAAACACAGGGATTTTGTCTTCCATCCCCACAACGAGAAATTCCAAATAAGCCCCCGTAGACTTGCCGATCCAGTTGGCTTGCATTAATTTGACTTTTTCAGGCCAACCCGGGAGTTTGTCTAAGTCGTTCAACAATTCCTCCGCATAGGCGGTAATTTTCAGGAACCATTGACGCAACAATTTCCGTTCAACCTTTGCCCCAGACCGCCAGGAACGGCCTTCGCTGTCTACTTGTTCATTGGCGAGTACCGTTTGATCGATCGGGTCCCAGTTAACGGCGGCTTCTTTCTGATAGGCAAGTCCAGCGTTATAAAATTGCAAAAATATCCACTGCGTCCAGCGATAATAGTCGGGTGAACAAGTTGCCAGTTCTTTTTCCCAATCAAAAGAAATGCCCAAACGTTCCAGTTGTTGCTTCATCTGGGCAATATTTTCATACGTCCACTTCGCCGGATGAATTCCTCGTTCAATAGCAGCGTTTTCCGCCGGAAGTCCGAAGGCATCCCACCCCATCGGGTTAAGGACGCGATAGCCTTGCATCCGTTTGAGTCGTGCGATCACGTCGGTGATGGTATAGACGCGAACATGACCCATGTGTAAGTTTCCCGATGGATAGGGAAACATCGCCAGGGCGTAAAATTTGGGCTTTTGGGGATCGGTTGAGGTTTGGTGTGCAGCACTTTCAGCCCAAGTTTGTTGCCATTTTTCTTCAATGGATGCAGGATTATATCGAGACTCCACAGCTCTAACTCCGTGCGGGATGGTTATCGTTTTTCTTTGCTTATTGTTGCATAATACCCGACCCAAGATCGCGATTGCAGATTACTGAGACATTCCCATTGTCATCTCTAAAAATCATCCGAAAGATAGATACCTTTGCTCAAGTCAAGCGGCCATTTTAAAAATAAGCCAGTTAACGATACACTCAATTAACTGCGATCGCCTCTATGTCGTCAATCTAGCTTCTGTTATAGCTATAGCTAATTAGAAATTATAAACCTATAAGTTTTTTTGAAGTTCAGAAGTTCACTCCTTTCTGGGTTGCTTTTTATACCTACAGAGATTTATTTTTCAGGAAATTGACTTTTATTAACCCATAAAAATACGTTTGTCAAGTCTTTATAGATAAAGATTAAAACAAATTCATCAACAAAGTTTTAAAGAGTATATAAAGTCATTCTTCACAACAGAGAATATACGGATAAAATACATAACCCTAATCGGTTTGGGTGGCTAGTTAACGAAGAAAAAACTGAACGCTTCAGACAACTAATTCCTCGTTTTTAGAAACAAAAATTATAGCCAAATATTACTCAAGTCTCAGCTTCGGTTGAGACTCTTTTTGTATCTTTGTAGAGTTGATCAAGAGAAAATCTTCGTGATACCAAATCCGATTGGTAGAGTAGCACTTTAAATTCCTCCCAAATTTTGCAAGAGCGCAAGATTGCCTTTTGCCTTTTGCCTTTTGCCTTTTGCCTTTTGTATGATTGCCTATTCCCTTTTGCAAGATTGCATGATTGCCTGTTGATCTCTTGACATACTCCCCGCATTAAAATGACGGGGATTCTGAACTCAAACAACAGTTGCAGCGAATACCTGTCTTACACCGTCTAATTCAAGAGTCGATGCCCCAACTCTCTTGATATTTAAAGAGGCATTTTCATCACGTCCGTTAACACTTGAACAGGACGGACAACGCCATTCTCTAATATTTAATTCCAGTTTTTTCAGGACATGACCACAGTGGAAACAAGTCTTAGAAGAAGGATACCACTGGTCAATAAAGACGATTAATTTACCTTTTTTCAGGCTAACCCATTTCAGTATTTCAATAAATTCACCGAAGGCTAAGTCACCTATTTTTCGCCCCCAAAGCCTTTGCATTCCTTTTAGGTTTAAAGTCTCGAAGCAGAGTACATCAAACAGGTCGGTGAGTTGATGAGCTAGCTTCCAGAACCAATCCCGGCGACGGTTTACAACTTTCTCATGCTGGCGAGCAAGATGCTTCCTCGCTTTCTCCCAGTTATTAGAACCTTTACGCTTTTTAGA
>NZ_LATL02000349.1 GCF_000972705.2 Limnoraphis robusta CS-951 | reverse complement strand
AAGCATTTTTTTCTCAAGTACGGTAGGGCATACCGAAACTATCTCTGAAATGGGATGAACGACTGGGGAGACTCACCCCTCAAAGAGTAGGTTAGGAAACTAGCTTGCTGTAAGGGTTGTCAATGAATCAGTAATCCAAAGCCGTGAGGCTTGGAGAATCCCCTTTCTTTAGAAATGGGGAGTATGTCAAATCGACGGTAGCTTTGTTACCATTAAACCCGACCCCGGAGATTTTGATGCTTGTTGGGATACCGAAGATGTAGATATAAAATAACCCAATTTTGTGTCAGGTCTCTAACATCAGCTTAAAGCCTACCTATATCTTCACAGCCTTTTTGAAAGCTGAAACTGTTACCCTATATAGCTTACGGTTTGCTTGTTTGCCCCTGAACTCGAGTATTTTGAGTAATTCCTATTGACAAATTAATTTTACATTGTTTAATGTAAACATATATAGATGTCACAAGGGTTCCATGATGTACTTTGAGGACGTTCGTCAGTGGCAAGGAACTGCTGAGGTTCTGGCACAACAACTAAAACGACAGATTGAGCAGCTAGGGTTATCAGTGGAACCACCAGCAGTAAGAACTGTGCGATCGTGGAGATCCAAGCAACTTTTGTCACAACCTAAAAGCCAAGAATTTGGGTTTCGGCAAATTTTAGAAGGACTGGCAACAGCACTTTTGCTCAAGAAAGGCTGGACACTGGCGGCGATCGCTCAAGTTTTACCCTCATTCTCCGATCTAATCTTGGAGCAACAGATTATGGCTGAAGCTGATGGTCAAGACCCAAATTGGTCGCCAGCCCAAACAGCAGCATTACCATTACCAATAGGACACGCTAGCAGCCAGGATTTAGCAGAAGATGCTGTTGTCTTATTGGCACAGGGAATTGTGCGGCAATACACAAAAACTCTCAATCGAGAAATCGTGCGTCAGGATGATAGTATCCCTTCAGAACTTTACCGGGCGATGTGCAAATTGGGTCGCCTATATATCGAAGAAGGATTAAGCGATCGCGCCGCTTGCGTGCATACTGTTCTCGAAGGTAGTAGATCTCCTCTAGAAAAGTGGAATTTAGATATTTTTCGTCACCCAGATTTTCGCTTTCGCCAAGCAATTCTCATCGATCCAGACTTCAGAGTACCGACTTCAGATTGTGCAGAAATTGCTAATTCCAGAGGAACTTTTGGCGAAGATAATGCCATCGAACATCGCCTGCACGATCGCTTGCGCGAGGCAACGGAACGATTAGGAAGCCGTCGCAACAAAGCTTATACGGCTTTACGAGAATTATTGGGTCGGCGATCGCTCATTGGAGAACATCAGCTACTAGATTACTTAGTTGAAAAAGATTTAACCCCTTTGCAGGGGATGATTATTGATACTTTCTTTGATCGCGTCCCCGACATCTGGTTAATTGACGGGTATGCTCATCGGTGCGCCCATTGCGGTACATTGATGCGACCCTATCCCAATAAAAAACTTTTTAAAGATGGGCGATGCCCCATTCGCCAATGCCTGGGTCACGAATCCTCAAAAGCAAAATTTTCAGAGAAATTAGACCCAAATAAAGATTCCTTACTCGTTGCTAAACCGCAAATTTTAACCTATTGGACTGGACCTGCAATTGACGAAATAACTATTTTTGATATAGCTCAAAGTCAGGGACTTAATGCCGAACTTTATCCAGAATCAGACCAATGTGATATCGCAATTAATGGTCGCAACATCGGTATTGATGCCAAATCCTACAGCAGTCCTGTTTCTCTTGCCTTGCGCCTCAATCGTAGCATTGGAGGGCTAAGTTACTACCGCCGTCGCATCATCGCCGTTAGCGATCGCCTCATCGAGGATAACCCGTATTATCTCTCTACTCTCCATTCAACTCTCGATAAAAAGGGCGATCCTGCCACTCTTGAAATTTTGTCTGTTTCGCAAATTATTCAATTGCTAGAAGGAATGAAATATGAGAATTAAACAGGATTTTTGGACAGGCGTAGATCGGATCT
This sequence comes from Limnoraphis robusta CS-951, assembly GCF_000972705.2. The sequence goes on along the minus strand of NZ_LATL02000349.1, from coordinate 21,780 downwards.
GTTGGCTTTGCGTCTTGATGGAAGAATTTATTGGAATTAACTCCCTAGAGTTTGCTTCTTTAGTAATGTCAGGGATGGCTAGCATCCTCAATGCACCAGCATTAGAGAAATCCCGTCAAGCTATTTTCAATATGCGCCAAATTTCAGGAGCTTATGTAACAGAGCAATCAATTAAACACGCAGTTGCTATTTATAACGATCGCCACTACCGCAACAGAACACAGGGAACCTATAAAATTAACTCAGAAACACTTCACTTTGAACGCACAGATCCCCTAGAAGATCCTTTAATTACCAAAGCGCGTAAAATTCTCAGCCAGCCTTTGCCACATCAATTTTATAGTGCAACTTTTGCCGATGCTCGTCAGCCAATGGCAGTTGCTTTGGGTGAAGAAACAACAGCCACAAGAGTACCAATTAGTCCAATTGCAGTTCCGCTTGCTCAACGTCGTACCCATTCTCTCAACCGCTTACCGAAAGAAAAAATTTGCATTCCTCTTTCGGAACTATACAAGTTAGCTGTTGAGATGGACGAACGCGAAGCTAATTATCCCGAAAGAAGACAGGGAAATTGGGCAAATCGTTTTAAACATTTTTCACTAATGATGCCAGAAATTGGCAAGGGTTTGCGGGTAGAAAATGTCATCGAACTAGAAAATATTAAGCACTTAATTGGATTGCCTGGAGCGGGAAAAACAACCTTACTCGTATTGATAGCTATATGGCTGGGAAGAAGGGATTATAAAGCGATGTTTGTATTTCCCTCTATTGAAGTTGCAAGACAATACATGGCAACTCTGGCATTTCACGAAATCAAGGTAGGGATGCTAGTCGGTCAAAGCGATGGAACTCGTCGCCGACACGCTGATAATATTGCCGAAGCAATTGCAGCTTCAGGAGGTAATGGTGGCTTTGCTTATAGTCTAGAGCAAGCAGAAATTTTTGGTTTAAATTGCGTCTTACCTGCATTTTCAACTGCCGATACTTCCCTGTGGGGATTTGGTTATGCACCCTGCCAGGAAATTTTACAAAGCGGGGGCAAAAAAGGGGAGATGAAAAAGTGTCTTTGTCCGGTTTGGACAATGTGTGGTCGCAACAAAGCACCCCGTGATTTAATAGATGCTAATATTTGGGTGGGTCACGTTCTTTCGATGGATACAGAAGTTCCACCCCATGCAATAGCGGAACGCATTCGTTATTTTGAATTAATTGCCCGTACATTTGATGTTGTGGTTTTTGATGAAGCTGACATGGTGCAATCAACTCTTGATACTTATGGGGCAGCTACTTTAAGACTTTCAGGTGCAGAAGATTCCATCCATTTAGTCATTCAGGAACAGATTCATAATCGCTTTGCTCGGGGTGAAAATTATCGATTATTCGACCGTACTGTAGAACTTTATAGCCGCGATTTAGCTGAATTTGGCAATCATAATACAAGCTTGGTTTCTGCTGTTCAGAATATGTCTTCATTGCGAGTCAGCAAACGGTATGCAGATCAGTTATTAACTGTCTTAAGAATTGTGAGCGATTTATTAGATGGATTTGAGAAAACTTCTAGACGCGATCGCCTTGACGAACAGGAAGTCAAACAGGGATTTAGCAAAAGTCGAGCCTTAACTCAATTTTGGGAAACGGCAGCTTACCATGCTTTTTATGATCGCACTGGTATTGAATCCCATGATCGGCTCAACTTAGATTTGTGCGCTCAAACACTGGGAATAAATCCCGATACTCTTAAACAGCAATGGGAAACGCTGATTCGTCAGTTCTGTCGTTATTTAGCAGAAAATTTGCTCGAACGTCGCGATAATCTTATCAAAGAAATTGCAGAATTATTTTTACCTTTGTGTTTTAAAAATAGCACAGTATCAGCCGAAGCGTATGATACAATTACCTTACTTGTTTGCGTTACATTCGTAATTTTAAGTTATCAGCGCATCGTTCCTGGAACGAGAACAATGGTAGCGGAAGGGCTGATTAGGGAACCTATAGTCGAATCAACAGCAACACCTGAATTGCGAAAACTAATTTCTGAAAATATTTTGGGGTCTTTTTCGGGAGTAAAATATAGTTTAAAATCAGCACAAACGACTCGAACTCAAGCCAGAAATGTAGAACTTTCTTACATTACCTTTGTAGGTGCGCCTCGAATGTTAATGCACCGCTTTCACCGATTATTTGAGGCAGAGAGTGAAAGTAGAGGGCCAGCAATTTTAATGACTTCAGCTACGTCTTTTTTAGAAGCCAGTCCTGCTTATCATATCAATTGGGGGCCGCACTATTTGCTCAAACCACGTCAAACAGAACATGACCCCAAAAGAAGCGTTTATCGCTTCAAATGGTTGAGCGATCGCGAACGGGGCGATGAACCGCTTCGATATAGCGGTGCAGGGGAACTGCGCGATCGCAATTTAGAAAAAATGGTAGATGCGCTCGTGCGGGGGGGAACAACGAAATCGGAAATTTACAAATCCATTCGTAATTTTGACTTGCGAGAAGGTATTTACCGCAAAGCAGCTTTAATCGTCAACAGTTACGAACAAGCTCGCACAATTAAGAAATTTATTAACGATTATCATCCAGAAATTGGCAAACGAACAAAAGCAATTGTTAAGTATCTAAAAAATGGAGAACAAGCAACTGATTTTGTAACAACTGCTCAGTGCGAGGCTTTAGGAGATGATGAAACTTGTGATATTATAATTTTCCCAATGTTGGCGATCGGGCGAGGTGTGAATATTGTTTTCACAAAAGGAGATAGGAAACTTGAGGCAGCAATTGGCACGATTTATTTCCTGACTCGCCCGCATCCCACGACAGATGATATGCAGCTTTTGTATAGCCTAGCCGGAAAAGCAACCCAAGAATTTGACAGTCGAGTTTTTAATGAAAAAGACGATTTGGCAGCAATTTCTAATGCTTGGAAAAATTCCCGAAAGCAACTCTGGAAAACCGCGAATCATCTTTTACGCGAACCTCTCATGGCTAGCCGTTTGGGTGAAGATTTATTCAAACCATTTACGGCTAATCAAATGGTAGGTATTCTACAAACAATCGGGCGCGGGATGAGAAATGGATGCCCGGTACAAGTTTATTTTGTCGATGCAGCTTGGGCGATTAAATCTACCCAAGATAAACCAGACTCTGGACGAGACAGTATGTTAGTTCAGATGCGAATTATTTTAGAAGAATGTGTCAAACATTCCGATCCAGTAATTCGAGAAATCTATCAAGAACTTTACGGGGCATTTCTCGATCCATTGCGACGAGTTGAGGGTGTAGTTTACCCGGAAGATTTACGCAATTCTGAAGATGTGACAGACGACGAAGACGGTTTTGATGATTCACCTTTTTTGGAGATGTAACCATGAACGACGAAATTCTTAACCCAATTGAACTAGATGATGAGGAAGGAAATGAAGCCACTGTGGTTTCAGATACCCTTTATATTGCTCTAGCGAATAAAAGCCTGAAAAAGATTCCCTTAGCCTTTACTGTCCCAGATAATATTGAGCCAGTAATAGTTAAAGGCTTTACAATAGCTTGGACAAATGCTGCTTTAAAAACTCTTGGAGACATTCAAAAAGCTACTGGCAAGGGTGATTCAGCTAGCAAGAATCTACCTTATACTTCGTTGCGAGGTTTGTTAGAAGTAGGACTTAATGATGTAGCGCGGATTCATTCAAATTTAGGTTTAAGTCAGTTTGATTTGAACAATAAAACTGTTACAGACCCAAGTCCATTTATCTATCTGAATGGAGGTAATCTAGAAGATGTTAGGAAAGCTTTGCGCCCAATCCTCAACGAGTGGATAACAGGTTTTATTAAACCTTTTGCTGAAAAAGCAGATGTTCCTTCAGAAGTTATTGAATGCTTGGAAGAGTTGTATGAGAAAGGAGAGTTGTTAAAAATTACTCCGTTGGAGTCTCAAGTTTTACCTTGGAAATGGAATAAAGATACAGGAACTACAAAACATAGCAACGATTATGACTATCGCGTGCTAGTAGATTATGTAGCGCGTGCAATTTCTGGAAAAGAGATTTTTCAGGGGTTAGGAACAATGAAGCGTGTTATTTCCAGTAGTGGTAGTTTCACGACTGGTATAGCAGAATTAATTACCAACCCTATAACTCTACCCGATCATACAGATAAATTCAGTCTGGTAATACGCTTTGAAGTAGTAACGTATCCTTCTTTACACCAGCCTTTGTTGAAAATTGATGTTTCTAAACGTCGCTGGTTTAGTTGTTTAAAGGCTGCACGTTTTAACTCTGGTAATCTTAGTGGTTTTGTCTTTTCTGAGGATTATCAAGACCGCGCCTTTAGCTACAAAGTGCTTTGTCACCAAGAAAAACAGGGTGAAAATAAAATTTGGCGTTGGACAATTGATAAAGATTTTGAAGCCTTGCGTCGTAAACTAAAACTTCCCATGAAAACGCCTGACGATCAAAATATTGATGGGGAACAAATTGCATTAGGTAAGGCTTCAACGGATAGCTGCAAAGTTATGCTAACTTACCGTAACGGACTGCAAGAAGGAAACCACAAAATTAATGTAGGTGTACCGGAGATTGATAAGTTAGAAGCTTTTGAAGCGATCGCAAAAATCCTGGAACCCCTTGGTTTTAAACCCTTTGAAAATTACTCGTCAGTTAAATTAAAAAGAGGGGAAGGCCACAAATTAGACGATACAGCCTCTCGGATGATTAATTTGCCTACACTTCTAGGTGCTGCCTTAGAGATTATTGAAAAGGGTGAAGCTTCTAATTTTACTCCCAAATATCTCGAAAGCTTTGACGACGGGCAGTTAAATACACTACTGAATCAGTATTTTGACATCCAGTTAGACAATATCCAGGGAGGTAAAAAAGCCCTTCAGTTTACAAGCAAAACACTGTGTCAAGTAAAAGAACTCAAGGCTTTAATTCAGGAAAACCAAGAAGCGATGCGACGGCTATATCCTAACGAAAAACTGTTGTTACTTGTTGTCTTTTACGAAGAACAATTTCAAACAGAATTAAAACTGCTAAAAGCAATAATTAGCCTTCTTTGGGGTGGAGCGATCAAACTCATAGCTAATCGTTTGCCAGCAAAGACTCATGGGCCAAGAGAATTATTAGATGGTGCAAAGTTGAAAGCCAAAGAGCGATCGCGTCACCGAATTGAAGCATGGGAACCCACTGTTAAACAACCTGATTTACGCAAGCAGCGAACTTTTTGCTTAGTAATGGCGCGGGACTTTTACGAAAACAATCGACCTGACGATCGCGTGAATAAACCTTCAACCCGTCAAGCACTAGCTAAGATCGCTGGTTCTTGTGTACAGTTTCTTCTACCGATTGAAACAATTAAAGAGAAACAACTTCTCAAACTTGATAATTTCTTCTATCGAGTACAAGCTGCTTTAAAAGACTTACTTTCTGCTCATTCTGGTCGCATTGATGGTGTTAAAGAAAAGGTTGACAAATACCTAAAAGACATTCCAGCAGAAGCCAGACCAAAAGAAATTATTGGAATTACCATTGTTCGTAAACAAAGAGGTCGGAAACGCGGTTCTATTGAAAGCACATTCTTGCCAGTGGCGATGCGACTCAAGGTAGAGACAGGCGAGTGTGAGTTATGTTGTGCTTATGAGAAAGGGAATAGTTTACAAATCAGTCTTTGGAGTAAATTTTCCGATGCGATCGCCTTCATCTCCCAAATTTCCCCCGTGAAACTGGCTGATAAAAGAGATGTGCGTCAAACTCGTTTCATGGAATTTGTTAAGCAGATTATTTCTAATTCAGTAGAAGAAGGAAATCAACCCTTAGTGATGATTGATTCTTCTAACTGCGTACAACTTTGGCCTTGGCTTGCCGATGCCAGGATAAATGCAAATGAAATGAACCTCGGTCAACAGCACGAATGGATGCAAGATGAGTGGCAAGGCGCACGTCTAGTTCGCATTCGCCAAGACCTTGCCCCAGGAATTATTGAGGAAAAAATGCGATATTTTGCCGAAACTTTTCTGGAAGATACGCGAACAAAAGAAGAACTAACTTCAACCTATGAAATCCCTTCAGCCTCTAGTACAATGGAGTTATTTCGATTGAATACTACTAATCAAAAAAGCGAAACTAATCAAACAGGTTGTGTTGCTTATCTCTCTGTAGGTCGTAAAACTCTCCAACAGGAATCGCGCGGACAAAGTTGCTATCGCTCAACAAAAATCAAAATTTCTGTAAAGAGTAGCACTAAACAAATGGTGATATTTGCCTTTCATCTATTTGTACGGAATGGATTACATAAAATAGCATCACTACTTATGCACTGCTACCTTGTAAAGAACGCGGGTAGTTCCAATAATAAAGTTTTAAATAAAGCAGGATTGGAAGTTCATCGTATCGAAACCCGCCCTCCATTTGTGGGACAATTGCCAACTCCTAATCCCTTAGAAATTGTTGTTACATTGCGACAAAAAAATGATGATCCCGATCGCCTTGCTGCACTTGTAGAATCCCTACGTTATGGTTTCGGCCATTACAGTGATTGGTCAAGCTTACCCGCTCCGCTCTTTTTTGAGCGTGTTGTTCGAGACTATATTAGCGAATTTGCAATTGAAGATGAGGAAATGGAGACGGAACAGGATGATTTAGAGGAATAATGTAGCCTTCCTTGCCTAGAATCATTTTCAGCACATTTAACGCTGAGAAAATGTCTAAGTCGGCGTAAAAATAGCGATCGCTAACATCACCCGCGATCGTAAAGACTGAAAGTTTTATACCTACAGGTTTTGAGCGTTTTTTTCTTCAAGGAGCCTTCTACTCAATCAACAGTCGCTCATCCAAATCCAGTTAGAAAGTTCCATAAGGGTTAATATGTCCCAAAATCAATGGTGTCAGCGCTCGTAAATCTTCTTTTTGCATTAGTTTTAAAGGTTGCAGATCGAAATCCTTCCCCCTTTGATACTACAAGCTGTAAAAATATAATACACCCCAAGTGTAATTCGCGTAGAACAAAAGTGTCTTTTTTGTGAAAAAATGAATATTGAGAACGCAACTTCAAAAGAGTAATGAGCATCCAATTGGGCGATGAAGATTCCCTTGCCCCCAATTTTACGGGCATGAGGATAGATCTTAAAGATTCCCAAAGTCTGAAGTTGATCGGACCCGTTCCTTTGACTGCTCATCCGGCTGGGGTCTATTTGGCATCGCTCAACGAGGGATCTGTACCAACGATGAAACACGCTCTCAATGCGATCGCCTCCCTTTTAACGGCCGGGGAGTGCGATGCGCTGACCCTGGACTGGTCGAATCGGTTTATTAAGACTTTACCTGTGTTGAGAAAGCCCGTAGCAGTTGAAGGAAAAATTAAAGCTCAGTTAAATCTATGCAATTTGGAATTTAAGGTTACGGGGCGCTATGACCGCTTGGATTATTTATATGAGAGTACAGCTAAAAACCAGCGTCCTTTACAATTGAGTTTAGGTTTGGATTAAATTTTTCCGCGCACAGTTGGATTTATTGAGTTGATAAGGGCGGCGGCTTGATCGAGTTCTCTGAGGGTTTTGTTAATTAGGGTGTCGTTAATGCCTCGCTGGGTGAGCCATTGGGTTAAATATTGGGCTTCTATATTGCGGTTATTTTCTCGGTCTTTCCAGTTTCCCAGATAAGTATAACCGAGTTGGTTTTGAAAGAGTTTAATAATGCGGTTTTGGGTTGATCGCTCAAGTTGTCCCACTTTAATCATAATTGATAATTGATAATTAACAATTGATAATTAGCTGCTATTTACCCTAATTTTAGCAAGACTCAGGATTGATTTTATATTTTTCAGTCTTTCAAGGTCGGGAGTTTGAGCAAGTTCTGCGTCTAAGGCTGCACTGGTGATAAGTTTCCACTGTCCGAATTCACATTGGTTTATAATAGTGAGGATTGCTTGAGTTTCTAAGGCGATTCATTGACAATTGACAATTGACAATTGATAATTAAATCAACCCCAAATATATCAGAATCCTATTCCCGATTCCCCATTCCAGATTTTCCATTCCCTTTTATTATGACTCAAACCATTACTAAACCTATCTCCTTTGATGAATTTGTTGCCTGGTATCCAGAAAATGCAACCTGCAACTATGAACTACACAACGGAAGGATTGTCGAAATGCCTTTAGGAACGGGAGCGCACTCTAATATTACAGGGTTTATTACGGGTGAAATCCATTTTGAAATCAGGCGGAGGCAATTGCCTTACTCTATCCCCGGTGATTGTTTGCTGAAACCGTTGGATTTGGTATCAGGTTATCAACCGGATGTGATTGTGTTGGATAAAGGGGAGTTAAGCAAAGAACCCCGTTGGCAAAAAGAGTCTATTATTTCGTTGGGGAGTTCGGTACGGTTAGTGGTGGAGGTGGTTAGCACAAACTGGCAGAATGATTATCTGAGAAAGGCGGGAGATTATGAGTTAATGGGGATACCAGAATATTGGATTGTAGATTATCTGGGTTTAGGTGGTCGGCGCTTTATTGGTGAACCGAAATCTCCGACGCTTTCGGTTTATACAATGGTTGATGGGGAGTATGAAGTGATGCAATTTCGAGGGGATGACAGAGTTGAGTCGTTGGCTTTTCCTGAGTTAGAGTTGACGGTTAAACAGATTTTTGATAATTGATAATCGACAATTTTAACCCGATTAATTAAGGCAGCAATAGAAGTTGAAGTCGTGTTTAACACAATATACCACTTGATTGAAACCAGAATTTTAAACTAAATTTAGTTACCAGTTTTAAAAACTATTGAAACTCAATTAAATTCTTTATGGAAAAATACTCCCAACCTCAACCTAAATATTTAGCAAACGATATTTTATAATAACAAAAATTGATTTGGATAAATTCAAGAATTTTAGTTTATAATCCAACTGATGCCTTCATCAATCCTTAATCGCTTTATTGATCAACTTATGGGTTCTCGTCTATCTACCTTTTCGGTTGTGGCGGCGGTAACAACAGTTTTTAGTCTGACTCCGTTGACAACTGTGGCACAAATTGTCCCCGATAACACACTGGGTTCAGAAAATTCGGTGGTTACTCCTAATGTTAACATACGCGGAATTAATAGCGATCGCATCGATGGGGGTGCGGTTCGCGGGTCTAACTTATTTCATAGTTTTCAAGAATTTAATATTAGAGAGGGACGAGGCGCCTACTTTTCAAATCCCGATAATATTATCAATATACTAACTCGCGTTACCGGGGGAAATATTTCAGAAATCCTCGGAACATTAGGCGTTTTGGGGAATGCCAATTTATTTTTAATTAATCCTGCGGGGATAGTCTTTGGGCCAAACGCCAGGTTAGATGTAGGCGGTTCATTTTTTGCCACAACAGCCGATGGAATCTTATTTGAAAATGGCTTTGAATTTGCAGCCAGTAACCCCGAAGCACCGCCATTATTAACGATAAATATGCCGTTGGGTTTGAATATTCGAGAAAATCCAGGCGCTATTGTTAATCAAACGTTACCACAACTTGTTCGGTTGGATGAAAGTCCGTTAAGAAATGATGCAGGATTTCTAATTCCTCAAGGCTTAAACGTTCCCAGAAATCAAACTTTAGCATTAATAGGCGGAGATGTAATATTTGATGGAGGCTTTGCAATTTCTCCGGGTAGTCGAATTCAATTGGGGGGTTTATCTGAACCGGGAATTATTGAATTAACAAATGTAGGGGCGAATGGCAATACGCCCATTCTTCAATTTCCCGATAATATTCAACGGGGAAATGTAGCGTTAACCAATGAATCAGAAATTAACGTTCGTGGAAATGGAGGCGGAGACGTTAATATTAATGCGAGAAATGTTGAGATATCGGGTGATAGCGTTATTCGGGTAGGAATTGATGATGGATTAGGTTTTCGGGAAGCACAAGGCGGAGATGTTAATATTAATGCTCAAGAAAATGTTTTGATAACAGGTACAGAAAGTTCGATTAGAAACGTTATTGATTTTGATGCAATCGGTCAGCCTGGAAACATTAATATAACGGCTAATTCACTCAGAATAGATAGTGGAGCGTTTCTCAATACTACTCTTTTTGGACAAGGAAATGCAGGAAATATAACTGTAAAAGCCGCATCCGTTGAGCTAACGGGTACTTCTCCAGATGGTGAATTTCAGAGTGGTTTTTTTGTTGGTGTTAATGAGCTAGGTATTGGTAATGGTGGAAAAGTTGAAATTGAAACTGAGCAATTACGATTAACAGAAGGAGCAATAATTCAAAGCAGTACCTTTGGACAAGGAAATGCAGGTTCCGTGTCAATATTAGCAACCGATTCAGTTGAATTATTAAATGGTAATATTTTTAGTACGGTTAGAGAAGGTGCAATTGGAAATAGTGGAACAGTTGAAATTAATACAGGGAATTTATTGCTGTTAGGAGGAGCGCAAATCGTTACTAACACTTTTGGACAAGGAAACGCAGGGAATATAACGGTACAAGCTGCATCAGTTGAGGTAACGGGAAATTCTGCTGATGGTGAATTTAGGAGTGGTTTTTTGGCTAACGTCAACGAGACAGGGATGGGTAATGGAGGAAATATTTACATAGAAACAGGACAGTTACGAATGACTGATATAGCGATAATTTCAAGCAGTACATTCGGACAAGGAAATGCAGGTTTAGTATCGATTTTTGCAACCGATTCTGTGGACTTAGCAGATAGTGGTATTTTCAGCAATGTTGGAGAAAACGCTGTTGGAGATGGGGGAAATATTGAAATTTCAACCTCATCACTTAATGCAATAAATGGACAGATTAGTTTAAGTGCATCCGGTAACGGAAACGCAGGAAATATTCAGATAAAAGCACAGCAGATAGATCTTTCAGATTCTATTGTAGCGGGTGATAATTCTGGAACGGGTAGCATTGGAAATATTACGATTGATACTGGAAATTTAGTCCTTCAAGATGGTGCTGATATTCGACTGACTATCCGAGAAGAAGAAGCAACAGGTTCAACAGGAAATATAACCGTTAACGCTTCCGAGTCTATAGAAATAATAGGCGTATCATCGGGTGGTATTAGGAGTCAAATTAATACCCGAACATTTGGTAGTGGCAGCGCAGGAAGCGTTATTATTAATACTCCCAGATTAGCCGTTCGGAATGGAGGTATTATCTTTGCTAGTAGCTTCAATACCGGACAAGCAGGAGATGTGATTATTAATGCTTCAGAATCTATTGAAGTTAGGGGAGGAAGTCCCGTTCAACTTGATCCAGAGTCCGTTGAATTTGGTACAGAACCCTCTTTTGATCCTGAAGATATAACTGCGATTTTTAGCGATATATTAACAGGGAGTAATCGTGGAGAAGGAAGGGCAGGAAGCGTTTTCATCACCACAAATAAACTCACAATTCGAGAGGGAGGAGAAATAGGAACTTCTGCTTTGGGAAGGGGGAGTTCAGGTTTGGTACAAGTCAAAGCCAATGAAGTGGAGATAACGGGACAGTTGAATATTGATGGACGCTCCTCAAGAAGCGGCTTAACTGTTTTTACAAATGGTGAAGGAACCGCAGGAACTCTTAATTTAGAAACCGGACGATTAACCATTCGAGATGGAGGTCGTATATCAGTAAGTAGTGTAAACGGCAGTAGCGCTGGCTCTATCAATATTCAAGCTTCTGATGTAGAATTAATTGGAGATGGAAGATTTTCCAGTAAAAATGGAGAGATAATATTTCCCAGTGCAATTGCTGTGTCAACAAATAGGATACCAGACGAAACATCTACTAATACAGTATTTAGCGGTAGTAGCGTGGGAAGTATCACACTCGAAGCAGACCAATTAAGAATTCTCAACGGAGCAGAGATATCAACTTTTTCAGGAGATGTAGGCAGTTCGGGTTCAATTGATATTCGTGCCAATACTCTCGAAATTAGCGGTAGAGGAACTCAAACGATTATTACTTCATTTACAGGAGAACCATCCACACTGGGTAGTCGAATTGTCGCTCAAGCGGGTAAAGGAGGCAACGCCGGAGATATTTCAATTACCGCACAGAAATTAATCGCCACAGATGGAGTAACAATTCGTACTGATAGTTCGGGAACGGGTTCTTCAGGTTCAATTAGTATACAAGCTCAAGAGGTGTTATTTGATGATCAGGTGTTTATTTCTAGTGGAACGGATGGTGCGGGTAATGGAGGAGATATTACTATTGAAACCGAACAAATTAGAGTGCTGAATAATTCTAGAATTTTTTCAGGAGTTCTCTTACCCAATGAATCCGAAATCACTTCTGTTGAAATACCCCAAAATCGCCGAGGAGGAACGGTCTTCATTCAAGCCTCAGAATCAGTTGTTATTGATGGGGAAGGAACATCAATTAACGCTACTGTTGGACAAGAAGGAGCTATAGGAAATGGTGGAAATATCATTATTGAAACCGGACGTTTAACTGTGAGCAATCAAGCTTTCTTGTCTACAGCAGCTTTCGGAATTGGAGATGCAGGGCCGATCAACTTGCAAGCCGAAACTATTGAATTAATAGGTAATTCTTTTATTGGTGCAATAGTTTCTGAAACGGGGGTGGGTAATGGAGGAACGGTAACGATTGATGCTGAACAATTAACAGTTAGAAATCAATCTGCTATTTTAGTAGGTAGTCAGAGTAGTAGAGGTAATCCCGGAAATATAGACGTGAGTGCTTCCCAAGTTCGCCTAGAAAATGAAGGACGTTTGGAAGCAGAATCCATTACGGGTCAGGGGGGAAATATTACTATCAATTCACCCGATATTAGCGTGCGGCGTCAAAGCGCAATTTCTGCCGCAGGAAGTCAAAGCGGTCAAACGTTTGATGGAAATATTGATATTAATTCAAATTTTTTAGTATTGTTAGAAAACAGTCAAATTGTTACCAGTGCGTTTGACCCAACGGGAGGGAGTAATATTAATATTCGTCCTTTGGAAAGTGCCGAATTAGCAGTTTTACAATCTCAAAATAGTATTATTAATGCTGCTGGAGAACTTTCTATTGATGATACTCTCAATTTTGACCCGCCAGAATCAACTCAAGTTGAAGTTGTTGACCCTGCTGCATTAATCGCTCAAGACCCCTGCAAACAAAGAGGAGACAGTCAATTTATTATTACTGGACGAGGCGGTATTGCATTCAACCCAACTCAAGATTTATTTGCAGTTCCCGAGTTGGAATTGTCTCTGATTGAACCTGTGACTCCTTCAGTTAATCGTTCCTCCCAACGTCGTCAACAACAATCAAAAAAACGGGATAATAATACTGTTGATTCTAGAACTATTGTTCCGGCGAGGGGATGGATAAGAGATGAGAAAGGAGATGTTATATTAGTGGGTTATGACCCAACAAAAACGGGAGTTCAGCGTCAACCTCAACCTCTCCCAAATCAATGTAATTCTGAGGAATAAAGCGATTTTCAGCTAATTAATAATGAACTTGTTTCTGAACTGCTGAGGTGGAATTACCCCCCTCAGTCCCCCCTAAAAGGAGGGAAATGTCTCCCCTAACCTCGTATAAGAGGAGTTGGGGGATAGGTTCTTCTGTTTCGTCACCTGCGATGATAATGATTTCTCCCTCTAATCTTTCTGGATAGAATCTAATCCTATTTCTCGTTAATATGACTATATGCAGGGTTTTTTGGAGGAAACTAACCGCTAATTCAGAGGAAAGACGGTTAACTTTTTGTGTTACTGAGTTGAGTGAGGGCTTCACCTGTCACCCGACAAATTCGCCAATCTTCGAGGATAGAGGCACCCATATATTTATAGAAATCAATTGCAGGTTGATTCCAGTCTAAAACACTCCATTCTAAGCGTCCACAACCGCGCAATACCGCTAACTTGGCTACATAAACAATCAGGGCTTTACCAATTCCTTGACGGCGATATTCAGGTAATACAAATAAATCTTCTAGGTAAAGTCCTGGTCGCGTTAAAAAGGTAGAATAGTTATGGAAAAATAGAGCAAAACCAACCGCTTTTTCCTCTAACTCCGCTAACACCACCTCAGCATAGGGATGTTCACCAAACAGATGTTGCTTTAACTCTTCAACACTACCACTCACCTGATGAGATAATTTCTCATACTCAGCTAGGGCTTTAATTAACTCAAAAATAGCGGGAACATCATCGGGTGTCGCAAAACGCAAAATCAAGCCTGAAGACATTGTAAAACCTAGAGAGGATTGGTTCGCTCAAACAGATAGAATCTCTGCTGACAAACCGTCAGTTCTCCTATGATAATTCAAAATGTTCGCGAACCCAATCCCCAATCTTACTTAATCCAACCTTTTAACCGTTCAGCTACATGAGGACGGCGTAATTTTCGCATGGCTTTTGCTTGAATTTGGCGCACTCGCTCCCGAGAGATACTACACATCCCACTCACTTCTTCTAAAGTGTAAGCTACACCTGTCGCTAAACCATAACGCAGGGATAAAACATCTTGTTCTCGTTCATTTAAAACCGAACGTAACACTTCCAGCAACTCTTGTCGCATCATCAATTCATTAATTCGTGATTCGGGAGAAAGGGTTTCATAGTCTTCGAGTAAATCCATTAATTCTGAATTTTCTTCCGAACCAATCCGATGATTGAGAGACAAAGATTTGCGACGCACTTGTTCAAGCAGACGCAGTTGTTGAGGGGAAATCGATAATGCTTCAGCTAGTTCCTCTTCTGTCGGTTTTCGACGCAGTTTTCGTCTTAAATCTTGATGGATTCCTTGTAATTTATTGAGTTGTTCAACCACATGAACCGGAAGACGAACCGTTCGTCCTTGATTAGCAATGGTGCGGGTAATTCCCTGACGAATCCACCAATAAGCGTAGGTGGAGAATTTATATCCTTTATCGGGATCAAATTTTTCAGTGGCTCGGTTTAACCCCAATGCGCCTTCTTGAATCAAATCCAGGAACGGAACACCTCTATTAATATAACGTTTGGCAATCGAAACCACCAATCGCAAATTCGAGCTGATCATTTTCTGTTTGGCGATGATACCTTGATGAAACTGATGATTGACTTCAGCTTCACTCAATTGCGCCGCCTCTGCTAATTCTGTCTTTTTCGGACATCTTCCCAGTTGATTTTTTAATTCCTCTTGTAACGCCTCAAGCGTCACTAACGCTTTAATCTGTCGGGCGAGTTCGATTTCCTCACTGCCTTTCAATAGAGGATAACGAGCCATCCCTTTGAATAATGCCCCTACAGCATCATCCATTTTGATGAAATTTTCTGTCGTCGGAAAAGTTGCAGTCTCGGAGTTCATCGGAAAATCCTCCCGTTTGAGGTTGGCTTTGCTGAAATTGTAGCGTCACCGCATCATGGGTTCGCAGGATTTGAGGCTTTTAGTTCACGACATATTCTGACATTATAATCCTATTTTCTCATCTCTTCAATGTACCGATGCTAAAATAGATTTCATCCTCTGAGCAAATAGAATTGCAACTTGTGAAACTAAAAGTGAACTAACTTTACATAATCTCACAGAGTTATTTTGATGATTGTTACTAATGAGACGGATTAAATTACAACAATCTGAAATCCCTATAAATTGCTCATCCTAGTTTTTCTAGAATTCGGATTAAGTCAGTCTTCTCAACAATATAAATGCCATTAATATAATTTTTGGAAATCTTAACCTTAGCTTGGGTAAAGCATAATATAGGTGTAACCCATTGGGCTTGTTTTAGTTTGGCCACCTCCGCCGCTTGACCGCGAACTTTCGTTAACAAATTTCCCTCATTAAAATCATAAACCTGACGACCCTTTACCCGTTTGAGATAATTTTTTTCACGAATAATAATCCCTTTATGAGACTTCACATCAATCACATACCAATTTCCTTGAGGTGAACATAAAACGACATCCGCATCTCCCCCTCGTTTTAAACGAAGATTGTATTCAATTTTCCAATTTTTACCCGTTAAAAGCTGAAGAATGACTTCGACTTCCCGTTCCGCTTTTGCACCTACTAAAGCTTGATCAGAACGTCTCATCCAATATTCACCTTTTTTCCAAAAGTAATAAGCTGAAACTCCTCCGACTAAACCCAGTAAAAATCCCAAACTCAAGGGTTTAAATAGTACAATAATCAACAAAACTGCGACAACAAAACCCAACGCAATTAAATAAAAACGCATCGCCTTGTGACGACGCTGTACACTCATCTGATGAACAAATTCCCCGGCTTGTTTGTGGTTACTGTGATTATCCATCAGTCAATTTATAATTAGGAATAGTTCGACTCTACAGATTCTGATCTTACGATGATGTTATAATCAACCTTACCTGTGAGATCTCGATCATTAATTTCAATCATGCCAGATCAGCTTACACCCGTCAAAACAAGACCTATTGCTGTTGATTTATTTGCGGGAGCGGGTGGAATGACACTCGGCTTTGAACAGGCGGGTTTTGACGTTCTCGCCGCCGTTGAAATCGATCCGATTCATTGTGCAGTTCACCAATATAATTTTCCGTTATGGTCAATTTTATGTCAAGATGTTAGCACAATTTCCGGTCAATTTATTCGATATAATTCTGGTATTCAAAATCAAGAAATAGACGTTGTATTTGGTGGGCCACCCTGTCAAGGATTTTCACTGATCGGAAAACGTTTGTTAGAAGATCCTCGAAATTTGTTAGTTTTTCATTTTGTGCGAATAGTCGCTGAACTCCAACCCCAATTTTTTGTTTTAGAAAATGTCAAAGGGATGGCATCAGGAAACCATCAGATGTTTATTCAAGAATTGATTCATAAACTTGAAGATTACGGTTATAAAGTTCAGCAACCCTACCAAGTTTTAAATGCAGCTTATTATGGCGTTCCTCAGAATAGAGAACGGTTATTTTTATTAGGATGTCGAGCAGATTTGGCTTTACCTCGTTATCCTGAAGCAACCTCTCAACCTCCTCATTCTAAAGTCCCAAAATGTTATGCTCATCTTCCCCAAACTCCCACCGTTAGAGAAGCCTTACAAGACTTACCCGAAGTAGAAAATTATCCCGAATTAACCCAACAAGATTGGGCTGATGTTCGTTTCTCTAAAGCCAGTATCTATGGTAAAATATTGAGAGGAATGATGAAAAATAAACAGGACTATTCCTATCCTCGTGAATATAATTCTCAACGACTCACCTCTAGTTTAAGAACCGAACACACATTAGAATCTATTAAAAGATTTGCAGAAACACCACCCGGAAAAACAGAACCCATTAGCCGATTTCATAAACTTCATCCAGACGGTTTATGTAATACCTTAAGGGCGGGAACTCCTACAAATAGAGGCGCTCATACTTCCCCGCGTCCCATTCATCCATTTACCCCTCGATGTATAACCGTCAGAGAAGCCGCTAGACTGCATTCTTACCCCGACTGGTTTAGATTTCATGTCACAAAATGGCACGGTTTTCGACAAATTGGCAACTCAGTTCCGCCTTTACTCGCCCAAGCTGTTGCGGCTGAAATTATTAAATTATTGAAGATTAAATCTAAAAAACCCAGAAAGAAAATAAAACTAGAAAATGAAGAATTATTGCAGTTAGATATGTCGAAAGCCGCAAAATATTATGGTGTAGATCCTAATGTTATCGCACCAAGAACACGCAAGATGTGCCAAACCATCACGAGTTAGAAACCGGGTTTCTTAGATTTGCTAAACCCTCAATATTAGTCAAAAAAAAGACACAAATCTCAAGAAAAATTTCTCTTTGTGTCTCTGTGTCTTAGTGGTTTTTCTTCTTTCTCTTTGAGGTGAGTTAATTCAATGAAAAATAAATTTAGGAATTTGACACATCCAACAGAAGAAGTTTAACTTTTTAACGGTAAGAAAATCGTCATTGTTTTACCCTGTTGGGGTCGTTGACGCACCACTAATTTACCGCCAAGCGCCTCAAATAGATTCTTTGTAACCGCCATATTTAAACTTAACGCCCCCGTTTCAGGCTGGAACATTAATAACGGCCCAAGTGACTTCAGAGAAGACTTAGCCGCACTTCCAAACGGACAAGTTGGCTGAGATTTAGATTGAGATTCTAGTTGCAATTTTAACTGATGTCCAGCAAGACGAACTTCCACTTGAATATGACTTCCTGATGGTAAACTGCGAGTAAAATTCTCAATCACTCCCGTGAGAACTTGATCCAACATCGTCGGATCACTAACAACATGGGGCAGCTTTTGAGGTAAACTCACTTCTAAAGTATGATTGCGTTGAGTCGCTTGTTTTTGCCAACGCGGGAGACTACTTTGAAAGATATCTCCTAACGACATCGGCGTGAGTTGAACAGAAGATTTTTGGGTCGGATTTTCAGTGTCTTGTTTAACTTGTGATAACTCTAACTCAACGGCTCGAAAAATTAGATTAAACCGATCAATTTGTGTGGTACACTCATGATCAATCATCTCTAAGCGTTTTCTAACCGTTTCTGGATCTAAAGTTTGACGCTTCAATAATAATCGAGTTAACGTGCGAATCGTTGCTAGCGGTGTACGAACTTCATGGGCGATCGCTTGTAGCAATTCAACCTGAGAAGCATCAAAATTCCCCTCACAAGCGGTTGAATTGTTGGGTAAATGACCGTTAGAATGTTGAGGATCACAGACGTTTACAAAAATCGCTTGAGACTTAGATTTAGGTTTAGAAGCCGGACTCAGCATTTTCACCGCTTGCCGGGGTTTTTCTGAGTCTAACGGTAAATTTTCTAACAGTAAACGAGAGAATTCCATCACGGTTTTGTAGCTGGGTTCAACAGGAGTAAATTTTTCGATCCAACTGTCAAATACCGCCGTCAAAGCGATTCCATCAGAAGACTTCAAATCAGCTTGAGAATCAATAGACTGTGTTCTCTGGCGCAATAATTCTAACGCTTGTTTAACGACATCGGGATCAAAAGAAAATTGAAACGCAGGACAACCTTTGCTATCTTCCCCCAAAACCATCACTAAACTAAACCGAGAGGTTAATACAATACAAAACGGTTCACTGGCTTGCGGATCTTCTCGTAGTAGCGGAAACGCAAAAGTTGGGGGAACCGAAGCCGAACATCCTTCAGAAGTCGGAAGTAAAGGTAATGTTTGTTGAGTTGGTACTGAAAAGCCTTCCCAACCCGGTATCTGAGGAATAAAAACTTGCGTCGCAAAATTCAACGCTAGCGCCGGATGAATTAAAATCGGAGACGGGCCAGACACCACTAATCCCTGACAAGCCGAAAATTCTAAAGCTTGAGGCGTTTTATCAGTTGGTGGGAGTCTATCGAGAATTAACCTCTGTTTTTCCTCAACAGCAGTCAAATCTTTTTTTCTCACTTCAGAATAATCAGCCCGCGATCGCTCCCGACCTTGTTGTATAATCACTTGTCTAAGGAGTTGATTGAGTGCATTGACAGCACCACACCACTCCCGTTCAGCTTTAAGTCGTTGTTTACTGGCATAATAAACTGTGTAAGGATTAGACTCGGAAGCGGTTCCGGTCATCCGTTGTACATCAAAAGAAGCCTCTAACCCTTCACGCGCTAAAATTTCACTAATCGTTGGTAGAAGCTGGTTCACAGTCATCTCCTGCCTTTTTCCTCGAAACTGCAAAAATTTCATTGTTAACTTAATTCCAGCCTAGCCGATATAAACTTTTAATATAGAAGTTGGAAGACTGAACCTTCGACGCTATAATTCAACATTCTTAACGTCCTATATGACTCTCAGGATATCTAATTTGAACGTCTTAGAGATTCGTAGAACCGAACCAATTAGTCGCAATCACCGCTTTTACAGGGAACAGCGCTGTAGGGGCGGGTTCTGCAATGATCTATCTGACCCAAAAATAACTTAGATAACCCCGCCCCTTTTCAGTCACCCATGTTGTAGGGGCGCACTCGCGAGTGCGCCTTAAATGTCTGTCTATGATCAATAACCCTCCCCTACAGCATTCCCCATCACCCCATCACTTAATACCCCTAGTCTGATACAAAATAGTAGAAACATACTGTCAACGTTGCAGCAAATTATGCCGACCTTGCTCACGGATCTGAAAAATTTACTGGGTGATTTAATAGAACGCTACCGTACTCAGGTTGATTATTTAGCAATTCGAGTCGAAGAAGCGGAAGAAACCGATATTTTATTAAGAGGCGATCGCATTGAAACTCTAAGTGAAGGACTCTCTATTGGTGGACAAGTTCGCGCCTGTCACAAAGGCGGTTGGGGTTTTGCCAGTTTTAATCGACTCGAAGGGCTAGAAGAACGCATTTGTGAAGCGATGACTGCGGCGAAACTAATTGGAGAAGAAGAAACCCTCCTCGCCCCGATTCCGATTGTACAAGAAACTCGCATTTTGCCCCTAACTGGAACCGATCCCCGTCAAGTTCCCCTCGCTCAGAAAAAAGAACTTTGCGATCGCTATGGTCACATTCTACGGAGTGTTGACTCCCGAATTACCACCATTTCCGTTCGGTATAGTGACAGCACCCAACGCATTCTCCTGGCGACTTCTGAAGGAACTGTCCTCGAACAAGCTTGGGTAGATATGGAAATGCGCTTCGCCGCCACCGCGCGGAATGGGGAAACCGTACAAACAGGACGGGAAACCACCGGATCACGTCGCGCCTATGAAGATTTAACTCAGCTTGATGATCAAGTTCAGAGTGCAGCGCAACGGGCGGTGAATTCCTTGGCGCTTCCTCCGGTTAAGGGAAATACCTACACCGTTGTGATTGATCCGATTTTAACAGGTTTATTTGTTCACGAAGCCTTTGGTCATCTTTCGGAAGCGGACATGACCTATGAAAATCCTGATTTATTGGAAGTGATGACATTAGGGCGTCAGTTTGGGCCGAAAAACCTGCAAATTTTTGATGGGGCGGAACCGCCTGGACATCGCGGAAGCTATTTTTACGATGATGAAGGAACCCCAGGAACAACAACGCAATTAATTAAAGATGGGGCGTTAGTGGGTCGTCTGCACTCTCGAGAAACCGCCGGAAAGTTAGGAGAAACTCCGACTGGAAATGCTCGTTGTATAAATTATCATTATCCGCCTCTGGTTCGGATGACGAATACTTGGATCGAACGAGGAGATACAGCAGTTGAAGATTTATTCAGTGAAGTCAAGGAAGGGGTTTATGCACGCAATTGGTTAGGCGGAATGACCAATGGTGAAATGTTTACCTTTAGTGCGGGTGAAGCCTGGATGATTCGCAATGGGAAGCTAGCTGAACCTGTACGAGATGTCACCTTATCTGGCAATGTATTCACAACCTTAGCGGATATTGAAGCCATTGGAAATGATTTTTATTGGGATGAATCTGGCGGTTGTGGAAAAGGCGGACAAAATGGTTTACCTGTGGGTTGTGGAGGACCTAGTTTAAGAATTCGCAATGTGGTTGTCGGGGGCGAAGTTTCCTAATCTTTTCTCGCTAGACTTTACTATCAGCCCGCAAAAAATATCGGAATTCCTACAGAGGAATTCCGGGTTGAGCGGGTTAGGTTTTCCGACTTTGGGAACTGACGCAATTACTATGTTCAATAACCCCGCCCTGCTTCGCCGCGGACGGGGATTGAGAAAAGCAAATTTCTCCGCGTTGTGTTGAATAGACTATAAGCCGTTAGCTGGTACGCACTTCTAGGTACTTCCCCAGCCTGGATTATCTGCAAACTTATTTGTTTTAAGTGCATTAAGAATGGACATCTTGCTAACGGTAGTCGAGGGGACTTACTACTCCTTTAAAAGGAGAATTATCTTAATGTATCGAGTACCTGTAATTTCA